>JBKDQY010000067.1:0-3326 GCA_046341655.1 Betaproteobacteria bacterium | reverse complement strand
CAACACCTACCTGCTGATCACGCGCGCGCTCGACTACTTCGACCCGGCGCGCGCCCACGGCGGCAACCTCGCCAGGGCCTTCGCGGCAGCCCGCGGCCTGCGCTTCCTGGTGGTGAGCTTCACCACCGACTGGCGCTTCGCACCGGCCCGCAGCCGCGAGATCGTCAAGGCGCTGGTGGACAACGACATCGCCGTCAACTACGCCGAGATCGACGCGCCGCACGGCCACGACGCCTTCCTGCTCGACGACCGGCGCTACCACGCGCTGGTGCGGGCGTGGTTCGGGAGGGTGGCGACGTGAGCGAGCGCAGGGATCTCGAGCTCATCGGCGCGCTGGTGCCCGCCGGCAGCCGCGTGCTCGACCTCGGCTGCGGCGACGGCGCGCTGCTGGAGTGGCTGCAGCGCGAGAAGGGCTGCAGCGGCTACGGCGTGGAGCTGGCCGACGACAACGTGCTGCGCTGCGTGCAGCGCGGGGTCGACGTCATCCAGCTCGACCTGGAGGAAGGCCTGGCCCTCTTCGACGACCAGAGCTTCGACGTCGTGCTGCAGATCAACACGCTGCAGGCCATCCGCCACACCGAGCGCATGCTGCGCGAGACGGCGCGCGTGGGCCGCATCGGCATCGTGGCCTTCCCGAACTTCGCGCACTGGCCCAACCGCCTGCGCGTGGCCGCGGGCCGCATGCCGGTGACGCGCGCGCTGCCCTACGAGTGGCACGACACGCCCAACATCCGCGTCGGCACCTTCGCCGACTTCGGCGTGCTGGCGCGCCGCCTGCGCTTGCACGTGACCGACGCCTTCGGCCTGCACGAGGGCCGGGTCGTGCGCCTGGCGCCGAACTGGCGCGCCAGCGTGGCGGTCTACCGCTTCGGGCAGCCGTAGCCGCGAGGATCAGTCCAGCGTGACCTCGGTGCGCACGCTGCCGGCGCGGTCGGCGGCGGCGCTCAGCGCGATGGCCGTGCCGCGCGGGCCGCGCACCACCCACTCGCACACGGCGCGGTCGGCCGTGAGCTCGCGGCTCGGCAGGAAGGCCAGCAGGCTGGCCTTGGGCGCGTGGCCCTCCAGGTGCGAGCCCACCTCGCGCTCAAGCCCGCTGACCAGCGTCACGCCGGCCGGCAGGTGGATGCGGAACACGGTGCCGCGCGCCGTCTTGCGCTCCAGCGCGCGCTTGCTCACGTAGCTCGGCAGGTAGCCGGCGTTGGCCACCGCCAGCCGCACGCGCCAGGTGTCGGGGCCGAGCGCCCGCACCTCGGTGCGCAGCACCTCCAGCTTCGGCAGCGACAGCCCTAGCTGCAGCAGCCAGCCGGGGAAGCGCGCCGCCTCGCGCTCGCGCAGCGCCGGCGGCGGGTTGCGCCAGTAGTTCATGCGGTCCCAGCCGCCGAGCTCGACGACGCCGAGCTGCGGGTGGCGGAACGGGTACCAGTCCACGTGCGCCTGGCCGCCGCACTGCTCGTCGCTCCACTTCAGCAGCTTCAGGTCGTCTTCCACCGGGTGGTCGCGGTACCAGTCGACCCACTTGTAGTCGGTGATGCCGGCCTCCTTGTTGGGAGCCCAGATCTCCACCGTCCAGAACAGCGCGCCCAGGTGCTCGTAGACCCAGTCCTGCGTTCCCGTGATCACCTGCTTGGGGTGGTACTTGAAGTCGTGCCAGATGCTGATGGCCGGGTAGCCGGTGAGCCGTGCGCCCAGGTCGGACAGGCGCTTGTACATCCACAGGTCCTCCGGCGTCATGTCGTCGTCGGAGTTGGTGCCCATGGGGCGCAGGATCACGCCGCTGTGGGTGTGGAAGCTCACCGCGGCGCCGATGTTCGGGTGGCCGGCAACGAAGTCCACCATCGCCCGCACCTCGGGCTCGCTGGTGGGGTAGGGGCCGGCGCCGACCTGCTCGAACTCCTGGCGCCAGTAGGCGGGGAAGTTGCGGTTGAGGTCGAGGCCCTCCCTGTCGGGGTTGGCGGTGATCTTCACGCCGTCGTAGGCCTTCAGGCTGCCCTCGGGCACGATGCGGAAGTACTCGCCGCCGAACTCGCCGGGCTCGCGCGCCACCATCAGGCGCGGCTCCTGCGGGTGCTTCTTGTAGGGGCCGTGGGGGTCGGGGATGCGCATGCTGAGGATGCGGCCGTCGCCATCCATGTCCTCGATGGTCAGGCCCTCGACCGGCTCCTCGTCGTACGGGTAGGGCCGCGTGCTGCTGCGGATGTGGCGCGGGCGGTCGGCCAGCGCGAGCTCGGCGCCGTCGGGGTTCAGGCGCGGCACCATGTAGACCACGCGGGTGTCGAGCAGCTCGCGCACGCGCTCGTCGCTGCCGTAGGTGCTGACGAGCTGGTGCAGCCAGTACAGGCAGGCGGTGCAGGCCGTCAGCTCGGCGGCGTGGATGTTGCCGTCGACCCAGAACGCCGGCTTGTCGACGTCGCTGCCGCTGGCCTGGTTGGTGATGGCCAGCAGCCAGATGTCGCGGCCCTCGTGGCTGCGGCCGATGGAACGCAGCTGCAGCAGCATAGGCGCGGCGGCGGCGTAGTCCTGCAGCAGCCGCGTGAGCTCGGGGTAGCGGTAGAACTGGTCGAAACGCGGGACGGGGATGGCGGGCATGGCGGACGCGCTCGGGCGGCGGCATCGGGTCGAGGGTGCCGCGATGCTAAGCGCGCCAACGCGCGGGCGGACCCGCTACTGACCCTTGAACAGCCCCTGGAAGTGGCGCGAAACGGGCAGCGTCTCGCGGCGGTTGCGCAGCACCAGGTGCATCTGCCCCTCGTCGACGCGCACGGCGCTGGCGATGTGGCGCTGGTTGACGATGACCGAGCGGTGCACCTGCCAGAACTGCGCCTCGTCGAGCTGGGCCAGCAGCTCCTTCAGCGGCGTGCGGATCAGCGCGTCGCCGCCGCCGGCCGGGCCTTCGTGGACGACGCGCGTGTAGCGGCTGTCGGCCTCGAAGTACACGACCTCGTCGACGCGGATCAGCCGAACCTCCTTGCCCACGCCGGCCTGGATCACCTGCAGCGGCGCCGGCCGGCGCACGCCGCCGGCCAGCTGGGCCAGCAGCGCCTGCAGCGCCGCGGGGTCCAGCCCCGGCGCGGCGGCGCGGGCGTCCAGCCGCGCGCGCACACGCTCCACGGCCTGCGCCAGGCGGGGCGGGTCCACGGGCTTCATCACGTAGTCCACCGCGCCGGCGTCGAAGGCAGCCAGCGCGTGGTCGCCGTAGGCCGTGACGAAGACGACCGGGCTGCGCCCGTCGATGCGGCGGGCCACGTCGATGCCGCTCATGCCGGGCATGCGGATGTCGAGGAAGCAGACCTGCGGCTCGTGCTCGAGCCAGGCGTCCCAGGCGTCGA
>JBKDQY010000066.1:0-13022 GCA_046341655.1 Betaproteobacteria bacterium | reverse complement strand
GGTGAGCGAGAAGGTCACCTTCGCGGCCGACTCGTTCTTCGCCACGGGTTCTGCGGTTCTCAACGCCGAGTCGCAGGCCAAGCTGACCGACCTGGTCGACAAGACCAAGGCGGTCAACCTCGAGGTGATCATCGCCGTGGGTCACACCGACATCACCGGCAACGCCGCCCTGAACCAGCGCCTGTCGACGCAGCGTGCCGAGAACGTCAAGAAGTTCCTGGTGAGCAAGGGCGTCGAGGCCAACCGCGTCTACACGGAGGGCAAGGGTTCGTCCAACCCGGTCGCCGACAACAAGACGCCGGAAGGCCGCGCGAAGAACCGCCGGGTGGAGGTCGAGGTCGTCGGTACGCGTACCCGTCGTCCCTGATCGCCGAGCGCCCGGCTTCGCTGCCGGGCACCAGCGAACGGAGCCCCGCCTCGGCGGGGCTTTTTCTTTCCCGCGCGGGTCACAGGGTTCCGCCGCTACCATCCCCGGCATGAACAACGTCGACGCCCAGGAACTGGCCAAGTTCAGCGAACTCGCCCACCGCTGGTGGGACCCCGACAGCGAGTTCAGGCCGCTGCACCAGATCAACCCGCTGCGGCTGGAGTGGATCGACGAACTGGCGTCGCTCAAGGGCAAGCGCGTGCTCGATGTGGGCTGCGGCGGCGGCATCCTGGCGGAGGCCATGGCCCGCCGTGCGGCGCAGGTCACCGGAATCGACCTGGCGGCGCGGCCCCTCGGGGTGGCGCGCCTGCACGCGCTTGAGGCCGGGGTCGAGAACCTCGAGTACCGCGAGATCGCCACCGAGGCGCTGGCGGCCGAGCACCCCGGGGCCTACGACGTGGTCACCTGCATGGAGATGCTCGAGCACGTGCCCGACCCTTCCGCCGTGGTGCGCGCCTGCGCGCAGCTGGCGCGGCCCGGCGGGTGGGTGTTCTTCAGCACCCTCAACCGCAACCCGAAGTCCTTCCTGTTCGCCATCGTGGGCGCGGAGTACGTCCTGCGCCTGCTGCCGCGTGGAACCCACGAGTACGCCAAGTTCATCCGCCCCAGCGAACTGGCGCGATGGGCCCGCGAGGCTGGCCTGGCCACGCAGGCCAGCCGTGGCATGGAATACAACCCGCTGACGCGGCGCTACTGGATGAGCGGCGACACCAGCGTCAACTACCTCATGGCCTGCCGCAAGCCGGGCTGAGCCGGGTCGTGAAGCGCCCGGCCGCGCTGTTGTTTGACCTCGACGGCACGCTCGTCGACAGCGCCCCCGACCTTGGCGGCGCCGCCAACGACATGCTGCTGGCCCGCGGCCGCGAGCCCTTGCCCCTGGGCATGCTGCGGCCGCACGGGGGTTCGGGCGCGCGGGGCATGATCGGCGCCGCCTTCGGCCTGGTGCCGGGCGACACCGGCTACGAGGCCCTTCGCGACGAGTTCCTGCGCATCTACGAAGCGCGGCTGCTTCGGCACACGGCGCTGTTCGACGAGGTCGCGGCGATGGTGGCCGGACTGGCCGCGGCCGGCCTGCCCTTCGGCATCGTCACCAACAAGGCCGTGCGGCTGGCGGCGCCGCTGGCCGACGGCCTGGGCCTGCGACCGCCTGCAGCGGTGCTGATCGGCGGCGACAGCACGCCGCACGCCAAGCCGCACCCGGCGCCGCTGTGGGCAGCCTGTGCCGCGCTGGGCGTGGCGGCGGCCGACTGCGTGTACGTGGGTGACGACCCTCGCGACATGCGTGCCGCGGCGGCGGCCGGCATGCCGGGCTGGGCCGCGGCCTGGGGCTACCTCGGCGTGGCCGAGCCGGTGCACGCCTGGGGAGCGCAGGCCGTGATCGAAACGCCGGCGGCTGTCTTGAAACGGCTCGCGCTGGCCTAAACTCTGGGGTATGGGTCCGACCTGGCTTCGACGTGGGTGCGGAGTCGGCGCGGGGCATGCCGAGCACCAGTTCGCTCGTAAATCCACTGGAAACAAAGTAACTGCGAACGACGAACGTTTCGCCCTCGCCGCTTAAACACCGGTGAGCCTCGCAACAGTTGGCCGATGGGCTGGGTCTGACGGGTCACACCGAAGGGCTGCGAGGTCATTCACATCGGCTCGTCCCGCCATGAGTCATTCGCGGCGGGCCTAAACCCAAATGACTCGGGGCCTCGGTAGCGTGCTGCTGCGCGACCGGAGCCCTCAAATCCAAATCAGACAGCTACGCATGTAGAACCGTCCGGCGATGGCTTGCGGACGGGGGTTCGATTCCCCCCGGATCCACCAGTACCAAGGGCCCAGACTCATCTCTGGGCCCTTTCTTTTTGTGCGTTCCCCGAGGGAAGCGCACGATCCCGCCCAGACCGGTGTGGGCACCTTGTCGAGGCTCCGGCTCGGTGCCGTCGGTGAAGATGTATGATGAGCTAGTCATCAAGAGTTGGGTCGACGCCCATGCCAACCTGCCTACCCGGGCAAGGTGGATGCGAAAGCAGATGTGGCCCTGTAGGGGCAACGAAGCGGGAGCAGCGTCGGCCCTCCATCGTGGAGGGCATTTTTGTGTCCGAGACGACGCTGATCCAACCCGACAAGATTCGGGCGTACCTCGCCACCGACTACTGCATGGGCCATGCTGAGGCTGACACCGTCCTGCGGGTCGGCGTGCGGTCGCCGGGCCTGGCTGGGCTGTTCGCGGCGCGGGGCGTGGACTGCGGTGCGTTCCTCACCGCGTACAACCCGCGAGGCCAGCTTCAGTCCGACGGAGCCAACGATCGCGCGCACATCCGTCTGGCAAAGAGGCTTGCCGTCCTCGGCCTGGCGGCCATCGAAGGATCCGGCAGCGCGAAGGGGTCCGACTGGCCCGCGGAGCGCAGCTGCTTCGCCTTCGGGCTCGCGCTTGAAACCGCCAAGGCGATCGGCCTGGAGTTCGATCAGGATGCCATCGTCTGGGCGGGGCCCGACGCGGTTCCTCGGCTGGTGCTGCTGAGATGAACGAAGAGGGCCTGGTCCACCCGCCAACTGGCAGACGGACTGGGGGGAGTTGTTCCGGATTGCCGCCCCCGACACACGTCGAACGCGGCTAAACAGGAGAACGTCAATGTCATTGCCATCAACCGACCTGAACGCCAGCGCCCGGCCAGGCACCACCCTGTGCGTCCTGCACGATGTCGGGCCTTGCCACGAGGTGCTGAGCCTTGCCCCGCTGGAGGTGTTTGCCGACACGTGGCTGCTCAAGGTGGAAAGCCTGCTGGACACGGCGCGCGATCCATCGCAAACCAGGGTGCGGTACACCACCACCCTCGACCGCGAGGCCATGAGCCGGCTTCGCGAGGCCATCGACGACGCCTTGCGCGGCAAGCCCCGCAGGCGGTCCGCGCGCGGGCGCGCAGCCATCGCCTCCAGGTGGCCGACGTGACCTGAAGCCACCACTTCACGGGGAGCCTGGACCCGCAACACCAAGCGTCGCCGATTTAAGTGACAACTTGCAGGGCGACTCACAAGTGCTGCTAAAGCGTTGGTGAGGCCTCCTGTCGTCCGGCCGATCCGCGCACTGCGGATCACGGACGACAAGGAGAACTCCCATGGCCACCCGGTCATCCCGCGCGGCGCCCGCCGCGACACCGTCATCGAACGTTTCGGCAGCCTCCGCTGCAGCCCCACCCGGACGCGACCTCATGGCTCGGCTGGGCCTTGTCGGGCTGGCCTCGCTCGAACCCGTGGTGCTGGCCTCGCTGGCCACCCGCAGCCCGCTGCTGCTCATCGGCGCGCACGGCAGCGGCAAGTCGCTGCTGCTGGAGCGCCTGGCCGTGGCGCTGGGCCTGTCCTGGCGACACTACAACGCCGCGCTGGTCAACTTCGACGATCTCGTCGGCTACCCCTTGCCCGACGAGCGCGGACAGCTGCGTTTCGTGCAGACGCCGGCCTCGGTGTGGGGGGCGCAGTGCGTGTTCATCGACGAGATTTCGCGCGCGCGGCTGGACGTCCAGAACCGCCTGTTCCCGATCATCCACGAGAGGCGGGTGCAGGGCATCGCGCTGGAGGCACTGCAGCACCGCTGGGCCGCGATGAACCCGCCCGCGGGCGATGACGAGGACGAGGCTGTCTACGCCGGCAGCCAGCCGCTGGACCTGGCGCTGGCCGACCGGTTCGCGCTGCAGGCCCGCGTGCCCGACTGGCGGGCCTTCGGCGAGGCCGAGCAGGAGGCGGTGATCCGCGCCGCGCAGACCGGGCCCGACCCGCAGGCCGGCGCGCTGTGGTCGGCCGCGCTGCAGGCCACGCGAGACCGCCTGCCGATGGTGCAGGCTCAGTGGGCGCCCTCCATCGCCCGCTACGTGCGCCTGCTGGCCGCGCTGCTGGCCGAGGCCGGCGCGGTGCTGAGCGCGCGGCGCGCGGTCATGCTGGCCTCGAACGTGGCGGCGGTGCACGCCGCCAGGCTGACGGCCGATGCGGCCGCGGGCATCGAGGACTCGGCCTTGATCGCCGCGCTCAACTCGATGCCCTTCGCGGCCGCGGGCGGCAAGCTCGATGACGCGAAGCTGCTGGCCTGCCACCGCGAGGCCTGGCGGCAGGCTGCTGCCCGGGCCGAGGACCCGATGTCGCGCATCCTGGCCGAGCGCGACCCGGTGGCCCGGGTGAGGCTGGCGCTGGCCGCCACGGGCCTTCCGGACGGCGAACTCACCACCATCGTCAACGACGCGCTGGCCTCGTGCCCGGACGGGCGGCGCCACGCGCTGGCGGAGTGGCTCTTCGGCGGCGACGAGGGCGAGGGCGGTGCGCTGCACCGGCTGTCGGTGGTCGCCGCCGAGGCGGTGGCCGAGGCGGTGCGCGATGTGGCCTGCGTGCAGGAGATCCACGAGCAGGTCCAACCCAACGGCCAGCGCCACCGCGTCTGGAAGCACCTTCAGCAACGCCTCGGGGCGCTCGTGACCTCTGCTTCCCCCCAGACTGCCGTGGCCGCCGAGCGCCAGGGCAATCTGCTGGTGGCGATGTTCGCTGCCGGGCGGCTGCAGGCCGAAGCGGACGTGGACCTGGTGCTGGAGCGCTACCGTGCCACCCGGCAGCAACTGTGCGGGCCGGACTGCGTGAGTGCGCCCTCTGGGGTGCCGGCATGAAGGCCCCCGCCAGTGCGGTTCGTGGCGGGGTGGAGGCCGCCCCCGGGCTGCTGCACAACAGCGGCGGTCCGCCTCGGGCCACGATCAGCTGGGGCGGGCTGGGCCGCACGCAGGGCGGGTCAGCCGCTCAGGGCAGCACCCACGGTGCCCCCCCTTCCGCCAGCCCCGCCCGCCCGCCCGGCGCATGGCTGCAGCTGACCATCTCCATCGGCCAGCGCGACTCCCGCTACCGGCGCGACTGGAACACGGCTGCCGCGCTGCTGGAGCTCGTCGAGCCCGGACACGGCCTGGCTGAAACCCCGGCGCATGAGCGGCTGGTCGCCTTCATCGAGGAGGAGACGGCGCGCTGCGCCTGGCCGGCCTGCCTGCTTGCCAGGCGCGGCGGCTGGAGTGCCGGCCGGCCGGGCGATCCGCAGGTGGAACTCGACCACGTGCCCACCGCCTTCGTGGCGATGGCCAAGTGCACCGGCAGCCTGTGGCTGCGGGACAGGCGGCCACACCTCGCACCGCTGCACGCGCCCACCCTCGTCGAGCCGGGCAGCACGCCCATGCGCGGCGTGCGCTGGAGCCAGATGCTGTGGTTCCCCCAGGGCATCCCGCAGGACGTGCTGTCGCGGATCGGCACTCCCCGGGCGACGACACCGACCCCATGAGGCCGCGACTGCCAGCCGTCCGCCCCAAACACCTCTTCAGGAACCCACCATGAATTCCACGAACCTCGCCACCCTCAAGGACCGACTCTTCGACTGCCTTCCCGCCGGGCGCTATGCGCTGGCCGGGCTGCTGCGCCTGGTGGACGTCGTCGAGACCGACGCCGTGCCCACCGCCGCCGTGGAGTGCCACGCGCAGCCGCGCCTGCTCGTCAACCCTGCCTTCGTGGCGCAACACGCGCAAACGCCGGAGAAGCTGATGATGCTGGTGCTGCACGAGATCCACCACGTGCTGCTCGGCCACACGCGTCGCCTGTCGGGGCCCACGCTCACCGACAACTTCGTCTTCGACGCGATCATCAACGCGTTGCTGTGCCGGATGTTTCCGCAGCCGGCCTACACGGCGCTGTTCCGCGACTTCTACGCGGATGACGCCTTCCCGGAGTGCCTGCTGCGGCCGCCCGAGGGCTGGGACCCGGCGGCCTGCGTGGTGCCGGTGCCCCGCGCCCTGGATCCCAAGGGAATGGGTCCGGCGCGCCAGGTCTACACCAGCCTGTACAGCCGCGAAGGCGCGAGCTACGACGATGTGCGCCATGTCCTGCGCGCCTTCCTGCAACGCCGCGGGGGCGCACTGGCCGGCGTGCCGCTGCTGGGCGATCACGACGGCGAATCCAACCTGGCCAGCGCAAGCGGCAGCGCCTTCGCGCAGGGCGTGGCCGACATCGTGCGCCACTGGCCCGCGCCGCCCCAGCCGGTGCGCGGCCTGTCGCTGGATGACCTGCTGCGCGACACCCTCGTTCGCGTGCAGCGCCCGCCCAGTGCGCGCAGGCTGCTGCGCGAGCTGATCTCTCGCGTGGCCAGCGGTGGCTCTGCCCGACGCGGCGCCGTCCGCTGGGCCGTGGCGCCGATGGCGGTGGAGACACCGGTGCCCGTGCCCGACCGGCGCGCCGCCACCTGCCGCGCGCTGGGCATGACGCCGCTGCTGTACCGCGGCGAGGTGGCGGTGGCGCAGCGCCTGCCCGAGCAGGAACGGGTGCACATCTACGTGGACGTCTCGGGCAGCATGGAAGGCATCAAGGGTCCGTTGTACGGCGCCGTGCTCGACTGCCAGGCGCTGGTGCACCCGAGCGTCCACCTCTTCTCCACGCAGGTCGCGGAGGTCACGCCAGCGCAGATGCGCGCCGGGGTGTGCCGCAGCACTGGCGGCACCGACATCCAGTGCGTCACGCGGCACATGGCCAGACACAAGGTGAAGCGCGCCGTGGTGCTGACCGACGGCTACGTCGGCCAGGCCGGGCCCGCAGGCGCGCAGTGGCTGAAGGCTGCGCGGCTCGGCGTGGGTTACCTGGGCGACTTCATCGACGAGCGACCGCTCGCGCCCTACGCCGATGCCACGGTGCGCCTGCCCATCCACGCCTGAAGGGAGACCCGACATGAAGACGAACGTGACCCTGCGCGCCGCCGAGTGGGTGCTGCCCGGCCACCCCGACAAGCTCGCCGACGCGGTGGCCGATGCCCTGGTGCAGGCCGCGCAGCAACGCCAGGCCGAGGCGCTGTGCGCCATCGAGGTCGCGGTGCACCGCGACCAGGTCTACCTCACCGGGCGGCTGGCCTGCGAGGAAGCGCACACGCTGCCGCTGCAGGACCTCGTGCGCGAGGTCTACCGCTCGGCGGGCTACGGGCAGGACACCGGTCCCTGGCGACCCACCCCGCAGCAGATCTCCTTGGGCGGCAACCTGTGCGTGGAGCCGCTGGTGCCCGGCGAGGAGGGCATCCGCCACATCAGCGACGACCAGTCGATCGTCACCGGCTATGCAGTGGACCTGCCCGGCATCGGCTTCATCCCGCCCGAGCAGTGGCTCGCCCGCGAGGTGGCGCGCAGGCTGTTCGCGCTCGTGAACTCGCCGCTGCGGCTGTGCCCCGACGGCAAGGTGCTGGTGGTGCTGGAGGAATCGGGTGCGCCGGACGGCTTGCCGTGTGGCTGGAAGCTGAGTGCGGTGTCCTGTTCCCTGCTGGCCCAGGCCGGGGATGTGGAGCTTCACCGTTGCGCCGCACAGGCCGTCCGCGAGGCCGCGCAGGAACTGGCAAGGCGGCTGCCCGGCTTCGAGTCGTCCGATCCGAGTGAACTCGTCGTCAACGGCAGTGGCACCTTCTCCATCGGCGGTCCCGAGGGCGACAACGGGCTGTCGGGCAAGAAACTGCTGCTGGACCACTACGGTCCGCGGGTGCCGATCGGCGGCACCGCGCTGAGTGGCAAGGACTTCTGGAAGCCGGACCGTGCGGGAACCCTGTTGGCACGCCGCCTGGCGCTGGCCGTGGTGCGCAGCGGCACGGCGCGCGAAGCCCAGGTGCAGTTCGTTTCCTTCCCAGGCGACGAGGCGCCGCGGTTGGTGCGCGTCATCACGCCGCAGGGCGAGCTGCCCGAGGCCATGCGTTGGCTGAAGCTGCTGGACTGCCGGTTCGAGACAGCCGGCGGATGGGGACGGGGCGTGGACCTCGTCGAGCGGGCGCGGTGGGGATGGTTCGGGGAGGAAGAGGCGGAATTGCCTTGGGAGGCCCTATGTCTCAGCTGAGAAGCGCTGACCGCGGCAGTCTTGGACCGCAGGCAGCATTGCCGCGATGGCTGCTGGAGAACCGACATGATCAACGATGACCATCTCTACCTCGACCGCCTCCAGTTGGCGGTCCGAGGCTGGACCAGGACTCTGACGGGGCGGTTTCTGCCGACTCCGGACTGCTGGGCGACCGTCGACCACTGGCGTAGCTGCACGGGCAAGGCCACCTACTTCGTCGAGAAGGTCATGGGGGCGGAGCAGGTGGTGGAGTTCAAGTAGGCCTTCGCAGCTTCTATCGCTCGGCGGCGACTGACACAGGAGCGAGTAGATGCTGCCATGTGGAAGCCCTCTCCGCGATCATCGCCTCCGCTTAGAGAGGCCCGTTGAACCCGAGACGGAGACGGGTTCGGATCAGGCCAAGACCTCCGAGCCATGCTTCTCGGCCACCGCCAGCAGCTTCAGCGCCATCCCACCGGGCCGCTTGGTACCAGCTTCCCACTTCTGGACCGTCGACTCGCTGGTGTTCAGGTGGCGAGCGCAACCGGGGGTCCGGCCGCAGAAAGCTTCCCGCTCGCCGACCATCCTGGCCGGCCCCACGATGGTGCCGGACGGCGACATCCGCGTCGTCAATCGGACGGTTGCCCGGCCGCAACTGGCGGCCAACCGCGAGCCGGGGGTGCGGCACCGGCACCAACCGTGCCGAGGCCCTCTGCGACCTGCCGCCGGGCTTCCGCGGCTCTCTTCTTGGTGCCGGAGACCCTGACAAGACTCGCACCATCGTGGCCCCCGCGCCCGGCTGAGCGCAGGGCTACTCCACCTTGGCCCCCGAGGCCTTCACGACGGACTCGTAGCGCCGGTACTCGCGCTGGATGAGCGCGGCGAACTGCTCGGGCGAGCCGCCCACCGGCTCGGCCATCAGCTGCGTGAAGCGCGACCTCACCTCGGGCGTGGCCAGTGCCGCGGTGAACGCGGCGTTGAGCCGGGCCACCTCGGCCGCGGGGGTGGCTGCCGGCACCACCAGCCCCCACCAGGTGTCGATCTCGAAGCCGGGCAGCGTCTCTGCCAGCGCCGGCACCTCGGGCATCAGCGGGCTGCGCTGCGCGCTGGTGACGGCCAGCGCCACGATCCTGCCGGCGCGGAGGTTGGCCGCCGCGCCCGCCAGGTTGTCCAGCGTGTAGTCCACCTGGCCGGACACAAGCGCCAGCTGCGACGGCGCCGCGCCGGCGTAGGGTATGTGCACCGCGAAGAAGCCGCCGCGCTGCTTGAGGATCTCGCCGCCCAGATGTCCCGCGCTGCCCATGCCGCCGCTGCCGTAGTTGAGCCGGCCGGGGTTGGCCCGGGCGTGGGCGAGGAAGTCCTTCAGGCTGGCGATCTTCAGCCGCTGCGCGACCTCGGCGTTCATCACCAGCACGTTGGGGATGCGCACCATCTGCATGACGGGCGCGAAGTCCTTGATGGGGTCGAAGGGCAGCTTCGCGAACAGCCAGGGGTTGATGGCGTGCATGGCCGTGGCGGCGATGCCGATGGTCAGGCCGTCGGGCGGCGCCTTGGCAACGAGATCGACGCCGAGGTTGCCGCCGGCGCCGGGGCGGTTCTCGACGACGACGGTGCCGAGGCTGTCCTTGACCCTCTCGGCCAGCAGGCGCGCCGTGGCGTCGATGGGGCCGCCGGCAGCGAAGGGCACGACGATGCGGCGCGTCGTGGCGGACTGTGCCCGGGCAGCGCCGGGCAGGGCTGCTGCCGCGGCGAGGCAGGCGAGTGCGGTGGTGGCGGTGCGGCGGCTGGTCATGGGCTCGTCTCCTGTGCGTCGGTGCTGGGCGGGTCGCATTGTCGGCCCGCGCAGGCCGGTGCCCATGTCGCCTGCCGCCCCGCCCCGGCCCGGCGAGGCTGCCGAAACACCGCTTGCGCGGCCATCGGGCATGGCTACAGTGCCGCTCATGATCCATGCCCCCGACGCTGTCGTGGTGCGCGAGGTGGGCCTGCGCGACGGCCTGCAGATCCTCGCCCGCACCGTGCCCACCCTGCACAAGCGCGCCTGGCTGCGCGGTGCCCACGCCGCGGGCCTGCGCCACTTCGAGGTGGCGAGCTTCGTGCCGCCCAGGCTGATGCCGCAGATGGCCGACGCGGCCGAGGTGGTGGCCGCCGCGCTGGAGCTGCCCGGCGCCGTCGTCAGCGTGCTGGTGCCCAACCTGCGGGGTGCCGAGCGCGCGCTGGCCGGCGGCGCGCACGCGATGCTGATGCCGGTGTCGGCCAGCGCCGCGCACAGCCTGGCCAACCTGAAGCGCACGCCCGACGAGGCGCTGGCCGAGCTGGCCGCCATCGCCGCCGCGCGCGACCGCCACGCCGCCGAGACCGGCCGGCGCGTGCGGCTGGAGGTGGGCATCTCCACCGCTTTCGGCTGCACCATCCAGGGCCGCGTCGACGAGGCCGAGGTCCTGCGCCTGGTGCAGGCCGTGCTGGACGCCGGCGCCGACGAACTGGGCCTGGCCGACACCGTGGGCTATGCCGACCCCGAGCAGGTGCAGCGCCTGTTCACCCGGGCCCGCGCCGTGGCCGGCGAGCGGCTGGCCTTCGGCCACTTCCACGACACGCGCGGCCTGGGCGTGGCCAACGTCTGGGCGGCCTGGAAGGCGGGCGTGCGCTGCTTCGACGCGTCGCTGGCGGGCCTGGGCGGCTGCCCGCACGCGCCGGGCGCCAGCGGCAACGTGGCCACCGAGGACGTGGCCTACCTGTTCGCCAGCATGGGCGTGCCCACGGGCCTGGACCTGACCGAACTGCTGCGCCTGCGTGGCGACCTCGCCCACTGGCTGCCCGGCGAGCCGCTGCACGGCGCCATCGCGCGCGCCGGCTTGCCGAAGACGCTGGCGGCGGAGGCGGTGGCATGACCGCCGAGGGCCGCCCGGCGAGCGCCGCCGCCTTGCCCCTGGAGGGCCTGGTGGTCGTCGAGTTCACGCACATGGTCATGGGCCCCACCTGCGGCATGGTGCTTGCCGACCTGGGTGCCGACGTGATCAAGGTCGAGCCGCTGGGCGGCGACCGCACGCGCACGCTGCTGGGCGCGGGGGCCGGCTTCTTCCCGATGTTCAACCGCAACAAGCGCAGCATCACGCTGGACCTGCACGACGCCCGCGGTGCCGCGCTGGCGCGCGAGCTGTGCGCCACGGCCGACGTGGTGATCGAGAACTTCAAGCCCGGCACGATGGCCAAGTACGGGCTCGACCACGCGGCGCTGTCGGCGACGAACCCGCGTCTGGTGTCCGCCAGCCTCAAGGGCTTCCTGCCCGGCCCCTACGAGCACCGCACGGCGCTCGACGAGGTGGTGCAGATGATGGGCGGCCTGGCCTACATGACCGGCCGCCCCGGCGACCCGCTGCGCGCCGGCAGCAGCGTCAACGACATCATGGGCGGCCTGTTCGGCGCCATCGGCATCCTGGCCGCGCTGGTGCAGCGCGGCATCAGCGGGCGCGGGCAGGAGGTGACCAGCGCGCTGTTCGAGAACAACGTGTTCCTCGTCGGCCAGCACATGCTGCAGTACGCAGTCACGGGGCGCCGGCCGGCGCCGATGCCCGCGCGAGAGAGCCCCTGGGCCGTGTACGACGTGTTCACGGTGGCTGGCGGCGAGCAGATCTTCCTGGCCGCGGTGTCCGACGCGCAGTGGCGCACTTTCTGCGACGCCCTGGGCCTGGCCGACCTGAAGGCCGACCCGGCCCTCGCGACCAACAACCAGCGCGTGAAGGCGCGCGCCACGCTGATGCCCGTGCTGCGCGAGCGGCTGGCGGCGCGGCGCGCCGACGAACTCGCCGCCACGATGGAGGCCGCGGGCCTGCCGTACGCGCCCATCCGCCGCCCCGAGGACCTGTACGACGACCCGCACCTCGTGGCCACCGGCGGCCTGGCGCCCATCGTGCTGCCCGACGGCGAGCGCGCCGGGCAGGCGGTGGGGACGACGCTGCTGCCGTTCACGCTGGGCGGCGCGCGCCCCGGCGTGCGGCTGGACCCGCCGCGCGTGGGCCAGCACACCCGCGAGACGCTGGCAGCGCTCGGCCGCAGCGAGGCCGAGATCGACGCCATGCGGGCTGCCGGCTACGTGGCCTGAAAGCCTTTTCTTCCAACCCGACGACAACGAGACGGAGACACCATGACCCACACGACCACCCGACGCCGGCTGCTGGCCGCCACCGCCGCCGCCGCCACGCTGCCCGCCTGGGCGCAGACCCCCGGCGAGAAGACCGTCCGCTTCGTGCTGCCCAACGCCACCGGCTCGGGCGTGGATGCCATCACGCGCGCCGCGCAGCCGGCGCTGGCCAAGGCGCTGGGCTTTCCGGTGGTGGTGGACAACCAGCCCGGTGCCGGCGGCGTGCTGGGGCTGCAGACGCTGGCGCGCTCGGCGCCCGACGGCTTCACGCTCAGCGTGGTCAGCAACAACGTCGTCATCTTCCCCAGCGTCATCAAGAGCCTGCCCTTCGACATGCCGGGCGACTTCACGCCCATCGCCATCGTCGGCAGCACGCCCATCGTGCTGGTGGTCAACAAGAACGTGCCGGCGAACAACTCCAGGGAGTTCGTGGCGCTGCTCAAGAGCCGGCCGGGCCAGCTGAACTTCGGTTCCGGCGGCAACGGCACCATCCTGCACCTGGCCGGCGAGATGTTCCTCGACGAGGCCGGCGCCACCGCCAAGCACATCCCGTACAAGGGCGTGGGCCCGATGGTGACCGACCTCATCGGCGGCCAGATCGAGTTCGCCACCGTGGCGCTGCCC
>JBKDQY010000065.1:0-21162 GCA_046341655.1 Betaproteobacteria bacterium | reverse complement strand
CGACAACGGCCGCGAACCGACCGCCGACGAGGCCGCCAAGATCCGCGCCTGGACGCTGGCCAACGTGCGCGGCACCGTGCAGGCCGACATCCTCAAGGAGGACCAGGGCCAGAACACCTGCATCTTCAGCACCGAGTTCAGCCTGAAGGTCATGGGCGACATCGCCGAGTACTTCGTGCACCACGACGTGCGCAACTTCTACTCGGTCAGCATCAGCGGCTACCACATCGCCGAGGCCGGGGCCAACCCGATCAGCCAGCTGGCCTTCACGCTGAGCAACGGCTTCACCTTCGTGGAGGCCTACCTCGCGCGCGGCATGCACATCGACGACTTCGCGCCCAACCTGAGCTTCTTCTTCAGCAACGGCATGGACCCGGAGTACACGGTGCTGGGCCGCGTGGCGCGCCGCATCTGGGCCGTGGCCATGAAGGAGCGCTACGGCGCGAACGAGCGCAGCTGCAAGCTGAAGTACCACATCCAGACCAGCGGCCGCAGCCTGCACGCGCAGGAGATCGCCTTCAACGACATCCGCACCACGCTGCAGGCGCTGATCGCGGTCTACGACAACTGCAACTCCCTGCACACCAACGCGTTTGATGAGGCCATCACCACGCCCACCGAGGAGAGCGTGCGCCGCGCGATGGCGATCCAGCTGTTCATCAACCGCGAGTGGGGCCTGGCGAAGAACGAGAACCCGAACCAGGGCGCCTTCGTCATCGACGAGCTCACCGAGCTGGTCGAGGAGGCCGTGCTGGCCGAGTTCGAGAAGATCGCCGAGCGCGGCGGCGTGCTCGGCGCCATGGAGACCGGCTACCAGCGCAGCAAGATCCAGGAAGAGTCGATGCACTACGAGATGCTCAAGCACACGGGCGAGCACCCGATCATCGGCGTCAACACCTTCCGCAATCCCAAGGGAGACCCGGTGCCCGAGCACATCGAGCTCGCGCGCAGCACCGAGGCCGAGAAGCAGGGCCAGCTCTCTCGACTGGCCGACTTCCACGGCCGCCATCAGGCCCAGGCGCCGGCGATGCTGCGACGCCTGCAGCAGGCGGTGATCGAGGACCGCAACGTCTTCGAGGCGCTGATGGATGCCGTGCGCGTGTGCAGCCTGGGCCAGATCACCAGCGCCCTGTTCGAGGTGGGCGGGCAGTACCGGCGCAGCCTGTAGGCCCCCTCGCCGGGCCGGGCCGGCGTGCGCCCGCTCGGGCAGAATCGGAGGGGGCCACCCGGCCCGTGTCCCAGCCGGCCGCTGAAGCTGCGCGGGGCCCGTTCGTCCGTTAGCAGGGAGGCGGCATGACCATGCCCTGGGGCCTCGTGGGCCCTGCGTTCAGCTACCCCACGCCCTATGCAGCCGAGAACCGGCTGCTGTTGTTGCGTGGCGGCGTGCTGCTGCTGCTGGCGCTGGGTCTGTCCATGCTGGTGAGCCTCAGCCCCGATCCGACGAGTAGCGCCGCGGCCGCTTGGGCGGGCGCCGACCGCGACCCGGGCAGCCCCTGGCCCGTGTCGCTGGCGGCGGCGGTCTTTGCCGCGCTGGGCGTGGTCAACATCGTTCGCGCGAGCAACCAGCGCCGGCTGCTGCTGGAGCCCGGGCAGCCGGCGCCGCTGACCGGCGTGCTGCAGCGCGAGGCCAGCGGCTCCAGCCCGGGAGCGGACTGGCTGCGGCGCGCACTCGTCAACGGCGCTCCCGAGCCGTTGGCTGTGGAAGAGCCCTGGCGCGGCGTGCTCTTGCGCCTGGCACCCGATCTGGGTCACTGGCCGCGCCCGCTGCACGAGCACCTGGCGCGGCGCCTGTATCACCTGCTGCTGTGTGCCGGGGTGTTCTTGCTGCTGGCGCCGGTGTGGCTGCTGGCCGAGGGCGTGGCCGCCGCGGTGGCTGCGCTGGGGCTGGGGGCGATCGTCGTGGGCGTGATCGGCGCCAGCGCCGTCCTGCCGGGGCGCTCCGTGGGCGGACCCCTCGCCCTGGCGTCGTGGCTGCTGCTGGGCTTGGCGGTGGCGGTCACTGCCGTCTTCTTCACGCCGCTGCTGCCGGGGCAGGACTTGCTGAAGGCCCTGGTGCCGCTGGCGCTGCCCGTGGCGCTGGCCTCGCTGCTGTGGGGCCTGGTGCTGGTCGAGGGCCTTGCGCTCCTGGCCGGCCGTGCGCAGCCGGCTCCGGTGACCGCCGGCCGCATCAACAGCCACCAGTGCGATCTCGACCCCGATGCCGGCCTGCGCGGTTTCGCGAGGGAGCTAGACCTCGAACTGCACCGGCGCTGGGCCGAAGGGGTGCCCAGCCGGCGCCACGTCTGGCAGATGCCCGCGATCGATGGCGCCGGCACGCAGGGCGCCTTCAGTGGCATGGTGCTCGAGGAGTCGCACCCGGTGCTGCCGGCCGGCGCGCGCGAGCGCCCGCTGGCCTGGCCGCGAGCCGGTTCGCCCGAAATGTGGCTGGCGGCCCTGGGCCTGCTGTGCCTGGTCTGGACGTTGCTAGGTGGCGTGTTCTGGCTCTGGCATGGCTGGACCTACCTGCACGACGATCGTGTCTTCTGGACGAAGGCCGGCGTCGGCCTGGCCCTGGTGGTGGCTGCCGGGCATGCGCTGCGGGCCTCGCACCTGCTGTGGAGCCGTTTCGAGGTCGACTCCACCATCACCTGGCTGGAACTGCACGGCCAGTGGGCGCGCCCGGCAGAGGCCGCCGAGGCCGGCGTGCAGGCCCACCGCGCACGCGTGGCGGTGGCGCAGGCACGTTCGGTCTTCTATGCAGCCGCCGCCCACCGCCTGGGCAGCCGCACGCTGCACAGCCTGGCGGGCGACGACGCCGCGGCCGGGCAGTGGCTGCACACGCTTCAACGGCTGGCGCAGAAGCTGGCCCAGTCCCGGATCGCCGCTGAGGTACCCCGCCGGCCTTCCGCTCGCCCGGCCGTGAGAACCGCGGCGCCGGATAGGCCGCCTTCACCGCCCAAGCCGCCTCTGGCGACTTCGCCCCCGGAAGCAGGGCGTCACTGTGCCGTCTGCAACGCTGCGGTGCCGGCCACGGCCCGCTTCTGCCCCGGCTGCGGCAGCGCGGTGCCGCGGGCCTGAGCAGCGGGCGCGGCAGGCCTCAGGTGCGCACGCGCCGGTCAACCGGCGGCGGTACGGCACGGCGATCCACGCCGCAGCGGCGTTCGCCACCCCAGGCCATGTCGAGTTCCAGGCGCTTGATCTCCTCGACCGCGCCCTCGTCGCCGCCGCCGGCCTTGCGCACCTGGGCGCGGGCCAGGCGCTCCATCAGGCGCAGGTCGCGGTCGGTCAGGCCCATGGCGCTCTCCGCCCACTGGTCGACGATGGCCACCAGCGACTCGCGCCGGATCGGCGCCGCCAGGCGCTGCGCACGCAGCGCGGCCAGGGTGCCGCGGTGGCGCGGGTCGACCTCGCGCACCACGCGATCGATGGCCTGCTCGCCCTCGCCGTCGGGAACCACCATGTCGATGAGGCGGCGGTACAGCAGTTCCTCGGCGCCGTAGAGGTGACCGGAGAGGATCATCTCGTTGGCCACGGCGAAGCCGGCGCGGCGGATCGTGAAGTCCCAGGCTCCCATGCCCGGGAACAGGTTGAACAGCACCTCGGGGAAGCCGGCCTGCGCGCTCTTCTCGAAGATGATGCGGTGGAAGGGCAGCACGCTCTCCAGGCCGCCGCCCAGGGTGTCGCCCGCGGCCATGACGGTGGTGTGCACGCCCAGCGTGGCGGCGTTCTCGAGCCACCAGACCATGTCCACGCACTTCATGCCATACAGGCGCAGCGAGTCGACGTCGCCAGCGCGCACCAGCAGCACGAACAGGGCCAGGTCGCCGCCGAAGTTGAAGACCTTGGGCACGTCGGAGGTCAGCACCAGGTGGCGCAGCAGGCCGGGGTTGGCGCTGATGTCGTCGAGCACCTGCTGCATCTCGGTCATCGCGGCCAGGCTGTAGCACTGGATGGGCCTGACGGCGGCGCGCACCCGCAGCAGGGCCAGCTCGGAGTGCCACTCCAGGCGGATGGTCTTGTAGGGCCTGCCGAGCAGGCCGGCGACACCGACGGCGGCGGGCTTGTTCATGGCGTGGGGGCGGGCAGGGCCTCGAGGATGCGGGTGAGGTGGTGGAAGTTCACACGCACCGATTCGACGATGGCTTCGCGGGCGGCGTCATCTCCAACCTGGTTGAGGACCTGCCGCAACTCGGCCATGTGCTGCGAGTCCAGCGTGGCGTGCGAGCCGATGAAGCTCACGCCCTGGTCGCCCTCGAGCAGCAGCCGCTCGCGGATGGCGCTGGCGAAGGGCCCGCCGTAGACCGAGGCGATGACCTCCAGCGCGTACAGCATGCCCAGCACCGACAGCGGCTGCCGCAGGGCGGCGCTCCAGTGGTTGTAGCCGTTCAGCGCCAGCGTGTGCACGCCGGGGCGGTGGGCCCGCGCGTCGGCGCGCGTCATGCCAAGGGCCTCGAGATCGGCCAGCACCCAGTTCTCGTGGCCCGACTCCTCGTGCATGTGCTCGTAGAGGAAGTAGCGCAGCGCGCTGTCGGGGTCGTGCGCCGGCGAGCCCAGCCGCGCCGCCGCGGCGGCGCAGACCGGGTTGAAGTGCCAGACCACGTGGTAGAGCTCGAGCAGCAGCGCGCGGTAGCGCTCCACGCTCATGCCGTGGGCCACCGCGTCCACCAGCTGCGGGTGGGTTTCGAACGCCCGGCGATCCTCGTCGGTGCGGGTCACCAGATCGGCGAAGAAGGGCAGCATGATCCTCCGGCAAGAAACGGCCACCGTGCCAACGACGCTGCGGCCCGTGGCCCTCTCGGGGGCGCGGGCTCTTCGTGCGCTCAGGCGTCTAGTCTAGGGGGCATTTGCGAAAAGCGTTCGATGGTCTGCGCTCCTAGAATCCCGGACTGATGTCCTCAGAGCCGCCGCGCCGCCCGATCCGCGAGCTGCCCGACGAGCTGATCAGCCAGATCGCCGCCGGCGAGGTGGTCGACCGCCCGGCCGCCGCCGTGCGCGAACTCCTGGACAACGCGCTCGATGCCGGTGCCGTCCAGGTCACCGTGCGGCTGGCCGGTGGCGGGGTGCGACTGGTGTCCGTCGAGGACGACGGCGTCGGCATCCCCCCCGAGCAGCTGCCGCTGGCGCTCAAGCGCCACGCCACCAGCAAGATTCGCGACCTGGCCGAGCTCGAGCGCGTCGGCACCCTGGGCTTCCGCGGCGAGGCGCTGGCCGCGCTGGCCTCGGTGGCCGAGCTCGCGCTCACCAGCCGCACCGCGGAGGCCCCGCACGCCTGGCGGCTGCAGGCGCGGGGCGGTGAGCTTGAACCCGCGGCCCGGTCCCGGGGCACCACGGTGGAGGTGCAGGAGCTGTTCTTCGCCACGCCGGCGCGGCGCAAGTTCCTCAAGAGCGACGCCACCGAGCTGGCGCACGCGCTCGATGTCGTCAGGCGCGCGGCGCTCGCGCGGCCGGAGGTCGGCTTCGCCGTGTGGCACGAAGGCCGGCAGGTCGCGCAATGGCGCCCGGCGGCCTGGCTGCAGCGCCTGGCCGACGTGCTCGGCCGCGACTTCGAGGCCGCGAGCCGCCCGCTCGAGTCGCGTCGCGGGCCGCTGGGCCTCCGGGGCCGCATCGGCCACCCCGAGGCCGCGCGGGCCCGAGCTGATCTGCAGATCCTGTTCGTCAATGGCCGCTGCGTGCGCGACCGACTGGTCAGCCACGCCGTGCGCTCGGCCTACGACGACCAGCTGCACGGCGGCCGGCAGCCGGCCTGGGTGCTGTTCCTCGAGATCGAGCCCGAGCTGGTGGACGTGAACGTGCACCCGGCCAAGGCCGAGGTGCGCTTCCGCGACGGCGGCGCGGTGTTCCAGGCGGTGCGCCAGGCGGTGGTGGAGGCCCTGGCTCCCACCCGCGCCACCGTGGCCTTGGCCGTGGCGCAGGCCGGGCCCGTTGCCGCTCCGCCGCCTGCGCCAGCGGCCCGGCCGGCTTGGCAACCTTCGCTCGCCTGGGCCGATGCCGGCGGCGGGGCGGTGCAGGCCGCCGAGCCGCGCGCGCCCTGGGCTCCGGCGCTGCGCGCGTTGGCGCAGCCGCTGCCGGTTGCACCCGAGGCCCCGGCAGCTGCCGAGCAGCCCCTGGGCCGTGCCGTGGCGCAGATCGGGGGCGCCTACGTGCTGGCCGAGAACGCGAGCGGCCTGGTGGTGGTGGACATGCACGCGGCCCACGAGCGCATCGTCTACGAGCGCCTCAAACGCGCCGCCGATGGCGCGGCCGGCGCGGGTGCCGAGCTGCCGGCGCAGCCCTTGCTCATTCCCCACACGCTGGCGGCCACGCCGGCTGAGCTGGCCGCCGCGGAGGCGCACGCCGATGCCCTGCGTGCCCTCGGCCTGGAGGTGGGCGTGCTCGGCGTGGCCACGCTGGTGGTGCGCAGCCGGCCGGCCGCGCTGCCCGATGCCGACCTGACCGAACTCGTGCGCGCGGTGCTCGCCGAACTGACCGAGGTCGGCGGCAGCCGCGTCGTGCAGCGCGCCCGCGACGAGCTGCTCGCGACCATGGCCTGCCATGCCGCCGTGCGCGCCAACCGCCGGCTCACGCTGCCCGAGATGGACGCGCTGCTGCGCGAGATGGAGGCCACCGAGCGCAGCGACACCTGCAACCACGGGCGCCCGACCTGGCGGCAGGTCACGCTGAAGGAACTGGACGGCCTTTTCCTGCGCGGCCGCTGAAGGCGCGCCGCGTCAGCGCCCGAAGCGCAGCCGCCGGCGGCGCTTGGCGCGCACGCGCCAGTGCCACACGCCGTTGACCAGCAGGTAGGCCAGCAGCGAGAAGCCCACCGAGAAGATCACCGTGCCCACCAGCAGGGGGCGGCCCACCGCGCCGAGCGTCTGCCCCCAGCGTTGCCACCACGGGCGCGGATCGGGCGCGAGTGCGGCGGCCTGCGCCGCCTGGGCGGAGGGCAGCGGCGTGTCGGCGCTCAGCAGCGCCGGTCGGTCGGCGTCGTCGGTGGACGTCCCGAGCACCCAGCCGCCCAGCTTCCAGGCGCCGTAGTACACCGGGGCGAAGGTTGGCGGCGTGTTCACCAGCGTGGCCACCACCGAGACCGGCACGTTGCAGCGAAGCAGCACGCTCACTGCGGCCGAAAGCGGGATCTGGGCAATGGGGGTGATGAAGGCGAAGAACACCCCCACCGCTGCCCCCAGCGCCACCCCGCGCCGGGACATGTGCCACAGCCGCGGGTGCAGCAGGCCCGGCCCCAGCCATCGCAGCCAGCGATTGGCCGCCATGGCTTCGGGCGTGGGCATCAGGCGGCGGAGGCGATCGAACATGTGCCACCGATTGTGGCTTTCGCATGCTGGCCCTGCCGCAGGGCGGGTCGTCGCTGCGGCGCCGGGGCGGTTCAGGCCGCCAGCAGTTGCCGCAGCACGTAGGGCAGGATGCCGCCGTGGCGCAGGTAGCTCACCTCGATGGCGGTGTCCACGCGCAGCGTCACGGCCCGCTCCTGCACCGAGCCGTCGGGCCGCCTGATCACCAGGGTGGCGTCGCCCTGCGGCTGCAGCACGTCGGCCAGGCGCACGTCGATGGTCTCCTCGCCGGTCAGGCCCAGGCCCTGCCAGCTGTCGCCGGGCTTGAACTGCAGCGGCAGAACGCCCATGCCCACCAGGTTGCTGCGGTGGATGCGCTCGAAGCTCTGGGCCACCACGGCGCGGATGCCCAGGAGGGCCGTGCCCTTGGCCGCCCAGTCGCGGCTGGAGCCGGTGCCGTACTCCTCGCCCGCGAACACGACCGTGGGCGTGCCCTCGGCCTGCCAGGCCATGGCAGCGTCGTAGATCGGCATCGCCTGCCCGCCCTTCAGCGTGAAGCCGCCCTCCACGCGCGAGCCGTCCGGGCCTGGCGGCAGCATCAGGTTCTTCACGCGCACGTTGGCGAAGGTGCCGCGCATCATCACCTCGTGGTGGCCGCGGCGCGCGCCGTAGCTGTTGAAGTCGGCCGGCGCCACGCCCTGCGCCTGCAGCCACTGTCCGGCCGGCGTGCCGGGCTTGAAGCTGCCGGCGGGGCTGATGTGGTCGGTGGTGATGGAGTCGCCGAACAGGGCCATGATGCGCGCGCCGCGCACGCCGGCCCCGGCCTCGGCCGGCGGCGGTGGCTCCAGTGTGAAGCCGGCGAAGAACGGCGGCTCGGCGATGTAGGTGCTGGCCGGCCAGGTGTAGACGTCGCCCTGCACGCCCTGGATCCTCTGCCACAGCTTGCCGGGTTCCTGGCGCACCTTGTCGTAGTTGCGCCGGAAGGCCTTGCCGTCCATGGCGTGCTTCATCAGCGCGTGCACCTCGTCGCTGCTGGGCCAGATGTCGCCCAGGTAGACCGGCCGCCCCTTCTTGTCGTGGCCCACCGGCTCGGTCATCAGGTCCTTCAGCACCGTGCCGGCCAGCGCGTAGGCCACCACCAGCGGCGGGCTAGCCAGGAAGGTGGCCTTCTGGGGGGGGTGGAGGTGGGCCTCGAAGTTGCGGTTGCCGCTGAGCACCGCGGCGCAGACCAGGTCGTTGGCGGTGATGGCCTCGTTGAGGGCCGGCGTCAGGTCGCCGGCGTTGCCGATGCAGGTGGTGCAGCCGTAGGCCGCCACCGCGAAGCCCAGCTTCTCGAGGTAGGGCAGCAGGCCGGCTTTCTCGAGGTACTCGGTGACGATGCGCGAGCCCGGCGCCAGGCTGGTCTTGATGTGCGGCGCCACCTTCAGCCCGGCCTTCACCGCCTTCTTCGCCAGCAGGCCGGCGGCCAGCAGCACGCCGGGGTTGCTGGTGTTGGTGCAACTGGTGATGGCGGCGATCAGCACGTCGCCGTTGCGCAGCGTCAGGCCGTCGCCAGCGTCCACGGGCGCGGCCAGCTTCTCCGCGGGCTGGTTGAAGCCGTTGGCGCTGGCCGGGGCGCTGAACAGCTCGGTGAAGCGGCTCTTCACGGCGCCGATCTCGATGCGGTCCTGCGGTCGCTTCGGGCCGGCCAGCGAGGGCGCGACGGTGCCCAGGTCGAGCCTGATGACGCGGCTGTAGTCGATGTCGGCCGCGCGCGGCACGCCGAACAGCTGCTGCGCCTTGAAGTACGCCTCGAAGGCCTCGATCTCGCCGCGCCGGCGGCCGGTGCCCCGGAAGTATTCGATGGTCTTGTCGTCGACGGGGAAGAAGCCCATCGTCGCGCCGTACTCGGGCGCCATGTTGGCGATGGTGGCGCGGTCGGGCAGGCTCAGCGTGCGCGTGCCCTCGCCGCAGAACTCGACGAACTGGCCCACCACCTTCTCGCGGCGCAGGATCTCGGTGACGGTGAGCACCAGGTCGGTGGCGGTCACGCCCTCGCGCAGAGCGCCGGTGAGCTCGAAGCCCACCACGTCGGGCGTCAGGAAGTACACCGGCTGGCCCAGCATGCCGGCCTCGGCCTCGATGCCGCCGACGCCCCAGCCGACCACGCCGATGCCGTTGATCATGGTGGTGTGGCTGTCGGTGCCGACCAGGCTGTCGGGGTAGTGCACGGCCTCGGGCCCCTTGCCGGCCTTGTGCACGCCGCGCGCCAGGTGCTCCAGGTTCACCTGGTGCACGATGCCGAAGCCCGGCGGCACGACGCCAAAGGTCTCGAAGGCCTGCATGCCCCACTTCAGGAACTCGTAGCGCTCGCGGTTTCGCGCGAATTCGAGCTTCATGTTCAGGTCCAGTGCCTTGGGGCTGCCGAAGTGATCGACCATGACCGAGTGGTCCACGACCAGGTCGACCGGCACCAGCGGCTCGACCCGCCGGGGATCCCTGCCCAGGCGCTGGGCCACGTTGCGCATGGCGGCCAGGTCGGCCAGCAGCGGCACGCCGGTGAAATCCTGCAGCACGACGCGCGACACGACGAAGGGGATCTCCTCGGTGCGCGCCGCCTGCGGCTGCCAGCGCGCGAGCCGCTCGACGTGCTCCTTCGTCACGCGCTGGCCATCGCAGTTGCGCAGCACGCTTTCCAGCACGATGCGCAGGCTCACGGGCATGCGGCGCACGCCGGGGAAGCGGCGCGCCAGAGCGGGCAGGGACCACAGCCGCCCGGTCTTGCCCGAGGCGGTGGTGAAGGGCTTCAGGGTGCTGGCGAAGGCGTGCGGCATGACGGTTCCCGGGTGTGGACGCCGGGGGATTATGCGAAGCGCCGGCTGCGCGCCACGCCCAAGGCCCCTCGGGCCGCGGCCCTTGCAGTTCCGGCTCCGCGGGGCCGTCAGAACGCCTCCTTCTCGGCCTCCAGGTAGGCGATGCTGACGTACTTGCCGATGTTGCCGTCCCAGCCCTGGATGCGCCCGGCGTGGGGTGCCACGCGCGGATCGGCTAGCACGCGCCGCCGCGCGGCGGCCTCGTCCTCGCCGGCCTTCACGGCGGCCAGGCAAGGTTCGTACAGGCCGGCGAAGAAGGCGCGCTGCTCGGCCGGCAGCGTGCGGCTGGCGCGGCCGTGGCCGGGCACCCACAGGGCGTCGGGCACGTCACGCACCAGCGCGTCGATGGTCTTGAGCGTGCCGACGTAGCTGCCGTCGTCCATGTTGGCGATGCGGCCGTTCATCACCACGTCGCCGGCATAGAACACGCGGTCCTCGACCACTTCCACGCACAGGTCGGCCTCGGTGTGGGCGCGGCCGTGGTGGTGGATGCGCAGCGTGGTGTCGCCGAAGCGCAGCAGGTCGCCGTGGCCGGCAATGCGGTTGGGCACGACGACGCGGGTGCCCATGGACGCGCCGTTGGTCCAGCGTTCCATCGCCGCGCGCCAGCCGCTGCCGGCGATGCCGGCGATCTGGTCCCGCGCCCCGGGGTGGGCATGGATCGGCAGGCCGTCGCCGAAGGCCTGCACGAAGGCGTCGTTGCCGAGGAAGTGGTCGCCATGGGCGTGCGAGTTGACGATGGCCACCACCGGCCGGTCGGTCAGCGTGCGCAGCCGGCGGATGGCCATCTCGCCGATCTGCACCGAGGCGCCGCTGTCGAGGACCACCACGCCGGCCGACGTGATCACGAACACCACGTTGGCCATCATCCCGCGGTTCTCGGGCGTCGGGAACCCGTCCGCGGCGAACACCATGGCCACGCGCGGGCTCAGGCGCAGCAGCGGGTGGTCGGGCACGGCCGGGCCGCGGATGTAGTCGTCGGCTGCCGATGCGAGGCGCTGCGCCGGCGGCGACAGCAGGGCGGCGCCGAGACCCAGCGCCAGCCCGGCGCGCAGGCACTGGCGCCGCGTGGGCGTCGAACGGGGTGCGGGCGTGGCCATGCGGCGTCTCCGGCCTCTATATCAGTCGTCGATGATATGCAACCGTCGCGACGAATGGCCCGGCCGGCAGCGCGCGGGCATGAAAAAGGGCGGCCTGCGGGCCGCCCTTGGCAGGAAGTGGCTCGAAGCTCGCCGCGATCAGCCCTTCTTGGCCCAGGCGCTGCACCAGCCCGGACCGGCGACCTGCTTGGTGCCGAACAGCGGGCAGCCGCCCCAGGGGTCGGCTGCCTTGCCCTGGTACAGGGCGCAGTTGTTGCACTTCTGGTCGTTCGTGTGCTTCGGGAACTTCTTCTTGTCGACCTTGGTGGTGTCGTGGACGTAGCTCAGCGCCACGGCCTGGGGAGCCTTCTCGTCGAGGCGCGCAGCCTGCGCCTGCGCGCCAGCGGCGGCGGCCAGGGCAGAGCCGCAGGCGGCGACTTGCATCAGGAAGACACGGCGATTGCTCTGGGACATGAGGTCATGACTCCGGTTCGGAAGTTGCGGGGGTGGCGGCGGACCGCCGGACAACGAGCGATCAACGCTCAAGACGCTGCCGACGCGGTCACGTTCAGGCAGTTGTTGCAGCGGCCGAGGCCGCGCAGACGGGGATCGGGCTTGCCGTCGCCCGTCTTGAAGTTGGCGTGGCACTTGATGCACACGTACATCTTGGAGCTGGACATCATCGGCTTGACACCGGGCTCGGCGTGCGGGCGCGCCGCGGTGTACTCGGCCTGCGTCTGGCGCAGCTTGGGGCCGGGCACGGCGGCCGGGGCGGTGGAAGCGGTGGCGGGGGTCGAGCGGGTGGCTGCGGGAGCCGGGGCAGGTGTCGTGGTGCGGCGGTTGGTCATGGCAGCTGGAGGCCGGGTATGGCGCCCCGGTCGACGCGAGACCCGTATTGTCGTCGCAAACCGGCACACGGACACTCGGGTGTGTCATGGGGGCTCGGGTCAGTCCGGAGTCGTTGCGCGCGGATGCGGCTCTCGGGCCACAACGGGCCAGCCGGGGTGGCGGTTGACGCGATGGCCCGGCTGGCCTCGAGGGCGCCCTGCCGCTCAGGCGTCCTCGCCGAAGCGGTCGATCTCGAGCGCGCACACGATGCCGCGCTCGCCGTTCTCGCGCCACTCCACGCGCCCCCCGAGTTGCTTGACGCGCTTCCGCACGCCGCCCAGGCCGAGGCCATGGACCCAGCGGGCGGGGTCACGGCCGATGCCGTCATCGGCCACGCTGAGCGCCAGGGCATTGCCGGCCAGCACCAGGCTCACGGCCACGCGCTGCGCCCTGCCGTGGTGCAGCGAGTTGCTCACCAGCTCGCGCAACACGCGCGTCAGCGCCGACCACTGCACGACCGTCAGCACCCGGGCCTCGTCGATCTCGCAGTGCCATTCGAACTCGGCGCGCGCCAGCGCCAGGCGGTGGCCGAGGTCGGATTTCCACTCGGCGGCGGCAGGCCCCAGTCGGTGCTCGACCACGGCGAGCCCGCGGGTCAGTGTCTTCAGGTCCTGCAGGGTGCGACGGATGTAGTCCTCGAGCTCCGGCGTGGGCGCCTGGTACATGAGGGTCAGGAGCCGCGCGCCGATGTCGTCGTGCAGGTCCTGCGCCAGGCGCTGCCGTTCCTCGTGGCGCCCCCGCTCGACGGCTCGGTCGTAGGCGACGGCGCGGCGCAGCTGCTCGCCCACCCGGTCGGCCAGGCGGGCGTCCTCGGGCATGAACAGGCGCTGGCCTCGCCCGGCCAGGCGCAATTGAACGGCCACGCCCGGACGGCCGCCCTCGCCATCGGAGCGCAGGGGCACGACCAGGGCTGCGCCGCCGTCGCGCACCTGGGCCTGAAGGGGCACGTAGGCGTGGCGGCTCATCTCGATCGGCTCGAACAGCTCGCGCAGCAGCTGCGCCAGGCGCTGCAGCCGCCGTTCGGGGCGACGCTGCACGTCGCGAGCGGCACGGTACAGGAGTTCGAAGATGCGGTCGGTGGTGAGCAGCCGCACGCCCAGGAGATGATCGAGCAGGCGCTGGCGCGCGTAGGCATAGGCGCCCAGCGCCACGAACACCGCCACGGCCATCGAGGCCTGGGCGCTGAAGGCGAAGACGGCCACGAACAGCAGGTCCAGCGAGGCCGCCAGGCTGCCGATGCCGGCGAGCAGCGCCAGCTCGCGCAGCAGCCGCCGGCTGCGCGCCAGCAACGGCGCCAGCAGCAGCAACAGGGCCAGCGACAGGGCCCACCCCGCGGAGGCTCCTGCGGCTGCCGCCGCAGCCAGCGCCGGCGTCCCGGCGCCGGCCAGCACCGCGGCGCTGGCCAGCAGCCAGGCCAGCGTGGCCGACAGGGTCAGCCGCGCGGCGACGCGCCGACGCGGATCGGGCGCATGGTCTGGCGGGCGCCACGCCGCGACCAATGCCAGCAAGGCCAGCACCCCGCAGAGGCCCTGGGCCCATGGCCAGGCCGGGGTCAACGTCCCCGAGGCCACGCCGGCCACCCCGAAGGCGGCGCACAGCCACAGCGCCACGGCCCAGGCCGGATGCCGCCCCAGCGGGAAGGCGTGCACGACGGCGGCGGCCGAGACGGCGTCCAGGGCCAGCCGGAGCGGCATCTCCAGCGCCAGCAGCCCCGGTGGCAGGCCGAGCCCCCGCGCCAACCCGGGGGCGACGAGGCCCAGGCCCAGCGCCTGCGCCGTGTACAGCAGCATGAGCAGCCCGCTTGCGGGTGACGGCTGCGACAGCAGCACGAGGGCCCCGAACACCGTCAGCATCAGCGCCAGTGCGACCATCGCCCAAGCCAGCACCCCGATGCGGGCCAGTCCACGCGGCTCGGCCGCCACCTCGGCCACGGTGCCGTCGTCCAGATGCAGGGCGACGGCGCCGCCGGACAAGGCTGCGGCCAGCGCCTGCTGCTGCGCCAGCGTGGCGGCCCGACGCTCGTCGCTGGGCTGCCATCGCGGCACGCGGTGCAGCAGGGCGGCGTCCAGCGCAACCGGCGGGGCGCCCGGAGCGCCAAGGGCCCGGAGCTCACGGCCTTGCAGCGCCTGCAGTTCCGGCGTGCCGCCGGGGCCCAGCAGCACCCGCCCTTCGGCGGTGGCGGTGGCCGCCACGTCGAGAATGGGCGTGGTCGACAGCAGCCGCAGCCACGCGGCCATGGCCAGGCAGGCCAGCAGACCCATGACCAGCAGCACCTGCCGGCGCCAGCCGGCCATGGCCAGCGGGCGCGTGTCGCCTGCGGCGGCCTCGCCGCCGGTGGCGGCAGGGCCGGTCAGACCAGTCCCTGCTTGCTCGCCAGCACCGCCGCCTCGGCGCGGCTGGAGACGTTGAGCTTCCGGTAGATGGCCTTGATGTGGTCATTCACCGTGAACCACCTGATGCCCATCATGCTCGCGATCTCCTTGATCGTGAAGCCCTTGCTCAGGAAGGTGAGCACCTCGGTCTCGCGCGGGGTGAGGCGCTCGTGCTCGGGTGCCTTCTCGAAGGGCACCGGCTTGCTGGTGCCGAAGGGCAGTGGCGCGAAGCCGCTGTCGATCGGGCCCTCGGCGCCGACCGCGCCGCCGCCGGGTCGGAAGTGCAGGAGCAGCCGCCGCGCGATGGCGGGACTCAGCGGCGGCTGGTCGCGCACGATCTTCTGCAGTTCCTCGACCAGCACCTCGAAGCGGTCTTCCTTCAACAGGTAGCCGTCGGCCCCGCACTGCAGCGCCGGGAACAGGTGGTCGTCGTCGGAGTACAGCGTGGTGACGATCTTGGTGGCCGGGTACTGCGTCAGCTCGGCGAGCAGCTCCAGGCCGTTGCCGTCGGGCAGTTCGAGGTCGACGAGGATGAGCTTGAACGGGTCGGTGCCGTGCAGCCCCGTGGGCCCACCCGTCAGCGCCACGTGCAGGCGGGCGGTCTCCAGGTCGCCGGCCTCGGTGATGGCGATCGTGTCGCTGAAGCTCTCGCGCACGACGCGGCACAGGAAGCTGCGCGCCACCGGGTTGTCCTCGAGGATCAGCACCTTCACAGCCATGGTGGCCCTTCTTTCACGCCTGCCGGAGCGGTGCGGATGCTAGCGCGCCCCGCCGGGGGCGGTCGGCGCGCGGTCCCCCCCGGGCTCACGGGTTGACGAGGACGATCTTTCCCATCACCTGGCGGCCGGCCATCCGCGCGTAGGCCTCGTGGATGCGCTCCATCGGCAGCGTCGCGTCGAGCACCGGGCGCACCTTGCCCTGCGCGTACCACTGCGCCAGCTGGCCCAGCGCGGCGGCGCTGGCCTGCGGCTCGCGCCTGACGAAGTCGCCCCAGAACACGCCGACGATGCTGGCGCCCTTGAGCAGCGCCAGGTTCCAGAGCAGGGCGGGGATGGCGCCGCCGGCAAAGCCCACCACCAGGTAGCGCCCGCGCCAGGCGATGGAACGGAACACGGGCTCGGCGAGCTTGTCGCCCACGGGGTCGTAGACGACGTCGGGGCCCTGGCCACCCGTGAGCGCCTTGAGCGTCTCGCGCACGTCCTGCGTGCTGTAGTTCAGCGTCGCGTCCGCCCCGAGCCGGGTGCACAGGGCGCACTTCTCGTCGGTGGAGGCCGCGGCAATCACGCGGGCGCCCATGGCCTTGGCGATCTGCAGCGCCGCGGTGCCCACGCCGCCGGCGGCCCCCAGCACGAGCACGGTCTCGCCCGCCTTCAGCTGCGCGCGGTCGACCAGCGCGTGGTGCGAGGTGCCGTAGGTGAACGCGAAGGCCGCCGCGTGCTCGAGCGCGAAGCCCGGCGGCAGCGGCAGCACCTGCGCCGCCTTGACCACCGAGTGCGTGCCGAAGCCGCCCGTGCCCGCGATCGCGGCCACCGGCTGCCCCGGCTTCAGGTGGGTGACGCCGTCGCCGACGGCGTCGATCAGTCCCGCGTACTCGGCCCCGGGCACGAAGGGCAGCGCAGGCTTGAACTGGTACTTGCCCTGCACGATGAGCAGGTCCGGGAAGTTAAGGCTCGCGGCCTTGACGGCGATGCGCACCTCGCCCGGGCCCGGCTCGGGGGTGGGCGCCTCGCGCCACTTCAGGGCGTCGACGCCGTCGAGCGTGTCGCAGAACCAGGCATGCATGGGCAGTCTCCTTCGATCGCGCGGTGCGGCTCACCGCGTGCGCGGATCATAAGGAGCGGCCTCGCGAAGTCTGTCCCGGGGTCCGCCGGATCGCCTGCCCCACCCGGAAGCGACGGGCGACGGCGCGGCGGTCGCGAGCCGCCTGCTAGAGCGCCTGGCGCACGATCGTTGCCGACAGCGCCTGGCGCAGCGTGTCGGCACTGTCGGCCAGATGGGCCCGGGTCTCGGCCTCCAGCGGCGCGCGCAGCTTCAGCGTCGCGTCCAGCCTTGCCAGCAACGCGCGGGCCTGTTCGCGCAGCTGGCCACGCACGTCGGCGCGCCCGGTGCCGGTGGGCCGCACCACGGCCAGCGAGAGGCGGTTGACGTGGTCGCGCTGCAGGTCGCGGCGGGCCGAGGGGATGGGCTGCCGGCGGTCGAGCTCCCGCCAGACCTCGGCGCTCAGCCGGCCGTACATCTCGCCGAGCGAGAACGCCTGCCCAGGATCGTCGAACTTGGGCACGCCGTCGAGGATGCGCGTGGCGATCACGTCGGACATCAGGAAGTTGAGCACCGCGCGCTGCAGGTCGAGCAGCCGCTGCTGCACCGAGTAGTCGGTGGGCACGGCGCCCTCGGCGCGGTCGAGGAAGTCCGGCGCCAGCCGGCGCTGCAGCGCCGGGCTGAGGGTGAGGCCGTCGGCCCCGAGCACGGTCTGCAGCATCAGGTCGAGCGCCTCGCGCTGCGCCGCGGCCGGCACCGGCACCAGCGGCTCGCGGCCGCTGCCGGGGAATTCGCGCAGGGTGCGATGGGCGCCGATCTGCCGCGCCAGCACGCCCATGGCGCGCGTGGTGTCGGCGATGGCGAAGCTGATCGAGCGCCGCAGCACCGCGTAGTCGCGGTCGGGCGGCAGCTGGCGCGACTCCTGCCGCTTGAACAGGTCGCGGGCGATGGCGATGCGGCGCTTGGCGAAGGCGATGGGGTCGGCGCCGAGGTCGAGCTGGATGATCTCGGGGTCGAGCGCGACGACGTTGTCCTCGTCGGTGCCGAAGCCCAGTTCGCGCTCGGCGCTGCGTGCGGCGATCTTCTGCAGCTCGGCGCGCTCGGCGGCCGGCTTCGTGCCGGGTGCCATGGGCTTGTAGGAGTACTCCACCGCCCAGTAGTCGTAGGGGCCCAGCGTGGTCTGGAAGGGCATGCCGGTGGTGCGGCCAGGCTCCGCCAGGTTGATGGCGTTGTATTCCATCACCGAGCCGGAGATGCCATGGGCGCGCGTGAACTCCGGGTCGGCGAGCTGCGCCTCGGTGTAGGCGCGGCTGGCGCGGAAGTTGTGGCGCAGCCCCAGCGCATGCCCCACTTCGTGCAGGATGGAGTCCTTGACGTAGTCGAGCACGAACTGCCGGGCCACCGGGCCGTCGGGGTCGAGTTCGCCACGGGCCTCGAGCACGTCGAGCGCGTAGCCCAGCTGCTCGGCGGCGAGCATGCCGTGCAGGCACAGCCGCGGGTCGTGGGGCGTGCCGTCGGCGTGCAGGGACTCGCCCTCGGTGGCAGCGGTCTGCGGCAGGGTCGGCGAAAGGGCCTGCGGCAGCACGAACGGTGCGGCGAAGCCGCCGCCGGATGCCGCGCGCGGGCCGCCGCCCAGCACCTGCGCGCGCAGGGTGCGCACGCTGCGCGCAGACAGGCCCTCGAAGGCGATGTCGGCGTCGAGGATCTCGCCGCTGCGCGGGTCGACGTGGCTGGGCCCGATGGCACCGAAAACCGGGTCGGCGTTCATCATCCAGCGCACCGAGGGGTAGCCGAAGTCCAGCGTGTCCCAGGCGGCGTCGTCGGGCTGCTGCTCGACGCGGATGGCGTCGATGAAGCCGATCTTCTCGAAGGCGCGGTTCCACTCCAGGATCGCGGCGCGCACCGTCTCCCGGTACACCAGCGGCACGTTGCGGTCGATCCAGAAGGTGATGGGCTTGAGCGGTTCGCTGCGCTCGGCGGCAGGGTCCTTCTTCTCGAGGCGCCAACGGTTGACGTAGCGCTGGCGCGGCGACATCTGCAGGTCGTCCGAGAAGTCGAGCACGGTGCTGGTGAAGAGGCCCACGCGCGGGTCGGCCGGGCGCGGCGCCATGGGTTCGTCGGGCAACGGCGCCAGCGAGTAGCTCAGCCCCACCAGCATGCTGCGCGAGTCTGGCAGCAGCCGCGGCAGCATCGGCGTGGCGATGCCCGGCGGCGTGTTCAGGCCCGGCATCGCGTTGCCCGGCGTGTAGACGTGCGACTGCGTCTCGAGGGTGACGGCGTGGTCGTTGCCGCGCACCGCGGTGATCACCGAGTTGGCGCGGTCCAGCCCGTAGCCCTGGCGCAGGCCGCGCTGCAGCATCATGCCGATGCCGAGCATGTCGGACAGGAAGATGCCGTTGGCTTCGATCAGCACGCTCTTGCGGTCGGGGTGGGGCTGGCTGGCCACCGGTGCGGCGCCGAGCAGACTGTGCGAGTAGCTGGCCTCCACCGCCCGGGCCTCGGGCGTGCCTGCCCGCGCGCTGACGTCGGTGTTGCGGGCCTGCAGGCGGATCTGGTTGTGCACCCGCACGAACTCCACCACCTGCACGCCGCCGGCGCCGTTGACGGGGTAGGCCATCAGCCCGCCGAGCACGAACGCCTCGCCGATGCCGCTCTTGATCTTGGGGCTCAGCAGGAAGGGCTTGCCGAACTGCGCCGGGCGCAGCTCGATCCACACCTTGTCGTCCTTCTGCCAGAGCGTGAGCGGCCCGTCGAGGCGCCGCGCCTCGCGCACGACGGTGGCGAAGGGCGGCGGCCCGCCCGGTGGCGGTGCGGCGGCCGCGGCGGGCGCCGCCGGCGCATCGGCCCCCGGCGGGCGTGCCTGCGCGGGCTGGGCCGGGGTGCCAGCCGATGTGGCGGCCGGTGTGGCGGGCGTCGCGGGCGCTGCGGGGGCAGGGGCGGCCTGGGGTGCAGCCGCGGCGCCCGTGGCGGCCGCTGCCGTGGCTCGCGGCGGCGCGGCCGGCACCGCCTTCTGGCCGGCCGGCGCGGTGGCAGCTGCCGGCTGCGCGGCGGCTGGCGCAGCAGGGGGTGTCTGGCAGCCTTGCAGCAGGGCCGCGGCCAGCAGCCAGACGGACGGCGTCAGCAGCGGCAGCGGCCGGGGCGGCGCTGCGGCATCGGGGCGGTTGGGGGCGGGCAGTCGCATGGCGTCACGGTGGGGCGTTCCACCACGGTGGCAACAGTCCCATCGTACGCCCAGGTCCGGCGTCAGTCAGTGGATGGGCTTGAATCGCATCCGCTTCGGGCGTGCACCTTCCTCGCCCAGGCGCTTGAGCTTGTCGGCCTCGTACTCCTGGTAGTTGCCCGGGAAGAAGACCCACTGGCTGTCGCCCTCGGCGGCCAGGATGTGGGTGCAGATGCGGTCGAGGAACCAGCGGTCGTGGCTGATCACCATGGCGCTGCCGGCGAACTCCAGCAGAGCCTCCTCGAGCGCACGCAGGGTTTCCACGTCGAGGTCGTTGCTGGGCTCGTCGAGCATCAGCACGTTGCCGCCCAGCGCCAGCGTCTTGGCCAGGTGCAGCCGCCCGCGTTCGCCACCCGAGAGGTTGCCCACCAGCTTCTGCTGGTCGTTGCCCTTGAAGTTGAAGCGGCCCAGGTAGGCGCGGCTGGGCATCACGAACTGCCCCACGACGATGTTGTCCAGGCCGCCCGAGACGTCCTCCCACACTGTCTTACCGCCGGCGAGGCTGGCCCGGCTCTGGTCGACGAAGGTGGGCTTGGCGGTCTTGCCGATGATCACCTCGCCGGCATCGGGCTTCTCGATGCCCTGGATCATGCGGAAGAGGGTCGACTTGCCCGCGCCGTTGGGGCCGATGATGCCCACGATGGCGCCGGGCGGCACCTTGAAGCTGAGGTTGTCGATGAGCACGCGGTCGCCGAAGCTCTTGGTGACGTTCTTGAACTCGATCACCTCGTTGCCCAGCCGCTCGGCCACCGGGATGAAGATCTCGTTGGTCTCGTTGCGGCGCTGGTACTCGACGTCGCTCAGTTCCTCGAAGCGCGCCAGCCGCGCCTTGCTCTTGGTCTGGCGCGCCTTGGCGTTGCTGCGCACCCACTTCAGCTCTTCCTTCATGGCCTTGGCGCGGGCGTCCTCCTGCTTCTTCTCGACCTCCAGCCGGCGCTCCTTCTGCTCCAGCCAGTCGGAGTAGTTGCCCTTCCAGGGGATGCCGGCGCCGCGGTCGAGCTCGAGGATCCACTCGGCAGCGTTGTCCAGGAAGTAGCGGTCGTGGGTGATGGCCACCACGGTGCCGGGGAAGCGCTGCAGGAAGTGCTCCAGCCACTCGACGCTCTCGGCGTCGAGGTGGTTGGTGGGCTCGTCGAGCAGCAGCATGTCGGGCTTGCTCAGCAACAGCCGGCACAGCGCCACCCGGCGCTTCTCGCCGCCTGAGAGGTTGCCGATGGTGGCGTCCCAGGGCGGCAGGCGCAGCGCGTCGGCGGCCAGCTCGAGCTGCAGGTCGGTGTTCTCGCTGCCGGCGGCGGCGATGATGGCCTCCAGGTCGGCCTGCTCGGCGGCCAGCTTGTCGAAGTCGGCGTCCGGCTCGGCGTACTCGGCGTACACCTGCTCAAGCCGCGCCTTGGCCGCCAGCACGCCGCCGATGCCCTGCTCGACGGCCTCGCGCACGGTCTGCGACGGGTCGAGCTCGGGCTCCTGCGGCAGGTATCCGATCTTCAGGCCCGGCATCGGCACCGCCTCGCCCTCGATCTCCTTGTCGAGGCCGGCCATGATCTTGAGCAGCGTGCTCTTGCCGCTGCCGTTGAGGCCCAGCACGCCGATCTTGGCGCCGGGGAAGAAGGACAGGCTGATGTCCTTGAGGATCTGCCGCTTCGGCGGCACGATCTTGCCGACGCGGTTCATCGTGAAAACGTACTGGGCCATGGGCTTGTCTCGGGTGAAGGCGGCAACTGCGCCGGATTATCCCCGCAGCCC
>JBKDQY010000064.1:0-4114 GCA_046341655.1 Betaproteobacteria bacterium | reverse complement strand
GGGCGGCACGAAGGGCGTGAGGGCGCATGTCGGGCTTGTGGCCCAGCCCGGGCCGGGCGTCGCCCACTGGAAACGGCCCCTGGGGGGCCGTTTCGGCGGATACCGGCCCCTGGGGCCGGCGCGACCGTCACAGCGAGGAGTACATGTCGAACTCGACGGGGTGCGCGGCCATGCGGAAGCGCGTGACCTCCTGCATCTTCAGCTCGATGTAGGCGTCGATGTAGGCGTCGGTGAACACGCCGCCCTTGGTCAGGAACGCGCGGCCCTTGTCGAGGTACTCGAGCGCCTGGTCCAGGCTGTGGCAGACGGTCGGGATCTTCGCGTCCTCCTCGGGGGGCAGGTGGTACAGGTCCTTGGTGGCGGCCTCGCCCGGGTGGATCTTGTTCTCGACGCCGTCCAGGCCCGCCATCAGCATGGCCGCGAAGCCCAGGTACGGGTTGCACAGGGGATCGGGGAAGCGCGCCTCGATGCGGCGGCCCTTGGGGTTGCTGACGTAGGGAATGCGGATCGAGGCCGAGCGGTTGCGCGCCGAGTAGGCCAGCTTCACCGGGGCCTCGAAGCCGGGCACCAGGCGCTTGTAGCTGTTGGTGCCGGGGTTGGTGATGGCGTTGAGCGCGCGGGCGTGCTTGATGATGCCGCCGATGTAGTACAGCGCGAACTCCGACAGGCCCGCATAGCCGTCGCCGGCGAACAGGTTCTTGCCATCCTTCCACACGCTCTGGTGCACGTGCATGCCGCTGCCGTTGTCGCCGACGATGGGCTTGGGCATGAAGGTGGCCGTCTTGCCGTAGGCGTGGGCCACGTTGTGCACCACGTACTTCTGCAGCTGCAGCCAGTCGGCGCGCTGCACCAGGGTGCTGAACTTGGTGCCCAGTTCGTTCTGACCCGGGGCCGCCACCTCGTGGTGGTGCACCTCGACCGGGATGCCCAGGCTCTCGAGGATCAGGCACATCTCCGAGCGCATGTCCTGGAAGCTGTCGACCGGCGGCACCGGGAAGTAGCCGCCCTTGACGGCCGGGCGGTGGCCCATGTTGCCCCCTTCGAAGTCGGCGCCGGTGCTCCAGGGCGCCTCCTCGGAGCTGACCTTGACGAAGCAGCCGGACATGTCGACCTGCCACTTGACCTGGTCGAAGATGAAGAACTCGGGCTCGGGGCCGAAGTAGGCGGCGTCGCCGATGCCGCTGGCCTTGAGGTAGGCCTCGGCGCGCTTGGCCAGGCTGCGCGGGTCGCGCTCATAGGGCTTGCCGTCGCCCGGCTCGAGCACGTCACAGGTCAGGATCAGCGTCGGCTCTTCGAAGAACGGGTCGATGTTGGCCGTGTTGGGGTCGGGCATGAGGAGCATGTCCGAGGCCTCGATGCCCTTCCAGCCGGCGATGGAACTGCCGTCGAAGGCGTGGCCGGCCGTGAACTTGTCTTCGTCGAAGTGCGAAACGGGCACGCTGACGTGCTGTTCCTTGCCGCGGGTGTCGGTGAAGCGGAAGTCGACGAACTTGACTTCGTTCTCCTTCACCATCTTCATCACGTCGGCAACGGTCTTTGCCATTCAGATCTCTCCTAGCGGGGCTCGAGGGGTGGGGTGTGGTCGTGGGAGTCGGTGCGTGGGCTTCGGGGCCCGGCGCGGCTCCCGGGGGTTGTAGCAGAAACCATGCCTTCCGCAGGCCGGCGCCGATGCGCCACAGGGACGCGGGCCTGCACCGTCGAGAAGCGCCCTCGCCCTTCCTATCGCACCATTTCGGGGCCTAAAGATGCACCAAAGTCGATCAGGCCCTGCCGCAGCGCGGCGAAGGCCGCCAGATCGTCGCCCTGCCCCGGCTGGGCCGGCTTGACGCCCAGCTCGATGTGGCGACCGTGCTGCGGGTGGTCCACGCTGGGCAGGCTGAACACCTTGATGCCGGGGAAGCGCGCCTCGATGTCCTCCATCAGCGGCGTGAGCGCCGCCTCCATCGCACCGAACACGATCACCGAGCGCTCGCGCACCACCGTGGCGCGGTGCAGGTGCCGGTAGTGGGTGTCCAGCACCCACTCGATCATCGGCCAGGCCATCACCGGGAACCCCGGCACGAAGTGCACGTGGCCGCAGCTGAAGCCCGGGATCTTGTTGTACGGGTTGGGGATGATGCGGCTGCCCGCCGGGAACACGCCCATGTTCAGGCGGTGCACGTTGTCGGGACGCTCGGGCTCGAAGGGCAGGCCCTGCTCGCGCGCGACGTCGGCCATGCGCTCGAGGATGAGGGCGCGCGCCTCGGGGTGCAGGGCCAGCTCGACGCCCAGCGCCGCGGCGGCGCACTGCCGCGTGTGGTCGTCTGGGGTGGCGCCGATGCCGCCGCAGCTGAACACCAGTTCGCCGCTGGCGAAGGCGTCGCGCAGGTCGGCGGCGAGGCGGGCGCGGTCGTCGCCCACGTAGCGGGCCCAGGCCAGCGCCAGGCCGCGCGCCGCCAGCAGCTCGATGACCCGGGCGAGGTGCTTGTCGGCACGCTTGCCGGAGAGGATCTCGTCGCCGACGATGATCAGGCCGATGTTCATGATGCAGGGCTTTCGGCGAGGGACTCGGGGGTCGGCACGGGCGCCGGTTCCAGCGCCCGCAGCGCCGCCAGCTCGTCCAGCGCCAGGTGCGCGAACCAGGCCGCGGCGAACACGAAGACGACGACGAGCAGGAAGGCCGCCGCGAGCAGGAAGAACGGTGCCAACACGAAGGCCACGCTGCCCAGGCTCCACAGCAGCGCCGGCAGCAGCGCGAGGTAGCCGGTGCCCACGCCCATGGCCCACAGCGCCAGGCGGCGGCCGCGGCGCACGCGGCGCCGCTCCTCGGCCGTGGCGTGCACGGCCAGCGCGTGGTAGCCCAGCACGCGGGCCGCCAGCCAGCCCCAGATCAGCGGCGGCAGCACCAGCACCAGCGGGGGCACCAGCCACAGCGGCAGGCTCGCCACCAGCGCCAGCAGCGCGGCCAGCGCGGTGGCGGCCGTCCACAGCAGCCGGCGCAGCAGCCCGCAGCCTTCGCGCACCTGCAGCGCCGGGTGGCGGCGGCCGGCCACGTGCCGCGCAATGCCCGGTGCCGCCAGCAGCGCCACCGCCAGCAGCGACAGCAGCAGCACCAGAGGCAGAGCCAGCACCACCACCACCACCGGCGCCAGCACGGTGCGCCAGCCGCCCAGGCCGGCGTCGTGCATCCAGCGCCAGGCGCCGTCGCTGAGCTCGAAGCGGCCCACCAGCGCGCGCACGGCGTCGAGCGAGGGTTCCCACAGCGCCCAGCCCAGCGTGCCCACCAGCAGCAGCACCACCCCCAGCGGCGGCAGGGCCCAGGCCCATACGCGCGGCTGCGTCACGGTGGCCAGCGCGCGCCAGAAGGCCTGCAGCGGGCTCACCCGGCGCCCCCGGGCCAGCCGGCACGGCGGTCGAACAGCCGCCGCAGGCCCAGCGCCTGCTGCGCCCAGAAGCCGCGGCCGTAGTCGCGGCCGTCGAGCTGGTCGCGCACGCCCGTGGGCTCGGGGGCGCGGCCGAATCGCGCGGTGCCGAACAGCAGGTCCCACACCGGGAACAGCACCGCGTAGTTGCAGCCGCCCAGGCTGCCCGGGCCGTGCGATTCGTGCCCGGTGCCGATGGCGTGGTGCGTGCGGTGGAAGGCCGGGCTCACCAGCAGCCGGCCGAGCACGGGGCCGAAGTCGCCGCGCAGGTTGGCGTGCGACAGGCTCTCCAGCAGCTGCGTCAGCGCCACCACGGCCACGAACTGTGCCGGCGCGATGCCCACCGCCAGCGCCACGGCCACGAAGGCGCTGTCGCGCAGCGCGTCGTCGAGCAGGTGGTTGCGGCTGTCCGACCAGCGCGTCATCTGGCGCTGGCTGTGGTGCAGCGCGTGCAGCTGCCACCACCAGTCCCAGCGGTGCTGCGCCCGGTGCAGCGCGTAGTCGACGAGGTCGAACAGCAGCAGGTACAGCACGAAGGCCACCCAGGCGACGTCGGTCACGCCCGGCCACAGGCCCTCGAACGACAGCGGCCGCAGGCCGTGCAGGCCCAGCCAGGCCGAGACCGCGACCCACAGCGGGTCGAGCGAGAAGAACAGCGCCAGCCGCACCAGGCCCAGGCGGTGGATGAGCGTGTAGACGACGTCGGTGCGCAC
>JBKDQY010000063.1:0-12738 GCA_046341655.1 Betaproteobacteria bacterium | reverse complement strand
CGGGCCATGAGCCCGAGCATCGCAGGGGAGTCGGCCCGCAGGGCCGACCGCTTCGATTCACGCCGCAGCCCCCGCCCGCACAGCCCTTCGCCGCGCGATACCGCAAGCGCACGCGGCTTCGACAGGCTCAGCCCGAACGGGTCAGGGGCACCGCCTGCCGCGACGCGCGGTGCCGCCAGCGCGCGCGGCTTCGACGGGCTCAGCCCGAACGGATCACCGCGAACGACCGCCAGGGGCCGGGAGCGGTCACCGAACCCGCACCGGGCCGCCGGCTCAGGGATACAGCCCGCGCTCCTCGCGCGCCGTCAGGATGCGCTGGCAGGCCACCGCGAAGGTGGCGGTGCGCAGCGTGATGCGGTGGCGGTCGGCGGTCTCCCAGATGCGCTTGAGCGCGCCGATCATGATCTTGTCCAGGCGCACGTTGATCTCGTCTTCCGTCCAGAAGAACGAGCTGAAGTCCTGCACCCACTCGAAGTAGCTCACCGTCACGCCGCCGGCGTTGCAGATGACGTCGGGCACCACCAGCACGCCGCGCTCGGCCAGGATGTCGTCGGCCACCGGCACCGTGGGGCCGTTGGCGCCCTCGAGCACCAGCTTCGCGGTGATGCGCCGGGCGCGCTCGGCCGTGATCTGGCCCTCCAGCGCGGCCGGGATCAGGATGTCGGCCTTCACGTCCCAGAAGCTCTCCGCGTCGGCCGCCTCGCCGCCCTTGAAGCCCCCGACGCCGCCGGTGGCCTTGACGTGCGCCATCAGGTCGGCCATGTCGAAGCCGCGCTCGTTGACGATGGTGCCGGTGTGGTCCTGCACCGCCACGAGGCGGCTGCCGGCCTGCGCGAACAGCTCGGCCGCCGCCGAGCCCACGTTGCCGAAGCCCTGCACGGCGATGCGCGCGTCGTTCAGGTCGAGCTCGATGCGGCGAGCGGCCTCGCGCCCGGTGACGAACACGCCCCGGCCCGTGGCCTTCACGCGGCCCAGGCTGCCGCCCAGGTGGATGGGCTTGCCGGTGACGACGCCGGTGGCCGTGCTGCCGGTGTTCATGCTGTACGTGTCCATCATCCACGCCATGATCTGCGGGTTGGTGTTCACGTCCGGCGCCGGGATGTCCTGCTGCGGGCCGATGATGATGCCGATCTCGCTGGTGTAGCGCCGCGTCATGCGCTCCAGCTCCTTGTGGCTCAGGCGCTTCGGGTCGACGCGGATGCCGCCCTTGGCGCCGCCGTAGGGCAGGTTCACGGCCGCGTTCTTGATGCTCATCCAGGCCGCCAGCGCCATCACCTCCTCGAGCGTCACGTCGGGGTGGTAGCGCACGCCGCCCTTGCCGGGGCCGCGGCTCAGGTTGTGCTGCACCCGGTAACCCTCGAAGTGCGCTACCTCGCCGTTGTCCAGCTCGATCGGCACGTCGACGATCAGCGCGCGCTTGGGGCGCTTCAGCGTCTCGGCCCACTTGGCCAGGTGGCCGAGGTAGGGGATGACGCGGTCGACCTGGCTGATGTAGGTGCCCCAGGGGCTGTCGGGCGTGGGGTTGACGTAGGACAGCGGGGTCGGGGAAAGGGCGGATGTCGGGGGGGCCATGAAGGGTGTCTCCGTTGGTGAGGCGGCCTCGCCGGCCCGCGCCGCGCCTCGTGGACGGCAGCCGGGGCGGCAACGCGCGGCGGCCACTGTAGGCGGGCCGCGGCCGGATTTGTCACCAACCGCCATGCCGGCTTTGCATGGGCGCTGCGCCGAGCGGTCATGGGGCCTGCCGCCTACACTGGCCGCATGAACGAACGCACACCGGCCCGCGTGGCCTTCGTCGGCGGCGGCAACATGGCCGGCGCCCTCATCGGCGGCCTCGTGCGCAGCGGCCACGACGCGGCGGCCCTGGGGGTGGTGGAGCCGGCCGAGGCCCAGCGCGAGCGGCTGGCGCGCGAATTCGGCGTGCAGGCGCAGCCCGCCGCCGACGAGCGGCTGGCCGCCTGCGGCACCGTCGTGTGGGCCGTCAAGCCACAGCTCTTTGCCGAGGCGGCGGCGCCCTGCGCGCGCTTCGTCGGCGGCGCGCTGCAGCTCAGCGTGATGGCCGGCGTGCGCTGCGCCACCATTGCCGCGGCCACCGGCAGCGCGCGCATCGTGCGCAGCATGCCCAACACGCCGGCCCTCATCGGCCAGGGCATCGCCGGGCTCCATGCCGAGCCGGCGGTGAGCGAGGCCGAGCGCGCCGCGGCGGTGGCGCTGTTCGCACCCACCGGGCAGGTGCTGTGGGTGTCGCGCGAGGCCGACCTCGATGCCGTGACGGCGCTGTCGGGCTCGGGGCCGGCCTACGTCTTCTACTTCCTAGAGGCCATGATGCAGGCCGCGGCCGAGATGGGCCTCAGCCCCGAGCAGGGCCGCGCGCTGGGCCAGGCCACCTTCTCCGGCGCGGCGGCACTGGCCATGCGCTCGGAGCTGTCGCCCGGCGCGCTGCGCGAGCAGGTCACCAGCAAGGGCGGCACCACGCACGCCGCGATCACGTCGCTGGAGGCCGACGGCGTGAAGGCGGCCTTCGTGAAGGCGCTGCATGCCGCGCGGGCCCGCGCCGAGGAACTCGGGCGCGGTTGATCGCGGCGCTCAGCGCAGCGCCAGGTCCGCCGCCGTGCCCGCGAACACCGCGAAGCCCAGCCAGTGGTTGGCGCGGAAGGCGCGGAAGCAGCCCTCGCGGCTGCGGCCGCGGATCAGCGTCCAGTGCCACGCGGCCTGCGCCGCCGCCACCGCGAGGCCGGCCAGGAACCAGCCGCCCAGCCCCAGCTCGCGGCCCAGCCAGCCCCAGGCCAGCAGGTAGGCGGCGTAGAAGGCCATCACCGCGGCCACGTCGAATCGGCCCAGCGTGATGGCGCTGGTCTTCATGCCGATCCTCAGGTCGTCGTCGCGGTCGACCATGGCGTACTCGGTGTCGTAGGCCAGCACCCAGAACAGGTTGGCGCCCAGCAGCGCCCAGGCGTGCCAGGGTACGGCGTCGGCGACGGCCTGCAGGCTCCACTCGCGCCCGCCCTGCGCCGCGGCGAAGGCCATCGGGATGCCGAAGCTGAAGGCCACGCCCAGCACCGCCTGCGGCACGCTCAGCAGGCGCTTGGCATAGGGGTAGAGCAGCGTCACCGCCAGCGCGGCAAAGCTCAGCAGGACGGCCGGCGCGCTGGTGGTGAGCACCAGGCCGAAGGCCGCCAGCGCCAGCGCCGCGCCCACAGCCAGCGCCTCGCGCGGCGACACCGCGCCGCGCGTGACCGGGCGCTGCGCGGTGCGCTTGACGTGACGGTCGAACTCGCGGTCGGCGACGTCGTTGACGCAGCATCCGGCGCTGCGCATCAGCACGGTGCCGGCCACGAACACGATGAACAGGTGCCAGCCCGGCCAGCCGTCGGCGGCGATCCACAGCGCGCTGAGCGTAGGCCACAGCAGCAGCAGCCAGCCGGCGGGGCGGTCCCAGCGGATGAGGTCGAGGTAGAGGGCCAGGCGGCCCACAGGCTGCGGAGTTGACGACACGCCCAGGATTATCCCGGGGCCGCTTGTTAGCATCCGCGAGACGATTCGCGCACAGGGGAGGCGGGATGCAGGGCTGCACACTTCGAAACGTCCGCGCAGCGGCCATGGCGCTTCTGGCGGCCGTCGCCGTCACCGCGACACCGGCGCAGACCGGCGGCGATCGCCCGGCAGCCCAGGCCGTGACGCAGGCGCTGCCCTACGTCGAGAGGCCCCGGATCAGCAGCCTCAAGGTCTCGCCCTCGAACCAGCACGCGGCCTTCCTGTGGCGGGGCAACCAAGGCCGGCTGGTGCTGGCGGTGGTCGACCTGGCCGAGCCCAGCAACGTGCGGGTGGTGGCCGGCAACCCGCAGCTGGACATCAGCAACATCCACTGGGTCAACGACCGCCGGCTGGTGTTCGACGCCCGGCCGCCGGAGCTCATGATTTTCGAGGGCGAGGCAGGGACCTTCGGGGTCGACATCGATGGCCAGCGCCTGCAGTTGCTCGTGAGCTGGACCCTGCAGGTCGGCGCGCAGACCGGCACCAGGATCCAGTCCCGCGTGCTGCCTTACGGCTGGGCGTTCTTCCGGGCGCTGGCCGGGCGCGGCGACGAAGCCTTGTTCTACCAGGTGGAGAACCCCGAGCAGGGCCAGTGGGGCGTCATGGCCGTCGCCCGCCTGGACACCGCGACCGGCCAGCTGCGCCGCGTGAGCGACGGCAAGCCCGAGAGTACCGTCAGGCACCTGACCGACCCCGATGGCAACCTGCGCGTCGTCGTCACCGAAAGCGGCGGCCGCGCCCGGGTGCACCACCGCCCAGGCGGTTCGCGCGATTGGGAGGTCGTCGAGGCCCTGCCGCTGCTCGACGCCAACCGCATGGACCCGCTTTACGTCGAGGCCGACGGCAGCTGGGTCGTCAGCAGCCGCCGCGGCCGCGACGCCGATGCGCTGTTCGTGTACGACCCCAAGACCCGCAAGCTCGATCCCGAGCCCCTGGTGGCCGCCGCAGGGTTCGACATGGGCACGGATCTCGAGGTCGACACGGCCCGGCGCACGGTCGTCGGCATGCACATCGAGACCTCGCAACCACAGACCGTGTGGCTGGACGCCCGCCTCGCCCAGCTGCAGCGCACCATCGACGCCGCGCTGCCGCCGGGCCGCATGAACCGGCTGCTGTGTGGCGACTGCCTGTCGGCACAGCGCTTCGTTGTCCACTCGCAGAGCGACCGCCAGCCGGGCGAGTACTTCGTGTTCGACACGGTGGCCAAGCGGCTGGTGCGCATCGCCGCCAGCCGCCCTGGCCTGCCCGAGGCCTCGCAGGGGGTGCGCAGCTTCCACCGCGTGGCGGCGCGCGACGGCCTGTCGCTGCCGGTGGTGGTGACGCACCCGCCGGGCGTGGACGCGAAGTCGCCGCGGCCCCTGGTGCTGCTGGTGCACGGCGGCCCCAATGTGCGCGGCGGCTCGCGCGCCTGGGACGGCTTTGCGCAGTTCGTGGCCGCGCAGGGCCACCGCGTGCTGGAGGTGGAGTTCCGCGGCTCCACCGGCTTCGGGGAGCGGCACCTTCGGGCGGGCTTCAAGCAGTGGGGCCAGGCCATGCAGGACGACCTGGCCGATGCCCTGGCCTGGGCCGTGCGCGAGGGCCTGGGCGAGCCCGGCCGCGCCTGCATCGTGGGCGGCAGCTATGGCGGCTACGCGGCGCTGATGGGGCCGGTGCGGCACCCGGAGCTGTACCGCTGCGCCGCCAGCATCAACGGCGTCACCGACACCACGCGGCTGTTCAGCCGCTTCTGGACCGACATCAGCGAGCAGGCCCGCCGGTACGTGCTGACCGAGACGCTGGGCGACCCCGTGGCCGACAAGGCGATGCTGGAGCGCTTCTCACCGCTGAACCGGGTGGCCGAGATCCGCGTGCCCCTGATGGTGACCTGGGGCCAGCGGGACACGCGCGTCGACCCGGCGCACTCACGCCGCTTCGTCGCCGCGGCGCGCGCCGCGGGGGTGTCGGTGGAGAGCCACGAGTACGCGGACGAAGGGCACAGCTTCTTCCTCGCGGAGAACTGGGCCGACCAGTTCGAGCGGGTGGCGCGCTTCCTCGGCAAGCACCTGGGCACGGCCGCGCGCTGAACCTGTCACGGCGGCGCAGGGGGCACGCCGTCGCGTGGCGATCAGCTCCGCAGCAGGTTGATCAGCGGGCGGCCGCCGCGGTCGCGGTAGACATCGAAGTCGGCGTCCAGGCTGAGCACGTGTCGGAGCTTCAGCCGCGCCGCGGCTTCGGCGATGGAAGCGTCGGCCAGGTCGAAGGGCAGGTCGGCAAAGCGCTCGCTGATGCGCAGCACCTCCGTCACCGAACCCTCGGCCGCGGGCTGCAGCACCAGCGCGCCGCGCTGCACCCAGCGCAGGAAGTCCAGCGCGCAGTCGTTTGCGATGCGGCGCGCCAGCAGCACGCAGACCTCGGTAGCCACCGGCCAGGTGGACCACAGCACGGCACGCGGGTTGTCGCGCAACCAGTCCCGCACCGGGGCGTGCCAGCGGTCGGCGCCGTTGAACAGCGCAATCAGCGGCCCGCTGTCCACCAGCACCGGGCCGCGGTGCGCCAGATACCGCGGCGACGGCTCGGCCGCGGGCAGCTTGTGCGTCGGCATGGCTGGTCAGCCCCGGCGCGCGTGGCGCTCTGCGGCCCCGGCCGCGAAGCCCAGACGCCGCCGCGTGGCGAGGTCGACAGGGCCCGCGTGGCGGCCGAAGAGATCGACCCCCAGGTCGTGCGCCGAGCGTGGCGGGCCGGCGGTCTCGTCCTGGGCCAGGTACAGCTGCAGCGCCGCGCGCACGACATCGCTCGTGCTGCGGCCGCTGGCCTGGGCGCGCTGGCGCAACTGCTCCTCGAGGGCGGGATCAAGCTTGATGGTGACGGTCATCGTCGGTGAAGAGGGGCTCTGTAATACGCAATGTATTACGCTCGTAGGCGGGCCGTCAATCGCCGGGGGCCGACAGCCGATGCGGCGAGTCCGCGGGTCACCCCTCGCCGGGCGCGGCCGCGCCCGGCGTCACCCCTGCAGCTGCTTCTGGAACACCAGGCCCGCGTGCTCGCGCAGGGCGTGGAACCTGATCTTCGGCCAGTTCTCCTGCATGGCGCGCAGCTCGCCGGCGTATTCGAGCAGCACGCAGGGGGCGTCCACCGCATCCAGCGCCACGCGGTGCGCGTTGCCGTCGATGAAGCGCTGCAGCTCCTTCGGTTCATCGCAGGTCACCCAGCGCGCCACGTTGTAGCGCGCCGGCATCACGCGCGCCTTGCAGCCGTACTCGTGCTCCAGGCGGTGCGCCACCACCTCGAACTGCAGCTGCCCCACGGCGCCCAGCAGCAGCACGCTGCCGGCCACCGGGCGGAAGACCTGGATCGCGCCCTCCTCGCCCAGCTGCGTGAGGCCGGCGCGCAGCTGCTTGGTCTTCAGCGGGTCGGCCACCTCCACCGAGCGGAACATCTCGGGCGCGAAGAACGGCAGCCCGGTGAACTGCAGCACCTCGCCCTCGGTGAGCGTGTCGCCCAGCTGCAGCACGCCGTGGTTGGGGATGCCGATGATGTCGCCGGCGAAGGCCTCGTCCAGCAGCTCGCGGCGCTGGCTCATGAAGGTGACCACCGAGTTCGGCCGCAGCTCCTTGCCGCTTCGCGAGACCTTCAGCCGCATGCCGCGCTCGAAGTGGCCGCTGGCCACGCGCACGAAGGCGATGCGGTCGCGGTGCGCGGGGTCCATGTTGGCCTGGATCTTGAACACCACGCCGGTGAACCTGGGCTCGGTGGGCTGCACCGTGCGCTGGATGGCGGGCTTGGCGCCGGGCTGCGGCGCCAGCTCCACCAGCGCGTCCAGCACCTCCTGGACGCCGAAGTTGTTGACGGCCGAGCCGAAGAACATCGGCGTCTGCCGCCCGGCCAGGAACTCGGCCTCGTCGAAGGCCGGTGCGGCCTCGCGCACCAGCTCGATCTCGCCGGCCGCCTGCTCGTAGGGGCCGCCGAAGCGCTCGGCCAGCTGCGGGTTGCCGATGCCGTCGATCACCTCCTCCGAGCCCGCCACGCGGTCCTCGCCGGGCGCGAACACGCGCATCTGGTCGCGGCGCAGGTCGAGCACGCCGCCGAAGAACTTGGCCATGCCCACGGGCCAGGTGAAGGGCACCACCGTCATGCCCAGCTCGCGCTCGATCTCGTCCATCAGCGCCAGCGGCTCCTTCACCTCGCGGTCCATCTTGTTGACGAAGGTGAGGATGGGCGTGTTCCGCGCGCGGCACACCTGCAGGAGGCGCCGCGTCTGCGGCTCCACGCCGTTGGCGGCGTCGATCACCATCAGCGCCGCGTCCACCGCGGTGAGCACGCGGTAGGTGTCTTCGGAGAAGTCCTGGTGGCCCGGCGTGTCGAGCAGGTTGATGACGCAGCCGCGGTACTCCATCTGCATCACCGAGCTGGCCACCGAGATGCCGCGCTGCTTCTCGATCTCCATCCAGTCCGATGTCGCGTGTCGTGTCGCTTTCCGCGCCTTCACGCTGCCGGCGATCTGGATGGCGCCGCTGAACAGCAGCAGCTTCTCGGTGAGCGTGGTCTTGCCCGCGTCGGGGTGGCTGATGATGGCGAAGGTGCGGCGGCGCTGCACCTCGTGGGTGATGCGCTCGGGGCTGGCGGCGGGCATGGCAGCGGGCTGGAAACGGCCGCGCATTATCTGGCGCGTTGGCCCGGCCGCCTGCGAAGCTGCCGGTCAGGGCGACCGGGTCCCCGAACCGCTTGCCGTGGACGAGCCCTGACCGTCCGAGCCAAGCCCGCGTCTCGCAGTGCCGCATCGAATTGGTGCGCGTCGCACGTTGACATGTGCCGGCTTGGTGCAAACCACCTTTGGTGACGCTAGAATCCCGGCCCACAAAAGTGCCAATATGCGAGTGGCCGACAGGAATCGACGGCGGTCCCACCCGCGGGGTCTGAGGCGAAATCGAACCGGACGCGAAGCTGGCCTGCCAGGTCTGCTGCGCAGCGCGCTCGACGCCCTTCCGGCGCACGTGTGCGTGCTGGACGCCGACGCCACCGTGCTGTGGGTCAACCGCGCTTGGCGCGAGTTCAGCGCGCTCAACGGTGGCAACGAGACTGCCACGGGTGAAGGCAGCAACTATCTGGCGGTGTGTGCCGCGGCCTGCGGCCCGCAGTCCAATGAGGGGCCCGCCTTCGGTGTCCTCCTGCGCGAGGTGCTGGCGGGCCGGCGTGCGCACTTCGAGGTCGAGTACCCCTGCCATTCGCCAACCGAATTGCGCTGGTTCGTCGCCGGGGCAGCCCTGATCGAGGGCCCGGGACCCGGGCGTGTGATCGTGTCGCACCAGTCCGTCACGGCGCGCCGGCTGGCCGACGCCCGCGAGCGAGAGCGCCAGCGGCTGGAAACCCTTGGCGCGCTGGCAGGCGGCATCGCGCACGACTTCAATAACGTGCTCGGCGCAGTGCTCGGCCATGCAGCTCTGCTGCTGGAGGCCACGCCTGGCGGCAGCCAGGAGCACGAGCCGCTCAAGCACATTCAGCGGGCCGCCCTGCGTGGGCGCGATCTCGTGCGCCGATTGATGGCATTCGGGCGGGGACCGGTCGCAGCCGAGGCGCCCCTGGCCTTGGCGCCGCTGGTCGAGGAGACGCTGGCACTTCTTGCCACCAGTTGTCCACCCGGAGCCCGGCAGGTTCTGGAGCTGGCCTCCGGTGCAGACGCACTGTGGGTCCGAGGCGACGCGACCGAGCTGCAGCGATCACTGATGAACCTGGTGCAGAACGCCTGGCTGGCCCTTCAGGGAGGGCCCGGCACGGTGACGGTGTCGCTGCGGCCTTCGGCAGAGGGCAGCGCCGAGCTCCAGGTGGCCGACAACGGCTGCGGCATACCTGCCGCGCTGCACGAGCGCATCTTCGAGCCGTTCTTCACCACTCGCCCGGTCGGCGAGGGTACGGGCCTGGGTCTGGCCCAGGTGCACAGCATGGTCACGCTCATGGGCGGCCGCATCGATGTGCGTTCAGAGTTGGCGGCCGGCAGCATCTTCACGCTGACGCTGCCCTTGTGCGACGCCCCGGCCGCGCAGGCGCAAGTCGGTCCAGCGCAAGCACCCGTGGCCCGCGCCGCGCCGGCCACGCTGTTGCTGGTGGACGACGACGAGGTGGTGGGGCTGGCCAACGCGGCGCTGCTGGCGCGAGCCGGTCATCGCGTGCGGCGCACGAACAGTGCCCACGACGCGCTGCGGGAACTCGACCGCGACGGCGCTACCTTCTGCGCACTGGTGAGCGATCACGCGATGCCTGAGATGTCGGGCCTGGATCTTTGCCGCGCGGCGCGCGCTCTGCGGCCTTCGCTGCCATTGCTGATCGTCACCGGCTACATCAACGAAGCACTGATGGAGGGTGCGGTAGCGCTGGGCGCAGCGGTCTTGCCCAAGGAAGAGGCCTTTGAGCGCCTGGAGGGAGCTGTCGCCAGCCTGCTGCAACCCGCAGCATCGACATGCAACTGAAGGCGCGCGGCTTCAGGACAGGCGCCGCACGCCTTCGAGCGCGCAGGCGTAGACGCAGTTGCGCAGCGCCGCGATGGCCTCGTAGCGCGGAAAGGTGCGGCGCCAGGCCAGCACGATGCGGCGCGAGGGCACGGGCTCGGTGAACGGCACGTAGGCCACGTGCGGCTGCGGTTCGGCCGGCACGCTCAGGCGCGGCACCACCGTGATGCCCATGCCCGAGGCCACCATGTGCTTGATGGTCTCCAGGCTCGAACCCTCGAAGCTCTTGCGGATGCCCTCGGCGTCGGACGCGAAGCGCGCGTACTCGGGGCACACCTCGAGCACGTGGTCACGGAAGCAGTGGCCGGTGCCCAGCAGCAGCATGGTCTCGTTCTTCAACTCCTCGGCGCTGATGCTGCGGCGGGCCGCGATGGGGTGCCTGCGCGGCACGGCGGCCAGGAAGGGCTCGTCGTACAGCGGCGCCACCGCCAGGCCGGTGTCGGGGAAGGGCTCGGCCAGGATGGCGCAGTCCAGTTCGCCGGTGCGCAGCATCTCCAGCAGCCGCACCGTGAAGTTCTCCTGCAGCATCAGCGGCATCTGCGGCACGCGCTCGATGGCCTGGCGCACCAGGTCGGGCAGCAGGTAGGGGCCCACGGTGTAGATGACGCCCAGGCGCAGCGGGCCCGACACCGGGTCCTTGCCGGTCTTGGCGATCTCGCGGATGGCCGCGGCCTGCTCGATGACCTGCTGCGCCTGGCGCACGATCTGCTCGCCCAGCGGCGTGGTGCTCACCTCGCTGGCGCCGCGCTCGAAGATCTTCACGTCGAGCTCCTCCTCCAGCTTCTTCACCGCCACGCTGAGCGTGGGCTGGCTCACGTGGCAGGCCTCGGCGGCCCGGCCGAAGTGACGTTCGCGCGCCACGGCGACGATGTACTTGAGCTCGGTCAGCGTCATGCGCGGATTCTCGCGCGGCGCGCGGCCTGCGGTCGTCGGTTCAGGCTTTCAGGAACTCGGTCTTCGCGCCCAGCCAGCGGTCCACCTGCTGCTGCGCCGCGGCCGGGTGCGCGGCCAGCAGCCGTGCGGCGGCGTCGCGGGCCTGCCGCAGCAGCGGCTCGTCATGCGCCAGGTCGGCGAAGCGCAGCAGCGCGTCGCCGCTCTGGCGCGCGCCCATGAACTCGCCGGGGCCGCGGATCTCGAGGTCGCGCCGCGCGATCTCGAAGCCGTCGGTGGTCTCGGCCATGGCCTTCAGGCGCGCCTTGCCGGTGGGCGACAGCGGCGCGGTGTACAGCAGCACGCACACGCTCGCCGCGGCCCCTCGGCCCACTCTGCCGCGCAGCTGGTGCAGCTGCGCCAGGCCGAAGCGCTCGGCGTGCTCGATCACCATCAGGCTGGCGTTGGGCACGTCCACGCCGACCTCGATGACGGTGGTGGCCACCAGCAGCTTCATGGTGCCTTCGCTGAACAGCGACATCACGGCCGCCTTCTCGGCCGGCGGCATGCGGCCGTGCAGCAGGCCCACCATGGCACCGGGCACGGCCTGCTGCATCAGGGCCGACAGCTCGGCGTGCGTGGCGGTGGCGTTCTGCAGGTCGAGGTGCTCGCTCTCCTCCACCAGCGGGCACACCCAGTAGACCTGCTGGCCCGCGGCCACGGCGTCGCGGATGCGCGCCAGCACCTGGGCGCGGCGGCCGTCCTCGAAGACCTTGGTGACGATGGGCGTGCGGCCCGGCGGCAGCTCGTCGAGCGTGGACAGGTCCAGGTCGGCGTAGTGGCTCATCGCCAGCGTGCGCGGGATGGGCGTGGCGCTCATCATCAGCAGGTGGGGCTCGAGCCTGGGGTCACCCGGCGCCGTCACGCTCTCCGCCTCCGCCTCCGCCAGCTTCTCGCGCAAGGCCAGCCGCTGCGCCACGCCGAAGCGGTGCTGCTCGTCCACCACCGCCAGCCCCAGCCGGGCAAAGGCGACGTCGCGCTGGATGACGGCGTGCGTGCCCACCACCAGGCCGGCGCGGCCATCCGCCACCGCGGCCAGCTGCTCGCGCCGCCCGCGCCCCTTGCGGCTGCCGGTGAGCCAGGCGATGCCCACGCCCAGCGGCTCCAGCCACGGCACCAGCTTGCGGAAGTGCTGCTCGGCCAGGATCTCGGTGGGCGCCATCAGCGCGCACTGCCAGCCGGCGTCGATGGCGGCGGCGGCGGCCAGCGCGGCCACCACCGTCTTGCCGGAGCCCACGTCGCCCTGCAGCAGCCGGTGCATGGGCTGCGGGCGCGCCAGGTCGGCGGCGATCTCGGCCACCACGCGCTGCTGGGCACCAGTCAGCGCGAAGGGCAGCGCCGCGAGCAGCCGCTCGGCCAGCCCGCCCGGCCGCGCCGCCAGCACCGGCGCGCGCAGCCGGGCGCGCTCGGCACGGGCCTGCGCCTGCGCAAGCTGCTGGGCCAGCAGCTCGTCGAACTTCAGCCGCTGCCAGGCCGGGTGGCGGCGCTGCTCCAGCGCGTCGAGCCCGGTGCCCGGCGGCGGCTGGTGCAGGAACTGCACCGCCTCGCGCAGCGCCGGCAGCCCGGCCGGCACCGTGCCCTCGGGCAGCAGCTCGTGCAGCGGCGCGCGGGCGAGCGCCGACGCCACGCACTTGCGCAGGTAGGCCTGCGGCAGCTGCGCGCTGCTGGGGTCGACGGGGGACAGGCCCGCGGGCAGCGGCGGGCCGGGCAGCACGGCGCGGACCTCCGGGGGCACCATCTCGCGGCCGAAGAAGCCGGCGCGCAGCTCGCCCTTCACGCGCAGCAGCGTGCCCGGGGC
>JBKDQY010000062.1:0-51885 GCA_046341655.1 Betaproteobacteria bacterium | reverse complement strand
CCCGCGCCAGCGCCGGCTCCTGCGCCGGCTCCTGCGCAGGCCCAGGCCGACAGCGGTGGCCTGCTCGATTCGCTGGGCGACAACCCGCTGCTGCTGCCGGCCGGCGGCGTGCTGGTGCTGTTGCTGGGCGGCCTGGCGCTGTACCGCCTGCGCGGCAAGCTGCGCAAGCCGGCCGGCGAGACTTCTTTCCTCGAGAGCCGGCTGCAGCCCGACAGCTTCTTCGGCGCCAGCGGCGGCCAGCGCATCGACACCCGGGAGGGCGGCGCCACCAGCACCGGCAACTCCTCGTCGATGAGCTACTCGCTGAGCCAGCTCGACGCCATCGGCGACGTCGATCCCGTCGCCGAGGCCGATGTCTACCTGGCCTATGGCCGCGACCTGCAGGCCGAGGAGATCCTCAAGGAAGCGATGCGCTCGAACCCCGAGCGCATGGCCATTCGCAGCAAGCTGCTGGAGGTCTACGCCAAGCGCCGCGACGTCAAGGGCTTCGAGTTGCTGGCCACGCAGATGTTCAGCCTGACGCGGGGCGAGGGCGACGAATGGACGAAGGCGCAGGAGCTCGGCCGCACCATCGATCCCGACAATCCGCTGTACCAGCCCGGCGGCGCGCCCGAGGCCGCCAACAGCGACGCCACACTGCCCATGGAGCCCCTGGGCCCGCCGACCGTGCCGCACACGGCGCCGGCGCAGCCGCTGGCCTTCGAGCCGGCGCCCGATGCGACGCTGGACAGCATCGACCTCGACCTCGACATCGGCGGCGACGAGCCGCTGCGGCCGGTTGAGTCGACGCAGCCGCTTGCGCCGCAGGCCGAGCTGGCCGAGCCCTACGACAGCGATGGGCCGACGCTCTCGATGGAGCCGGAGCCCAAGACCGTGCCGGTGCAGCGCCCGTACCTGGACGACGTGCCGCCCACGGTGTCGCTGGTCAAGCCACCGGCGCCGGCGGAGCCCCCCGGTGGCCTGGACTTCGACCTCGGTGCCATGCCCGAGGAACTGCCGGCGGTGGGCGCGCCCGCGCCGGCGGAAGCTGGCGCGAGCGCCCTGCTCGACTTCGGCGACTTCGGCATCGAGCCCCCGGCCGCGCCGGCCGATGCCTCGGGCGACGGCCCGCTGGCGCGCAAGCTCGAGCTGGCCGAGGAGTTCCGCCAGATCGGCGACCACGAAGGGGCCCGTGACCTGCTCGAAGAGGTGGTGTCCAAGGCCGAAGGGGCGCTGAAGTCCAAGGCCCAGGGCATGCTCGAGAAGCTCGGCTGAGCGGGCCCTCGATGCCGCCGCGTCCGGCCCGCATGGCGCTGGGCGTCAGCTACCGCGGCGGCGCCTACATGGGCTGGCAGAGTCAGCCCGGCGGCCAAACCGTCCAGGACGCGCTGGAACAGGCGCTCGCATCCTTCCTGGCGCAGCCGGCGCACACCGTCTGCGCCGGCCGCACGGACGCGGGCGTGCACGCGCTGAACCAGGTCGTGCACCTCGACACGCCGGCATCCCGCGAGCCCTTCTCGTGGGTGCGCGGCACCAACCGCTTCCTGCCTCCCGACATCGCGGTGCAGTGGGCCCTGCCGGTGAGCGAGCACTTCCACGCTCGCAACAGCGCGCGCGGCCGTCGCTACCGGTACTGGCTGCGCGAGTCGGCCGTGCGGCCGGCCCTGGACGCCGGGCTCGTGGGCTGGACCTTCCGGCCGCTGGACGCCGAGGCGCTGCGCGAAGCAGCCGCGCACCTGGTCGGCACGCACGATTTCAGTTCCTTCCGCTCCAGCGAATGCCAGTCTCCGACCCCGGTGAAGACGCTGCACCGCATCGACATCGCTTTCACCGGCGCGCCCATGGCCGGCTATTGGCGCTTCGACTTCGACGGCAACGCCTTCCTGCACCACATGGTGCGCAACCTCATGGGGTGCCTGCTGATGGTGGGCAGTGGCCGGCGCCCGCCGGGCTGGATGGCGGAGGTGCTGGACGCGCGCGACCGCGATGCCGCCGCGCCCACCTTCGGCGCCGAGGGGCTGTACTTCCTTGGGCCGTACTACGATGCCGGGCTGGGCATTCCCGAAGGCGCCGCCGCGGCGCCCTGGCTGCTGAGCTAGCCCCTTCCATGCATCGCACCCGCATCAAGATCTGCGGCTTCACGCGTGAGGCCGACGTCGACGCCGCCTGCGCCGCCGGCGCCGACGCGCTGGGCTTCAACCTCTACCCCGCCAGCCCGCGCGCGGTGACGCCGGCCCGGGCGCGCGAGCTGGCGCGGCGCCTGCCGCCCTTCGTCACGCCGGTGCTGCTGTTCGTCAACGCCACGCCGGCCGAGGTGGCCGCGGGCATCGAGGCCGTGCCCGAGGCGGTGCTGCAGTTCCACGGCGACGAGACGCCAGCCGAGTGCGAAGCCGCGGCAAGGCCCTACCTGCGCGCCGTGCGCATGGGCGCCAGGGGCTCGGCGGCCGAGGTCGATTTGCTAGACTGCGCCGCGCGCTATGCCAGCGCGCAGGCCCTGCTGCTCGACGCCTTCGTCGAGGGCTTCGGCGGCGGCGGGAAGGTCTTCGATTGGTCACTCATTCCACGCAACGTGCCCGCTCCGGTCGTTTTGTCTGGTGGGTTGAGTCCTGCCAATGTGACCGATGGTGTGCGGCGCGTCCGGCCCTGGGCCGTTGACGTGAGCTCCGGCGTGGAGCAGGCCAAGGGCGTGAAGGACGCCGGCCTGATGCGCCGGTTCTGCCAGGCGGTGAGAGACGCAGACGCCCTCGAGGCCGACGCCCGCACCGCCGAAGCCGCCCCCTAGAGGATCCATCCGCATCATGTTCGAGTACCACCAGCCCGACGCGCGCGGGCACTTCGGCCCCGTGGCCGGGCCCAACGGCCAGCCCAGCTTCTACGGCGGCACCTTCGTCGCCGAGACGCTGATCCATGCACTGGCCGAACTCGAGGCCGCCTACGCGAAGTACCGCGAGGACCCCGAGTTCGTGGCCGAGTTCTGCCACGAGCTGGCGCATTTCGTCGGCCGGCCGAGCCCGATCTACCACGCCGCGCGCCTGAGCCGCGAGCTCGGCGGCGCGCAGATCCACCTCAAGCGCGAGGACCTCAACCACACCGGCGCGCACAAGGTCAACAACACCATCGGCCAGGCGCTTCTGGCGCGCCGCATGGGCAAGCCGCGCGTCATCGCCGAGACCGGCGCCGGCCAGCACGGCGTGGCCACGGCCACCATCTGCGCGCGCTACGGCATGGAGTGCGTGGTCTACATGGGCTCGGAAGACGTCAAGCGCCAGAGCCCCAACGTCTACCGCATGCACCTGCTGGGCGCCCGCGTGGTGCCGGTGGAAAGCGGCAGCAAGACGCTGAAGGACGCGCTCAACGAGGCCCTGCGCGACTGGGTGACCAACGTCGAGAACACCTTCTACATCATCGGCACCGTGGCCGGCCCGCACCCCTACCCGATGATGGTGCGCGACTTCCAGCGCGTCATCGGCGACGAGTGCATCGAGCAGATGCAGCGCCAGGTCGGCCGCCAGCCCGACGCCGTGCTGGCCTGCGTGGGCGGCGGCAGCAACGCGATGGGCATCTTCTACCCCTACATCGCGCACGAGGGCACGCGCCTGGTGGGCGTGGAGGCGGCGGGGCAGGGCCTGGCCAGCGGCCGTCACGCGGCCAGCCTGTCGGCCGGCACGCCCGGCGTGCTGCACGGCAACCGCACCTATCTGCTGCAGGACGACAACGGCCAGATCACCGAGACGCACAGCATCAGCGCCGGCCTCGACTACCCCGGCGTCGGCCCCGAGCACGCCTACCTGAAGGACATCGGCCGGGCCGAGTACGTGGGCGTCACCGACGCCGAGGCGCTGGAGGCCTTCCACCGCCTGTGCCGCACAGAGGGCATCATCCCGGCGCTGGAGAGCAGCCACGCCGTGGCCCACGCCATGAAGATGGCCGCGACGATGCGCCCCGACCAGCACCTGCTCGTCAACCTCAGCGGCCGCGGCGACAAGGACATCGGCACGGTGGCCGACCTGACCGGCGCCGAGTTCTACTGCCGGCCTTCCTGCCGTGGCCAGAGCGTGAAGCAATGAGCCCCCACACTCGCTATCGCTCGCTGCCCCCCGAGGGGGCGTGCGGCCGCCTTGGGGCGGCCCTGCGGAGGCCGCAATGAGCCGCATCGCGAAGACGCTGGCCTCTCTGAAGGCCCAGGGACGCAAGGCGCTGATCCCCTACGTCACGGCCGGCGACCCGTTCGCCGACGCCACGCCGCAGATCATGCAGGCCCTGGCCGAGGGCGGCGCCGACATCATCGAGCTCGGGGTGCCCTTCTCCGACCCGATGGCCGACGGCCCCGTCATCCAGAAGGCCAGCGAACGCGCCCTGGCGCGCGGCATCGGCGTGCCGCAGGTGCTGGCCATGGTGCGCGAGTTCCGCCGCGGCAACCAGGCCACGCCGGTGGTGCTGATGGGCTACGCCAACCCGGTGGAGCGCTACGACCAGAAGCACGGTGCCGACGCCTTCGTGCGCGCCGCGGCCGAGGCCGGCGTCGACGGCCTGCTGATCGTCGACTACCCGCCCGAGGAGTGCGAGGCCTTCTCGGCCCGCCTGCGCGAGGCCGGCCTCGATCTCATCTTCCTGCTCGCCCCCACCAGCACCGACGAGCGCATGGCGCAGGTCGGCCGCGTCGCCAGCGGCTACGTCTACTACGTGTCGCTGAAGGGCGTCACCGGGGCCGGTCACCTCGACACCGCCGCGGTGGCCGGGATGGTGCCGCGCATCCGAGCCCACGTCAGCGTGCCGGTGGGCGTGGGCTTCGGCATCCGCGACGCCGCCAGCGCCCGCGCGGTGGCGGCGGTGTCCGACGCGGTGGTGATCGGCTCGCGTCTGATCCAGCTGATCGAATCCGAAACCCGCCAGAATGCGCCCCTCGCCGCGCGGGCTTTCATGGCCGAGATCCGCGCCGCCCTGGATGCATGATCCGCGCCTGAACAGGAGCTGTCCCCCATGAGCTGGCTCGAAAAACTGCTGCCTCCCAAGATCCAGCCCACCGACCCGGCCGAGCGCCGCGCCGTGCCCGAGGGCCTGTGGATCAAGTGCCCGGCCTGCGAGACGGTGCTCTACAAGACCGACCTCGAGGGCAACCTCAACGTCTGCCCCAAGTGCGACCACCACCACCGCATCGGCGCGCGCCAGCGGCTGGACGCCTTCCTCGACCCCGAGGGCCGCTGGGAGATCGGGCAGGAGGTGCTGCCGGTCGACGCGCTGAAGTTCAAGGACAGCAAGAAGTACCCGCAGCGTCTGAAGGCCGCGCTGGAGCTCACCGGCGAGACCGATGCGCTGGTGGTGCTGGGCGGCGCCGTGATGAGCGTGCCGGTGGTGGCGGCCTGCTTCGAGTTCGAGTTCATGGGCGGCAGCATGGGCAGCGTGGTCGGCGAGCGCTTCACGCGCGGCGTCGAGGCGGCCGTGGAGCAGAAGCTGCCCTTCGTGAGCTTCACCGCCACCGGCGGCGCGCGCATGCAGGAGGGTCTTCTGAGCCTGCTGCAGATGGCCAAGACGAACGCCGCGCTCACGCGGCTGGCGAAGGCCAAGCTGCCCTACGTCAGCGTGCTGACCGACCCCACCATGGGCGGCGTGTCGGCCAGCTTCGCCTTCGTGGGCGACGTGGTCATTGCCGAGCCCAAGGCGCTGATCGGCTTCGCCGGCCCGCGCGTGATCGAGAACACCGTGCGCGAGAAGCTGCCCGAGGGCTTCCAGCGCAGCGAGTTCCTGCTCGGCACCGGCGCGCTGGACATGATCTGCGACCGACGCCAGCTGCGGCCGACGATCGCGCGGCTGCTGGCGCTGCTGCAGCGGCAGGCTGCCGACGCGGTGGCGTCGGCCGCCCGCCACCGCGCCCGAGACCTCCGCCGTTCGGGCTGAGCCTGTCGAAGCCCACCGGGACCACGGGCGCTTCGACAGGCTCAGCGCGAACGGCTTTCTGCGACTGAGATGACCGATCGCCGATCCCTGCCCGACTGGCTGGCGCACTGCGCCGCCATGCACCCCAAGACCATGGACCTGTCGCTGGAGCGCACGGTCCGGGTGGCGCGCACGCTGGGCATCCAGTTCGAGGTGCCGCTCATCACCGTGGCCGGCACCAACGGCAAGGGCAGCACCTGCGCCATGCTGGAGAGCATCCTGCGCCATGCCGGCTACCGCACGGGCCTGTACCAGAAGCCCGAGCTCGTGCACTTCACCGAGCGCTGCAAGATCAACGGCCATCCGGTCGAGGAAGCCGTGCTGCTGCCGCACTTCGAGGCCGTTGAGCGTGCGCGCGGCGACACCACGCTCACGCAGTTCGAGTTCACGACGCTGGCCATCGCGCGCTGCCTGTCGATGGCCGAGGTCGACGCGGTCATCCTCGAGGTCGGCATGGGCGGGCGCTACGACAGCGTCAACGCCTTCGACTGCGACTGCGCCGTCATCACCAGCATCGACCTCGATCACATGGAGTGGCTCGGCCCCGACCGCGAGAGCATCGGCCTGGAGAAGGCGCAGATCATGCGCCCCGGCCGCCCCTGCGTGGTCAGCGACCCGCTGCCGCCGGCCAGCGTGGTGGGCCACGGCGAAGCCATCGGGGCCGACCTCTGGCTGGTGGGCCGCGACTTCAACCACCAGGGCGACCGCCAGCAGTGGAGCTGGTCGGGCCGCGGTCGCCGCTACAGCGGCATGGGCTACCCGGCGCTGCGCGGCGCCAACCAGCTGATCAACGCATCGGGCGCGATCGCGGCGCTGATCGCGCTGAAGGACCGGCTGCCCATCAACGCGCAGGCCGTGCGCACCGGCCTGGCGCTGGTGGAGCTGCCCGGCCGCTTCCAGATCGTGCCCGGGCAGCCGACGCTGGTGCTGGACGTGGCGCACAACCCGCAGTCGGTGGCCGCGCTGGCGGCCAACCTCGACGCCATGGGCTTCTACCCGCGCACCCACGCCGTGTTCGGCGCCATGGCCGACAAGGACATCCCGGGGCTGCTGTCGCGCATCGCCGGTCTCGTGGACGGCTGGCATCTGTGCACCCTGGCCAGCCCGCGCTCGGCCCAGGCCGAGGCGTTGGTGTCCCTGGTGTCGGCGGCGGCCCAGGGCCGCATCGGCGGCGCACCGGCCGTGCACACCCACGCTGACCCCGCCGCGGCCCTGGCGGCGGCGGTGGCCGCGGCCGACCCCGCCGATAGAATCGTGGTGTTCGGCTCGTTCTACACGGTGGGCGGCGTGCTCAAGGCCGGCCTGCCGCGGCTCGGCGCCCCGCACGCCACGTCGCCGCCGGCCCCCGCCGCCGGCTGACCCCGCCCCCGACCCCCGCACCGCATGCGACTGCCGTTCTTCCGCCCCAAGGACACGGCCTCCGAGCCGAAGCCGCCGCAGCGGCCCCAGCGGTCGCCCGCAGCGGCGGCCGCCCCCGAAGACCTCGTCGTCGCGGCAGCGCGAACCCAGGCCCGGCGCCGGCTGGTGGGCGCGGTGCTGCTGTTGGCCGTGGGCGTGATCGGCTTCCCGCTGCTGTTCGAGACGCAGCCGCGCCCGCTGCCGCAGGACACGCCCATCTTGCTGCCGCCCACTGCCCCGGCCACGCGGGCGGCGGGCAGCGTGGGTGCGACTGCGACTGCGCCGGCGCCGACGCTGCCGGCGGTACCGGCCGATGCGGGTGCGGAGCCCGTGGCCTCCGCGCCGGAAGCGTCGGCACCTGCCGCTTCCAGGCCCATGCCTGCCGCCGCCACGCCGCCGGCCGCCCCCGCCGCCAGCCCGCCGGCCCCGGCGGCGGCGCCGACGCCGGCCAGCGGACGCTGGGTCGTGCAGGTGGGCGCCTACAACGACATGGAGCGGCTGCGTGCCGCGCGCGCCAGGCTGCAACTGCTGGGCTACGCCAGCTACACCCAGGACGTGGACTCGCCCACCGGCAAGCGCACGCGGGTGCGCGTGGGCCCGTTCAAGAGCCGCGCCGAGGCCGACGCCGTGGCGGCGCGCGTGAAGACCGCCGGCCTGCAGGCGGCGGTGCTGGCGCTCTGACACGCGCCGGGCCATGCCGCTGCCGGCCTTCGGGCTCGTCGACTGGGCCTTGCTGGTGGTGCTGGCGGCCTCGGTGATCGTCGGGCTGGTGCGCGGCTTCGTCTTCGAACTGCTGTCGCTGGCGGGCTGGGTGGTGGCGTGGTTCGTCGCCCAGTGGGGCTCGCCGCAACTGGCGCCGCACGTGCCGGTGGGCACCCCCGGCACGGGGCTCAACGCCGGTGTCGCCTTCGGGCTGGCGTTCGTGGCGGCGTTGCTGGCCTGGGCGCTGCTGGCGCGGCTGGTGCGGCTCTTGATCCACGCCACGCCGCTGTCGCTGCCCGACCGGCTGCTCGGCGCGCTGTTCGGCGCGCTGCGCGGCGCCGTGCTGCTGCTGGCGCTGACCACCGTGCTGGCGCTCACGCCGGCCTCACAATCCGCGGCGTGGCAGGGCTCGCAGGGTGCGCGCTGGCTGCACCAAGGCCTGGCGGCGCTGAAGCCGATGCTGCCCGAGGCCGTTTCACGGCACATCCGAACCTGAGGCTCCCACCATGTGCGGCATCGTCGGCGCGATCGCCACCGGCCCCGTCAACCAGCTGATCTACGACGCGCTGCTGCTGCTGCAGCACCGCGGGCAGGACGCCGCCGGCATCGTCACCATGCAGGGCACCAAGTGCTACATGCACAAGGCGCGCGGCATGGTGCGTGACGTCTTCCGCACCCGCAACATGCGCGCGCTGCCCGGGCCGGTGGGCCTGGGCCAGGTGCGCTACCCCACGGCCGGCAACGCCTACAGCGAGGAGGAGGCGCAGCCGTTCTACGTCAACGCACCCTACGGCATCGTGCTCGTGCACAACGGCAACCTCACGAACGCGCAGGCGCTGAAGGAGGAGCTGTTCGACATCGACCGCCGCCACATCAACACCGAGAGCGACACCGAGGTGCTGATCAACGTGCTGGCGCACGAGCTCGAGCTGGTGGCGCGCGACCTGCCGCTGATGCCCGAGCACGTGTTCGAGGCCGTCAGCGGCGTGCACCGGCGCGTCAAGGGCAGCTACGCCGTCATCGCGCTGATCGCCGGGCATGGGCTGCTGGCCTTCCGCGACCCGTTCGGCATCCGGCCGCTGTGCTTCGGCGAGGCCGCCTCCGACGGCGGGCGCGAGTTCATGGTCGCCAGCGAATCGGTGGCGCTGGAGGGCACGGGCCACCGCCTCGTGCGCGACCTCGCCCCCGGGGAGGCCCTGTACATCGACCTGCAGGGCCAGGTGCACACCCGCCCCTGCGCCGACCACCCGCGGCTGAACCCCTGCATCTTCGAGTTCGTGTACCTGGCCCGCCCCGACAGCGTGCTCGACGGCATCAGCGTCTACCAGGCGCGGCTGAACCTCGGCGAGACGCTGGCGCAGCGCGTCATCAACACCCTGCCGCCCAGCGAGATCGACGTCGTCATCCCGATCCCCGAGAGCAGCCGCCCGAGCGCGATGCAGCTGGCGCACCGGCTGGGCAAGCCCTACCGCGAGGGCTTCGTGAAGAACCGCTACGTCGGCCGCACGTTCATCATGCCCGGGCAGTCGGTGCGCAAGAAGAGCGTGCGCCAGAAGCTCAACGCCATCGGCATGGAGTTCCGCGGCCGCAACGTGCTGCTGGTCGACGACAGCATCGTGCGCGGCACCACCAGCAAGGAGATCGTGCAGATGGCGCGCGAGGCCGGTGCGCGCAAGGTCTACATGGCCAGCGCGGCGCCGCCGGTGCGCCACCCCAACGTCTACGGCATCGACATGCCCACGAAGGAGGAGCTCATCGCGCACGGCCGCACGCTGGAGGAGATCCGCGCCTTCATCGGCGCCGACGCGCTGGTCTACCAGGACGTCGATGCCATGAAGCGCGTGGTGGGCGCGCTGAACCCGCGCGTGCTGGGCTTCGAGGCCAGTTGCTTCGATGGTCACTACATCACCGGTGACGTCACCGAGGGCGAGTTCGAGGCGCTGCGCGCGCAGCGCCGGCTGCAGTTCGACGAGGACGACGGCGAGGGCCGTTCGCGACTGGCGCTGCAGCAGGGGCAGGGGGAGCGCGCATGATCCCGAAGAAGAGCTTCCCGCCCGGCACGCACCTCGACACGCTGGCCGTGCGCGAGGGCCTGCCGGCCTCGCCCTGGGGCGAGAACAGCGAGGCGCTTTTCCTCACCAGCTGCTTCGTGCACCCCGACGCGGCCACCGCGGCACGGCGCTTCGCCAACGAGGAGGACGCCTTCGTCTACAGCCGCTTCTCCAACCCCAACGTCACCATCATGGAGCGACGGCTGGCGGCGCTGGAGGGCACCAGCGGCTGCATCGGCACCAGCAGCGGCATGGGCGCCATCCTGCTGATGTTCATGGGGCTGCTGAAGGCCGGCGACCACGTGGTGTGCTCGCGCAGCGTGTTCGGCGCCACCATCAAGCTGCTGCAGGGCGAATTCGGCAAGTTCGGCGTCGAGAGCAGCTTCGTCAGCCAGACCGACGTGGCCGAGTGGAAGGCCGCGATGCGGCCGAACACGCGGCTGCTGTTCGCCGAGACGCCGACCAACCCCACCTGCGAGGTCTGCGACATCCAGGCGCTGGCCGACATCGCGCACGAGGCCGGCGCGCTGCTGGCGGTGGACAACTGCCTGTGTTCGCCGGCGCTGCAGCGGCCGGTGGCCTTCGGCGCCGACATTGTCATGCACTCCGGCACCAAGTTCCTCGACGGCCAGGGCCGCGTCAACGCCGGCGCGCTGTGCGCCGACGAGGCGCTCATCGACGAGAAGTTCGTGCCCGTGATGCGCAGCGCCGGCATGAGCCTGAGCCCCTTCAACGCCTGGGTCGTGGCCAAGGGCCTGGAGACGCTGTCGGTGCGCGTGATGGCGCAGAGCGCGCACGCGCTGGCGCTGGCGCAGTGGCTCGAGGCGCACCCGGCGGTGGAGCGCGTCTACCACCCTGGCCTGGCCTCGCACCCGCAGCATGAACTGGCCATGCGGCAGCAGAACGGCGTCGGTGGCGCGGTGCTGAGCTTCGACGTCAAGGGCGGGCGCGAGGCGGCCTTCGCCGTCGTCGACGCCACGCGCCTGTGCAGCATCGCGGCCAACTTCGGCGACGTGCGCAGCATCATCACCCACCCGGCCAGCACCCCGCACGGCCGGCTCACCGAGGCGCAGCGCGCGGCCGCCGGCATCGGCCAGGGGATGATCCGCCTGGGCGTGGGGCTGGAGCACATCGCCGACATCCAGGCCGACCTCGACCGTGGCCTGTCGGGTCTGAGCCGCTGACACCATGACCGACCGCAAACCCGTCCGCACGCGCATCGCGCCGTCGCCCACCGGCTTCCTGCACCTGGGCACGGCGCGCACCGCGCTGTACTCATGGGCCTACGCCCGCCACCACGGCGGCCGCTTCGTGCTGCGCATCGAGGACACCGACGTGGCGCGCTCCACGCAGGAATCGGTGGAGCAGATCCTCGAGAGCATGCGCTGGCTGGGCCTGGACCACGACGAGGGTCCGTTCTTCCAGATGCAGCGGCTGGAGCGTTATCACGCGGTGGTGGAGCAGCTGATCGCGCAGGGCATGGCCTACCGCTGCTACGCCACGCCCGAGGAGCTCGACGCCATGCGCGAGGCGCAGCGCGCCCGCGGCGAGAAGACGCTATACGACCGGCGCTGGCGCCCCAATGACCCGCTGAAGCCCGGCAAGGTGCTGCCCGACCCGCCGGCCGGCGTGCGGCCCGTGGTGCGCTTCGCCAATCCGGTGGGCGGCATCGTCACCTGGGACGACCTCGTCAAGGGCCCGATCAGCATCCGCAACGAGGAGATCGACGACCTCATCATCCTGCGTCCCGACGGGGTACCGACCTACAACTTCGCCGTCGTCGTCGACGACATGGACATGGGCATCACGCACGTGTTCCGCGGCGACGAGCACATCAACAACACGCCCTGGCAGATCAACCTCTGGCGCGCCATCGGCGGCCCGGGCGTGGAGCTGCCGTTCTTCGGCCACTGCCCGGTGATCCTGGGCGAGGACGGCAGCAAGCTCAGCAAGCGCCGCGGCGCCGTCAGCGTCACGGCCTACAAGGAAGCCGGCTACCTGCCCGAGGCCATGCTCAACTACCTTGCGCGCCTGGGCTGGAGCCACGGCGACGACGAGCTGTTCACGCTTGCGCAGATGGTGCAGTGGTTCGACGGCAGCCACCTCGCCAGGAGCCCCGCGCAGTGGGATCCGGCCAAGCTGACCTGGGTGAACGCGCACCACCTGAAGCAGGCCTCCGACGAGCGGCTGGCCGGGCTGGTGCGCGATCAGCTCGCCTCGCGCGGCGTGGCCACCGACGACGGGACGTTGCTCGCGCGGGCCGCGGCGCTGTTCAAGGACCGCTGCAGCACCACGGTGGAGCTGGCCGACTGGTGCGAGATGCTGTTCGTGGCCGTCACCCCGCCCGAGGCCGAACTCGCCGCGCACGTCACCGAGGCCGTCCTGCCGGGCCTGCGCGCGCTGCGCGAGAGGCTGGCCGACGAGGCCGCCACGCCCTGGGACAAGGCCGGCATCGCCGCCGCGATGAAGGCCGTGCTGGCCGAGTGCGGGCTGAAGATGCCGCAGCTGGCCCCGGCCGTGCGCGTGCTGGTGTGCGGCCGTGCGCAGACGCCGAGCATCGACGCCGTGCTGGCCCTGTTCCCGCGCCACCGTGTCCTCGCTGCCTTGCGACACGCCTGAAACCTGGGCTATACTTTTAGGCTCTGCTTGAACAGCACCAAAGTCTTCGGGTACGCATTCGGAAGCGAAGGTACAAGGGGGGTATAGCTCAGCTGGGAGAGCGCTTGCATGGCATGCAAGAGGTCAGCGGTTCGATCCCGCTTACCTCCACCACCATCGACCAGGCGCTGTTCATACGGAACCGGTCCTGTCCCCTTCGTCTAGAGGCCCAGGACACCACCCTTTCACGGTGATTACAGGGGTTCGAATCCCCTAGGGGACGCCAAGTTGGTCCGGCGGCGGCAACGCAGACGGATGGCACTTGGGACAGCGATCCAAGGCGCGCAACGCCTGGATCACTGGCCAAAGCCGCTGGAGTGGTAGTTCAGTTGGTTAGAATACCGGCCTGTCACGCCGGGGGTCGCGGGTTCGAGCCCCGTCCACTCCGCCAAGCATTCCACAGCCACCGCATGCATCATGCGGTGGCTTTTTTCTTGGCCGAACCCCAGGAGACACCCCATGGCCCAGCACTTCATCGGCGGCCGCTGGGTCGGCGCCAGCAGCGGCGAGACGCTGCCGGTGCTCGACCCCGCCACCGGCGAGCCCTTCGACACCATCCCCCGCGGCACCGCCGCCGACATCGACGCCGCGGTGCGCGCCGCCCGCGCCGCGCGGCACGGCGCCTGGGGCCGCACGACGGCCGCCGAGCGCGGCCGCATCCTGCTGCGCATGAGCGCCCTGATCCTGGCGCGCCACGAAGAACTGGCCCGGCTGGAGGCGCGCGACACCGGCAAGCCGATGAGCCAGGCGCGCAACGACATCGCCGTGGCCGCGCGCTACTGCGAGTTCTACGGCGGCGCCGCCGACAAGCTGCACGGCGAGCACCTGCCCTACCTCAACGACTTCCACGTCGTCGTCGTGCACGAGCCCTACGGCGTGACGGCGCACATCCTGCCCTGGAACTACCCGGCGCAGATGTTCGGCCGCTCGGTGGTGCCGGCGCTGGCCACCGGCAACGCCGCGGTGCTCAAGCCCAGCGAGGACGCCTGCCTGTCGCCGCTGGCCCTGTGCGGCATCGCGCAGGAGGCCGGGCTGCCCGACGGCGCGCTCAACGTCGTCTGCGGCCTGGGCGAGGAGGCCGGCGCCGCACTCACCCGCCACGGCGACATCGACTTCGTCACCTTCACCGGCAGCCCCGAGGTCGGCACCATCGTGCAGAAGGCGGCGGCCGAGCGCACGCTCAAGTGCGTGCTCGAGCTCGGCGGCAAGAGCCCGCACCTGGTGTTCGCCGATGCCGACCTCGAGCGCACCGCCGGGTTCGTGATCAAGGCCATCACGCAGAACGCCGGCCAGACCTGCAGCGCCGGCAGCCGGCTGCTGGTGCAGCGGAGCATCTACGACGAGTTCACCGCGATGGTGGCCGAGCGCTTCCGCGCCACGGTGGCCGGCACGCCCGAGCAGGACCGCGACTGCGGCCCGCTCATCAACCAGGCGCAGCAGCGCCGCGTGCAGGGCTTCGTCGACCGCGCCCGCGCCGCCGGCATCCCGGTGCTGGCCCAGGGGCGCGTGGCCGAGGGCGTGCACCCGGGCGGCTTCTACGTCGCGCCCACGCTCTTCGGGGCCGTGCCGCGCACGCACGAGCTGGCCTGCGACGAGGTCTTCGGCCCGGTGCTGGCCGCGATGCCCTTCGAGGACGAGGCCGACGCCATCGAGCTGGCCAACGCCACCGACTACGGCCTGATCGCCGCGGTGTGGACGCGCGACGGCGGCCGCCAGACCCGCGTGGCGCGCGCGCTGCAGTGCGGGCAGGTCTACATCAACAGCTACGGCGCCGGCGGCGGGGTGGAGCTGCCCTTCGGCGGTGTCAAGAAGAGCGGCCACGGCCGCGAGAAGGGGTTCCTCGCGCTGCAGGAGTTCTGCACCGTGAAGACCATCGTTCAGTACCACGGGGCCTGAGCCCCACGAGGAGACGGCAACATGCGACTCAAGGACAAGGTCACCATCGTCACCGGCGCGGCCAGCGGCTTCGGCGAGGGCATCGCGCGCCTGTACGCCGCCGAGGGCGCCAAGGTGGCGGTGGCCGACATCAACGGCCCCGGCGCCGAGGCCGTGGCGCGCAGCATCGGCCCCACGGCCATCGCCGTGCGCGGCGACGTGACGCCGCGCGCCGACATCGAAGCGCTCGTGGCCGCCACCCGTGCGGCCTTCGGCGGCCGCATCGACGTCGTCGTCAACAACGCGGGCTGGACGCACCGCAACGGCCCGCTGCTCGATGTCGACGAGGCCACCTTCGACAAGGTCTATGCCGTCAACGTGAAGAGCATCTTCCACATGGTGCACGCCGTGGTGCCGCTGATGCGCGCGCAGAAGGCCGGCGTGATCCTCAACGTCGGCAGCACCGCCGGCATCCGGCCGCGGCCGGGGCTGACCTGGTACAACGGCTCCAAGGGCGCGGTGAACCTGCTGAGCAAGAGCCTGGCCGCCGAGCTGGGCCCCGACGGCATCCGCGTCAACGCCATCTGCCCGGTGATGGGCGTGACCGGCCTGCTAGAGCAGTTCATGGGCATGCCCGACACGCCCGACAACCGCAGGAAGTTCCTGGCCACCATCCCGCTGGGCCGGCTGTCGACGCCGGAAGACATTGCCAAGGCCGCGCTGTACCTGGCCAGCGACGACGCCGAGTTCATCACCGGAGTGGAGTTCCCGGTGGACGGCGGCCGCACGGTCTGAGGCGCGACCCGGGGTCATGGCCCGTAAGCCCAGGCTCCCGGGCTACGGCAGCCGCGCCGCGAAGAAGGCCCAGGCGACCTCGGCGAACTCGATGTCGCGGTTCTGAATACCGGTCAGCGGGTTCGGGCCCACCGCCACCGTGCGGCTGGCTGCAGCGTGCCCGGCGCCGTCGAGCCGCCACCACTGCACCGGGTTCGGCCCGGCGTAGTCGAAGCGGTTGGCGGGCCCGCCGTCCGTGGCGACGATCTCGACGACGGCCTGCGTGGGCGTGGCCGAGGTCAGGCCGTTGATCTGCAGCCAGCGGTCGCGCGTGGCCAGTGCCGAGATCACGCGGCCCCGGTTGCAGGCGCCTCCGATGTTGGCCACGCAGCCGCCGTCCCAGGGCATCTGCGTGTCGGCCGTGCCGTGCGCGATGAGGATGGGCAGCGCGCGGGTCGGGCCCGTGCTGCAGCCGCCGCTGCGCGGCACGAGCGGCAGGCTGCCGGCGCTGGTGGCCACCGCCGCGACGAGATCGGCGCGCTGGAACGCGAAGGCGTGCGTCATCTGCGCGCCGTTGGAGCCGCCGGCCATGAACACCCGCGACGGCGCCAGACCGTACTCGCCCCGCACGCGCTCGATCAGCGCGGCCAGGAAGCCCACGTCGTCGGCATCGCTGGCCACCGTGTTGTCGGCGCGGCAGTCGACCCAGCCCGGGTTGCCCTCGGCGTCGCGGGCCGGCAGCCCGCCCGGGTAGACGACGACGAAGCCCTCGCGATCGGCCACGGTGCGGAAGGCCGACAGCGGATGGCCGGAGGAGACGTTCAGGCCCTCGCCGCCGCCGCCGTGCAGCACCAGCACGATGGCCCTTGGCGTGGACAGTCCGGCCGGCACGTGCACGCGGTACTGGCGCGCCACGCCGGCCACCGTGAGGCCCTGGTCAGTCAGGCCCGCAGGGTAGGGTGCCGGGGGCGGGGCAGCCGCCGGCGGCGGCGCTGGGGATGCATCGCCCGATCCGCCGCCACAGGCGGCGAGCAGGGCAGTGGCGAAGAGCGCGATGACTCGAGGGTGAATGGGCATGGTGGATATGCAGCGCGCTGGCGACGAAGCTGGGTTCCAGTCTGCCCGGTCGGCGCTGGAACGGGCGTGTCGGTTCGGCAAAGATTTGTTGCCTTGCCACGTGCTTTCGGCTGCCGCCGGACTGCGGCGATGCTCCACTGCTGCGGAGTTGATCACGCCGCTGCCCATTTGGACACTCCTTCCATCTCGCGTGCCGTCATGTCGTGAACGACACTGCACCGTGCCGACAGTCCGGCCCGACCCACCAGGGAGTGCTCTGCATGAAGCGCCTCGTTCCATCCTTGGCGAGCATCTTGCTGTCGATGCTCGGAGGTCGCGCCATGGCACAGACCGCGGCAGTGTCGCCGACGGCCATCAGTGGCGGCGACACCGCGTGGATGCTGCTGTGCTCCGTGCTCGTGCTGCTGATGACGATACCCGGGGTCATCCTCTTCTACAGCGGCATGCTGAGAGGAAAGAACGCACTGTCCATCGTGGCGCAGGGCGTTGCCTCGATGGCCGTGGTCACCCTGGTGTGGACTCTGGTGGCCTACTCGCTGGCCTTCACGCCTGGCAACGGGTTGTTCGGCGGGCTGAGCCGGGCGCTGGCCGATGGCATCGTTGGCGGCTCTGCAGCGCCACACCCCATCGCCCCCACGGTGCCGGAGGCGGCCTTCTTCGTGTTCCAGCTGGCTTTCGCCATCATCACCTTCGTCATCATCCTCGGGGCGACCGCGGAACGCATGCGCCTGGGCGCCACGGTCCTGTTCGCCGGCGCGTGGACCTTGCTGGTGTACGCGCCGGTGGCGCACTGGGTCTGGCATCCGACGGGCTGGCTCGCCACGATGGGGCACATGGACTTCGCCGGCGGCACGGTGGTGCACATTGCCTCGGGCGCGAGCGGCCTGATAGCCGCCTGGGTGCTCGGACCTCGTCGCGGCTTCGGCAAGGAGCCCATGGTGCCGCACAACCTGCTGGTCACGGTGCTAGGCGCCGGCCTCCTGTGGGCGGGATGGTTCGGGTTCAATGCCGGCTCGGCATTTGCGGCGAGCGATCGCGCGGCCGGCGCCTTGCTGGTGACCCAGGTCGGCGCGTGCAGCGGCGCCATCCTGTGGGGCATCTGCGAACACATCCATCGCGGCCAGTGGAGCGTGCTGGGCACCATGACCGGTGCCATCGCCGGCCTGATCGCCATCACGCCGGCCAGCGGGTACGTCACGCCCTTCGGCGCCCTGGCCATCGGCGCCGCCGGCGGGGTGCTGTGTTTCCTGTGCGTCGTCAACTTCAAGGCGCGCACCGGCATCGACGATTCTCTGGACGTGTTCGCGCTGCACGGTGTAGGCGGGCTCGTGGGCACCGTGCTGACGCCGGTGTTCGCCAGCGCGGCCATTGTCCAGATCACGGCCAATGTCGGCACTCAGCTGGTCGGCGCACTCGCGGTGGCCGCCTACGCGATGGGGGCGACCTGGCTCATCCTGCGGACCCTCGGGCTGATCATGAGCCTTCGCGTGGAGGCAGCGCAGGAACAGGTCGGCCTGGACATCTCCGAGCACGGCGAGATGATTGCGCCCAACGCTTGAAGCAGCCATGGTGACGCGCACGGCCGGACCCTTCGGCGACAGCCAGATCCTGGACTACGTCGTGCGCATGGTGGTGCCCATGCGCCGCGAGTTCGGCCGGCAGCTGGATGTGCAGCAGTTCATGCGCGACCGCGATTACGCCCACGCTCTGATCGAAGAGGCCTTGACGAGCCGCGATGCGCGGCTGGTGGAGTACGCACGGTACGTCAATCAGCGCCTGCTGTCGGCGAGAGTCGCCGCAGCGCCGGCGCCGGGGCCGAAGGAGGGCGAGCCCGCCGCCGCCGTCCCGCCGGCCGCAGAGCCTACGAAGCCCGGGGGTCAGACCCTGGAGGAAGAGTTGCGCAACCGCGTGATGGACAAGTACCGGCGCGGTCTGCGCTGATCGTCTCGGCGCCCGACGGGCCTACAGCAGCACCACGTCGCGCATCGCCTCGCCGCTGGCCAGGCGATCGAGCCCGAGGTTGATGTCGTCGAGCGCGAAGGTGCGCCCCATCAGGCGGTCCACCGGCAGCTTGCCGCGGCGGTACAGCTCCACGTAGCGCGGCAGGTCGCGCGAGGGCACGCCCGAGCCGAGGTAGCTGCCGCGCAGCGTGCGCTCCTCGGCCACCATCTGCACGGGCGGCAGCGCGAAGCGCCTGCCCGGGTTGGGCAGGCCCGAGCTCACGGTGCTGCCGCCGCGCCGCGTGACGGCCCAGGCCAGCTCCAGGGCCGGCACCGCGCCGGCCATCTCGAAGGCCACGTCCACGCCACCGCGCGTGAGCGCGCGCACCAGCTCGGCGGCGTCGGGGTCGCGCGCGTTCACCGTGGCGGTGGCACCGAGCTCGCGGGCCAGAGCCAGCTTGTCGTCGCTGAAGTCCACGGCCACCAACTCGCGGGCGCCGCTGGCCACCGCCGCCAGCAGCGCCGAGAAACCCACGCCGCCCAGCCCCACGACCGCCGCCGTGCTGCCGGCGCCCAGCCGCGCCGTGTTGAACACCGCCCCGGCACCCGTGAGCACGGCGCAGCCGAACAGCGCTGCCTCGGCCGGGGTGAGCGCGGCGTCGATCTTCACGCACGAGCGGCGCGACACCACGCACTGCTCGGCGAAGCAGCTCACGCCCACGTGGTGGTTCAGCGGCTGGCCATCCCGGCGCAGGCGGCGCACGCCGCCGAGCAGCGTGCCGGCGCCGTTGCTGGCCGCGCCGGGCTCGCAAAGGGCCGGCCGCCCTTCCTGGCAGGGCAGGCAGCCGCCGCAACTGGGTACGAAGACCATGATCACGCGGTCGCCCGGGGCCAGGTCGTGCACGCCCTCGCCGCAGGCCACCACCTCGCCGGCCGACTCGTGGCCGATGACCATGGGCAGCGGGCGCGGGCGGTCGCCGTTGACCACCGACAGGTCGGAGTGGCACAGCCCCGCCGCCAGCACCCGCACCTGCACCTCGCCGGGGCCGGGACCGTCGAGCTCGACCTCGCGGATCTTCAGCGGCCGGCTATGCGCATACGGCGCGGGCAGGCCCATGGCTTCGAGGACGGCGGCGCGGACGGTGAGGCTCATGTGGGGGGCTCCGGTGCGGACGGCCCGAGTCTAGAAGCCCCGGGCGCCCAAACCCGTATTGCGGGCCCTGGGTGCGCCGTGCATCCTGCGGCCCCGATGAAAGCCGATGAACTGCAGGCCGCGCTCGCGCACTGGCGCACCTGGGTGGGCCGCACCGAGACGCGGCACGACACGGTCACTGCCGCGCCGCTGGCCGGACTGGCCGCGACGCTGGACCGCGACGAGCCGGAGCCGCAGCCCGGGCAGGAGATCCCGCCGCTGGCCCACTGGCTGTACTTCCTGCCGCGCGCGCGGCAGTCGGCGCTCGGCGATGACGGCCACCCGCGGCGCGGCGGATTCCTGCCGCCGGTGCCGGTGCCGCGCCGCATGTGGGCCGGCGGGCGGCTGGAGTTCCTGCAGCCGCGGAGGGTGGGCGACGCGCTCGCGCGCACCTCGCGCATCGCCGCGGTGGACGCCAAGCACGGCCGCAGCGGTCCGCTGGTCTTCGTGACCGTGCGGCACGAGATCACCGGCGACCGCGGCCTGGCGCTGACCGAGGAGCACGACATCGTCTACCGCGAGGCGCCGCAGCCCGGCGCACCCGCAACGCCGCCGCAGCCCGCGCCGGCCGACGCCCAGTTCGGGCGCACGATCGTGCCCGACGACGTGCTGCTGTTCCGCTACAGCGCGCTCACCTTCAACGGCCACCGCATCCACTACGACCGCCGCTGGTGCGAGCAGGCCGAGGGCTACCCCGGCCTGGTGGTGCACGGCCCGCTGATCGCCACGCTGCTGCTGGACCTGCTGCGCCGCGAGCGCCCCGCGGCGCGCGTGCGCCGCTTCGGCTTCACGGCCGTGCGGCCCACCTTCGACACGCACGCCTTCCGCGTCGGCGGCCGCGACCAGGGCCCGGAAGGCATCGCGCTGTGGGCGCAGGACCACGAGGGCTGGCTGACGATGCGCGCCCACGCCGACATCGAGTGAACGCCTGCCGAGGAGCCCGATGCCCGTGCCGTCCACCCTGCCTGCGATGAACGACGAGCGGCACGCCGACATCCGCGCCGGCGTGCGCGCGCTGTGCGCCCGGTTCCCGCCCGAGTACCACCGGGGCATCGCCGCCGAGCGCGGCTACCCCGAGGCCTTCGTGGACGCGCTCACGCGGGCCGGCTGGCTGGCGGCACTGATCCCGCAGGAGTACGGCGGCTCGGGCCTGGGGCTGGCCGAGGCCAGCGTCGTCATGGAGGAGATCAACCGCAGCGGCGGCAACGCCGGCGCCTGCCACGGCCAGATGTACAACATGGGCACGCTGCTGCGCCACGGCAGCGCCGAGCAGAAGCAGCGCTGGCTGCCCGCCATCGCGCGCGGCGAGCTGCGGCTGCAGAGCATGGGCGTCACCGAGCCTACGACGGGCACCGACACCACGCAGCTCAGGACCACCGCCGTCCGCACCCAAGGGGGCCGTGGCGACCGCTGGGTCGTCAACGGCCAGAAGGTCTGGATCAGCCGCGTGCAGCACTCAGACCTCATGGTGCTGCTGGCGCGCACCACGCCGCTGGCGCAGGTGGCGAAGAAGAGCCAGGGCCTGTCGGTCTTCGTCGTGGACCTGCGCGAGGCCGTCGGCCGTGGCCTCACCGCGCGGCCCATCCCGAACATGGTCAACCACGAGACCCACGAGCTGTTCTTCGAGGACCTGGAGATCCCGCACGAGAACCTCGTCGGCGAGGAGGGCCAGGGCTTCGGCTACATCCTCGACGGCCTGAACGCCGAGCGCACGCTGATCGCGGCCGAGTGCATCGGCGATGCCCGCTGGTTCATCGACCGCGTGGTGGCCTACGCCAAGGAGCGCGTGGTGTTCGGCCGGCCCATCGGGCAGAACCAGGGCGTGCAGTTCCCCATCGCCGAGGCCCACGTCGAGATCGAGGCCGCCGACCTGATGCGCTGGGAGGCCTGCCGGCTGTTCGACGCCCACGAGCCCTGCGGCGCGCAGGCGAACATGGCCAAGTACCTGGCGGCCAAGGCCAGCTGGGAGGCCGCCAATGCGGCCGTGCAGTTCCACGGCGGCTTCGGCTTCGCCTGCGAATACGACGTGGAGCGCAAGTTCCGCGAGACGCGGCTGTACCAGGTGGCGCCGATCTCCACCAACCTGATCCTGTCCTACGTGGCCGAGCACGTGCTCGGGCTGCCGCGCAGCTTCTGAGCAAGCACCGCCTCAGAGCCGCTCCCGGGCGTCTAGGACCCGAGCGTGTCGTTCATGATGTTGGTGGCCCAGGCCATGGCCCAGATGGCCTCCACGGTGGACGGGGCGTCCGACAGCCCGCCGGAACCGGGCGGCTGCACCATGGTCTTCTTCTCGGCGTCGTAGCGGAAGACGTGCGCCACGTGGATGACCTCTCTCTGCGACACGAAGCTGTAGCAGGTGTTCGCGAGGATCGGGTTGTCCGGGATCGGCAGGCCCGAGTACTCCGAGGCGATGGCGGCGGCACAGACCTTCGCGTGCTGGTTGGCCATGTGGCCGGACTTCGGCATCGACGGCGCGGCCATGATCGAGTCGCCCAGCACGTGAATGCCCTTCTGGGCCGTGGACTCGTAGGTCAGGAAGTCCACGCCGCACCAGCTGTCGCGCACGTTGACCAGGCCCGCGCTGCGCGCGAAGGCGCCGGCGCGCTGCGGCGGAATGACGTTGACGACGTCGGCCTTCACGCGGCCCTGCATGGTGAAGTTCAGCGTCCCGGAGGCTGCATCCACCGAGGTCAGCTCGGCATCGGGCACGTACTGGATGTGCCTGGAGTACCGCTGCTTCCAGACCGACTCGAAGAGCCCCTTCTTGGACTGCACCTCGGGGTTGGAGTCGAACACCAGCAGCTTGGCCTTGGGCTTGCTGAGCTCGAGGTAGCTCGCGATCAGGCTGGCCCGTTCGTAGGGCCCCGGCGGGCAGCGGTACGGAACCTTCGGGATGTGCATGGCCACGACGCCGTTGTCGGGCATCGCCTGGAGCATGTTGCGCAGGCGGATCGTCTGCTCCCCCGCCTTCCAGGCGTGCGGCACCAGGAGCTGCTGCTGCGGCGTCTGCAGGCCCTGCAGCGAGTCGTACACGAACTCCACGCCCGGAGCCACGACCAGGCGGTCATAGCTCACGCGCTCCCGGCCGACGACGACCTCGCGCCGGTCGGTGTCGATGCTGGTGGCGGCGGCGTTGATCCACCGAACGTCCTGCCGGGCCACGAAACCCCGGTACGGCTGGGTGATGGTCTTGATCGGCAGCCCGCCGGTGAGCACGCGGTTGCTCAGCGGGCACATGATGAAGCTGCCCGAAGGCTCGATCAGCGTGATCTTCGCCGAGGGCAACCAGCGGCGCAGGTAGCGGATGAAGGTGGCCCCCGCGAAGCCCCCGCCGACAACCACGACGGAAGGGCTGGCGGTCGAAGCCCTGGCAAAGGCGCCGACGGAAGAGGCTAGGCCGAGCGCCAACCCCGATCGCACGATGGAACGACGGTTCATGCCGGGCCTCCTAGCGCTTGAGGTTCGCGAAGTACTCTGCGATGAGGCGCAGTTCCTCGTCCTTGTAGCCCTTGGCGTGCTGGTGCATCACGGTGGCCTGGAGCCGCCCGTTCTTGAAGTCGAGCAGGCGTGAGTGCAGCTGATCGGCAGGTCGGCCCCTGAGCGAGAGGCCCGTTCCCTCGGCACGACCCTCAGCGCCGTGGCAGGCCATGCAGCTGGCGGCCCACAGCGAGACCTGCAGCGATCCCTGCTGCGGGGCCGGCGCCTGTGCCCAGGCAGCGGGGCAGGCACCGAAGGCCCAGGCGGCCAGCAGGACGCGCGCGGCGCGACGGGCAAGGAAGGCAGGAACAGTCGCGTGCGGCAAGTCGATCACCTCCTGGCGGATGAATTGGATTCGGGGTTCGCGGCCCGCAGCTGCAGCCACCAGCTGCCGCCCCCGGGGCCCCCCCCGGTTTTACCAGCGCCGCACCCGTGGCGACGACACCCTGAATCAGTGTGGCAGGCGCGCGGCGGCGGGGCTGCGCTTCAGGCGGCGGAGGCCACGGCCACCGCGGCTTGCGCGGGCACGGTCGCCGAGGCGCGGGCGCGGGCCGCCCAGTCCAGGATCTCCAGCCGCCCGTCGGCGTGCTCCACCAGGGCGGTCAGGCTCTCGACCCAGTCGCCGTCGTTGCAGTACAACACGCCGTCGATCGTGCGCATCTCGGCGTGGTGGATGTGCCCGCACACCACGCCGTCGGCGCCGCGTTCGCGCGCCGCACGCGCCACCGCGGCCTCGAAGTCGCCGATGAAGCTGACCGCGCGCTTGACCTTGAGCGTGAGGTACTGGCTCAGTCCCCAGTACGGCAGTCCCATCCGGGCGCGCAGCGAGTTCAGGTGGCGGTTCATGCGCAGCGTGAACTCGTAGGCCGAGTCGCCCAGGTACGCCAGCCACTTCGCGCACTGAACCACGCCGTCGAAGTAGTCGCCGTGCGTCACCCACAGCTTGCGGCCGTCCGCGAGCTGGTGGATGGCGTCCTCGACCACGTCGACGCCGCCGAAGTTGTGCTGCACGTAGCGGCGCGCGAACTCGTCGTGGTTGCCCGGAACGAAGATCACCTTCGTGCCCTTGCGCGCCTTGCGCAGCAGCTTCTGCACGACGTCGTTGTGCGCCTGCGGCCAGTACCAGCTGCGCCGCAGCTGCCAGCCGTCAATGATGTCGCCCACCAGGTACAGCGTCTCGCACTCCACGCTGCGCAGGAAGTCCAGCAGCGCCCGGGCCTGGCAGCCCGGCGTGCCCAGGTGGACGTCGGAGATCCAGACGGTGCGCAGGTGCAGGCGCTCGCCCGGGGCGTCGCCCACGGTGTCGCTGTCGTCGTCGTGCGGGCTGCCGCGCGACGGCAGCGCGTCGAAGCTGGGGAAGTCGTCACGGCGCATGGGGGAATCCTGCCCCGCCTGCGCGACCGCGCCGTGACGCCGCCGCGTCAGCCCGATGACGCCGGCACGTCCGTCCGCAGGATGCCGTCGAGGATGCCCGGCAGCTCGAACACGGCGCGGTTGGGCAGCGCGGCCACTCGGGCGCGGCAGGCCGGCAGCCCGGCCAGCAGGCGCGGCACGGCCTCGTCCACCTCGGCGAAGCGCCGCAGCACCAGCCCCAGGCCGTGCTCGCGCACCCACTCGGTGTTGAAGCGCTCCTGGGGCATGGTCCAGGCATTGCGGGTGGTGATGACGGGCAGGCCCTGGGCCACCGCCTCGCTCAGGCTGCCGGGGCCGGGCTTGCCGATGAAGAAGTCGCAGCGCTGCATCCAGCGCGCCACCTCGGTGCTGAAGCCCACCACGATGCGCGGTGCCGGCGCAGGCAGCGCGCGCAGCTCGGCGGCCAGGGCCTCGTTGCGGCCGCACATCAGCACCAGCGGCACCTCGGGCAGCTGGCGGGCGATGGTCTTCATCACGCGCGAGCCGGTGCCGCCGAACAGCACCAGGCCGGTGGGGGTGTGCGCGTCCAGGCCCACCATCGCGCGCTCCAGCGTGCGGTCGGCCACCGGCGGGGCGTGGAACTCGGGCCGCAGCACCATGCCGCTGGCGCGGTGCACACGCTCGGGCGGCACCCCGGCGGCCAGGGCCTGCCGCACGGCGTGCTCCGTGCCGCACACCAAGTGCTGGGCCACCGCCGGCTCGATCCAGAAGTGCGGCGGGTGGTCGGCCATGTCCGTCATCACCGTCGCGAAGCGCACGCCGGGGCGGGCCAGCGCCAGGCCGTCGTGCAGCGCGCGGTTGAAGTTGGGCACCAGCGACACCACGAGGTCGGGTTGCGTGCGGCGCCAGTGGGCCGCCAGCCGCTGCACCATCGGCGCGTGCGCCAGCCGGATGCCGGCCTGCAGCAGCTTGAGCTCCTGCCCCAGGCCCAGCGTGAAGCCGCTGGCCAGGCGCTTGTTGTACAGGTCCTCCGGCTCGAAGCCCAGCGTGCGGCGGAACAGCGCCGTGGGGTCCAGCACCTCGGTCAGGTTGACGCGGCGCACCCGCCACTGCGGCCGCTGCTCGCGCAGCACCTGCTCCAGCGCCAGCGCCGCGGCGCGATGGCCGCCGCCGGCGTTGAACCACACCAGGTCGACGGCGGTCATGCCGGCAGCCTCATCAGCGCCTGGCCCATGCGCACCCGCCCGCCCTGCGCGATCCCCTCGGCCAGCGCGAAGCCGGGCGGGGCGAAGACGATGATGGTCGAGCCGTGCTCGAACCAGCCGAGTTCCTGGCCCTTCGTCACCGGGGCCTGGCAGGGCAGCTCCGACGGGCCGCCGTAGCGCAGGTGCAGCCGCAGGTCCAGGAAGTGCAGACGCAGGCTGGCCACCAGGATGGCGGCCACGGGCACCAGCGCCAGGCGGTGGCCCCCGGCGGCATCGGCCAGGCGCAAGTCGATGACCGCACGCTCGTTGCGGCAGAACAGGCGCTGCACGCGCGCCAGCGCGATCGGGTTGACGTTCCAGGTGTCGCCGCTGATGTAACGCACGTGCTCGACCACGGCGTCGGCCGGCGCGTGGAAGCGGTGGTACATGGCAGAGGTCAGCCGCAGCGTGACGTAGGAGCCGCCCTCCCAGGCCGCGGCCGCGGCGGGGCTGCCCAGCAGCTCGTGCAGCGGGTATGGCATGCCCTTGGCCTGCAGCACCTGGCCCTGCCGCACCGTGCCGCTGGCCCCGACGATGGCGTCGCAGGGGCTGGCCAGCACCTCGGCCCGCGCATCCACGGGGCGGGCGCCGTCCTTCAGTTCGCGCGTGAAGACCTCGTGCAGGGTCTCGAAGCGGGTCTTCTTCGCCTCGCCCAGGTCGAGCTCGGTGAACAGGCGCCATACGGCGAGGCTGAACCGCACCAGCGCCGGGCTGCGCAGGCGGCTGTACCAACCCATGAAGCGCGTGAGCGCGTGGCGCGGCACGCGGTTGGTGAGCAGGAAGTTCAGATCTTCCTGCAGCAGCAGGCTGTCGCGCAGTCGTCGTGTGGCGTTCATCGGCTTGTCGCGGTTTCGACACGACGATGCTGCCCATCCCATTCGACGGCCTCGCGAAAGAGGCGTGACAACACCATGACCGACGCGCTCACCCTGACCTGGCTGGCCGCGGCCGTCGCCGCCGTGGCCGCCGTGCCCAAGGCCCACCGCCGGCTTCAGCTGTCGCTGGCCAAGCACCCTTCGCTCACCGGCCACGCGCGCATGGCGCAGCGCGTGGCTCGCCTGCTGCCCGGCTACGCCTACGACGAGGCCCGCTTCTTCGCCGCCGACGACGCGCCGGCCGAGGTGGTGGCGCAGCGCCGCCGCGGCTTTGAGGCGCTGGCCCTGGCGCTGAACACGCGCCACGCCCGCAGCATCGCGCTCACGAAGCAGGCGCGCGAGGGCCTGTCGGACCTGCAGTTCACCGGCGCCTACCGCGTGCCCTTCCCCTTCAGCCCCTACCTGCGCGAGCACCTGGCGCTGGGCAGCTTCGTGCAGCGCAGCGACGGCGTCACGATCACCGACCTCGACGGCGAGGTCTTCACCGACCTCACCGGCTCCTACGGCGTCAACCTGTTCGGTGCCGATTTCTACAAGGCCTGCATGGCCGAGGGCCTGGCGCGCACCGCCGAACTCGGCCCGGTGCTGGGCCACTACCACCCGGCGGTGGCCTGGAACGTGGCGCAGCTCAAGGCCGTCAGCGGCCTGGACGAGGTGAGCTTCCACATGTCCGGCACCGAAGCCGTCATGCAGGCCGTGCGCCTGGCGCGGTACCACACGCGGCGCACGCACGTCGTGCGCTTCTGCGGTGCCTACCACGGCTGGTGGGAGGACGTGCAGCCCGGCCCGGGCAACCCGATGCCGCCGAAGAACGTGTACACCCTCAAGGAGCGCGACGACGACACGCTGCGCGTGCTGCGCACGCGCCGGGACATCGCCTGCGTGCTGGTGAACCCGCTGCAGGCCCTGCACCCCAACAAGGCGGCGCCGGGCGACAGCGGCCTCATCGACAGCGGCCGCGCCGCCGGCTACGACAAGGCCGCGACCATCGCCTGGCTGCGCCAGCTGCGCGAGGTGTGCACCGCGCGCGGCATCGTGCTGATCTTCGACGAGGTGTTCATGGGCTTCCGCCTGGGCGTGGGCGGGGCGCAGGCCTACTTCGGGGTGAAGGCCGACATGGTGACCTACGGCAAGACGCTGGGCGGCGGCTTCCCAGTGGGCGTGGTCTGCGGCAAGGCGGCGCTGATGAAGCGCTACCGCGAGGAGCGCCCCGCGGACATCTGCTTCGCGCGCGGCACCTTCAATGCCCACCCGGCCGTGATGGGCGCGATGCAGGTGTTCCTGGAGCGGCTGCACAGCGCGCCCGTCAAGGCCATGCTGGCCGACATCGACGCCACCTGGGGCGCGCGCGCCGCACGCCTGAACGCCCGCCTGGCCGAGGCCGGCGTGCCGGTGCGCGTGGCCCACCTGGCCAGCGTGTTCACCGTGACCTACACCGAGCCCAGCCGCTACAACTGGATGCTGCAGTTCTACCTGCGGCGCGAGCGCCTGCTGCTGAGCTGGGTGGGCAGCGGGCGGCTGATCTTCAGCCACAACTTCACCGAGCCCGAGTTCGACGAGGTGGTCTGCCGTTTCGTGGCGGCGGCGCAGGCCATGCGGGCCGACGGCTGGTGGTGGCGCGGGCCGGCGGCCAGCAACAAGGCCATCCGGCGGCGCGTGCTGCGCGAGGCTCTGGCCCGGCGCCTGGGCGTCATGGGCTGAACGCCGCGGCCCCGGGGGGCCGCTGGGCGCTCAGCGAGGGCCGCGCACGTGGTGCATCGGGTCGACCCACTCGCCGCGCAGCAGCGCCAGCGGCGCGTGGCGGTAGAGCATCGCGTCGTGGAAGGGGTCGGTCAGGATCTTCGTCGCCCAGGCCAGGCCCTCGACCACGTCGCGAATGAAGAACAGCTGCACCGTGCGGAACAGCAGCCCGGCCACGCCCAAGGCGAACCAGGCCATGCCCACGTCGTGCAGCCAGCCGCGCCAGCCCACCGCCGGCTCGATCAGGCCGCCCAGCGAGGGCGCCAGCCACAGCACCACCGGGATCGCCAGCCACACGACGTGCAGCACCACCTTGCGGCTGAGGTTGTAGCCCACCTTGATGGCTTCCTTGTGCTCGAAGCTGGCGTCGTTGACGTGGTCGTAGCCCTTGGGCTCGAAGAAGAAGTGGCCCGACTGCCGCGTCGTCATGCCGATGCCCCAGGCGATCAGCGCGGCCAGCGCGGGGTCGAAGAACACCACGACGTAGGCCACGAGGAAGCTCAGCGCGCTGACGAAGTGCAGCGACTGGTTGATGCGGCTCTGGTGGTAATAGCGGTGGTCGTCCCAGCGCTGCGTCTTCAGGGTCTCGAGGAAGGCACTCACGGCAAGGCTCTCCGGGTCGGTGGATCGGTGACGGGATGGTGACCGTCGGTGATGAAAGCGGGGTGACGGTTCGATGTCGGCGCGGAGTCGCCCCACTTGTCATCAGGCTGTTGCGCAAGCGACTCACGATGCGCACATGACGACACCACGCGACGACGTTCTCACCGTGGATGCCTACCTGCCGGCGCGGCGCTCGCTGCGCGTGGCGGTGGTCACCGAGACCTGGCCGCCCGAGGTCAACGGGGTGGCGGCCACGGCTGCGCGTGTGGTGGCCGAACTGCGCGACCGCGGCCACGAGCTGCAGGTGCTGCGCCCGCGGCAGCAGCACGGCGACACCGCCGCCGACGAGCCGGGCTACGCCGAGGTGCTGATGCGCGGCCTGCCCATCCCGCGCTACCCGCAGCTGAAGATGGGCCTGCCTTCGCGGCGCACGCTGCTGCGCCTGTGGGGGCTGCAGCGGCCCGACGTGGTGCACGTCGTCACCGAGGGGCCGCTGGGCTGGAGCGCGCTGCAGGCGGCGCAGTCCCTGCGCCTGCCGGTGGTGTCTGACTTCCGCACCAACTTCCACGCCTACAGCCGGCACTACGGCGTGGCCTGGCTGCAGCGGCCCATCGTGGGCTACCTGCGCAAGTTCCACAACCGCACCGCCTGCACCATGGTGCCCACCGAGGCCCTGCGCTCCGAACTGCACGCCGAAGGCTTCGAGAACCTGCGCGTCGTGGCGCGCGGCGTCGACACTGGCCTCTTCGACCCCGTCCACCGCAGCGACGAGCTGCGCCGCCGCTGGGGTGCCGGCCCTGGCGACATGGTGGCCGTGCACGTGGGCCGCATCGCTCCCGAGAAGAACCTCGACACCCTGCTGGCCGCCCACGCCGCCATGCAGCAGCGCGACCCGCGCGTGAAGCTCGTGTTCGTGGGCGACGGCCCCTCGCGCGCGGCGATGCAGCAGCGCTGCCCGCAGGCGCACTTCGCCGGCCTGCAGCGCGGGCAGGAGCTGGCGGCGCACTACGCCAGCGCCGACGTGTTCCTGTTTCCCAGCGTCACCGAGACCTGGGGCAACGTGCTGCCCGAGGCCATGGCCAGCGGGCTGGCGGTGGTGGCCTTCGACTGCGCAGCGGCCGCCCAGCTGGTGCACCACGGCCACAACGGGCTGCTCGCCCGCGTCGGCGACGAGGTCGGCTTCTGCGGCACCGCCGCCCGCCTGGCGGGCGCGCTGGGCGAGGCGCGTGCGCTGGGCCGCGAGGCCCGCCTGGCGGCGCTCAAGCTCGACTGGGGGCGCATCGCGTGCGAGGTCGAGGGCGAGTACCTGGCGGCAATGGCTGTCCAGCCGGTGCTCAGGGCAGAGGCGCTGGCGGCGCGCGCCTCCTGAGCATCAGCAGCGCCACGCCGCCGGCCACTGCCAGGCCCAGCAGGGTTATCAGGGCGCGTACATCGAACCCGGCCGCCAGCAGCAGCGAATGCAGGGCGAGCATCAACAGAATGCCGGCGTTCTCGGCGAAGTTCTGCACGGCTATCGCCCGGCCCGTCCCCAGCAGCGCGTGGCCTCGCTTCTGCAGCAGTGCGTTCATGGGCACGACGATCACGCCGCCCATGGCGCCGAGCAGCGCCATCGCCGCGAGTGCCGCGCCCCCGTCCGACAGCCAGCTCGCAGCGGCCGTGCCCAGTCCGAGCAGCACGCCCAGAGGCAGCAGGCGGGGCGCCAAGGCCAGCGGCACGTGCCGCCCGGCCCAGCCCGCCCCGGCCACGATGCCCAGCGCCACCGCCAGCTGCAGTGCCGTGGCCTCGTGCAACGGCAGGCCCAGCACTTGGCCGGCCCACTGCAGCACCGCGATCTGCAGCACCGCGGCGGCGCCCCAGAACAGCGTCGTCAGCGCGAGCGAGAGGGCGGCGTCGGCATCGCGCCAAAGGCGCTGATGTGCGGCACCGAAGTCCCGCCACATCGCGCGCGGCCACCAGGGGTGGCGCGACGCCGGCATCTCGGGCACCTTGATCAGAAGCAGCCATGCGCCGGCCTGCAAGGCCAGCAGGACACCGCAGGCGCCCGTCACGCCACCGATCTCCGGCCGCACCAGCCAGCCGCCCAGGCCGATGCCCGCCAGCGCGGCGGCCACGTGGGTGCCTTCCAGCCAGGCGTTGGCCGCCACCAGCCGCGGCGGCGGCATCGCCTGCGCCACCCAGCCGTAGCGCACCGGTGCGGCCGCCGCGGCGCCGACGCCGGCCAGGGCCATCGCCAGCAGCGGGTGACCACCGGCCATCAGAATGACCAAGCCGGTGGCCTTGATCAGCAGCGTCGCGCGGAGGGCAGCCCGCTTGGGCCGGCTGTCGGCCCAGCCGCCCACCAGCGGCGCCAGCAGCACATAGGCCAGCGTGAACACCAACTTCAGCAGCGGCGCCCACCAGCCCGCAAGACCGAGCTCGGCAAGTCGGGCCATGGCCACGATCAGCAGCGCGTGGTCGGCCAGGGCCGACAGCCCCTGCGCCGTCACCAGTGCGGGAAAGCCGCGGCAGGAGCGAACGGGGACATGGTGTGGCACGAGGGCAGGATTGCACGGCGCTTCCGTGACGGGGTGATGAGTGCGCCACGCCGACGGCCTCAAGCCCGCTGGGCCGGCGCCGAAAAGGTCGCCTGAAGGCGTCCTTCAGGCACGCCGACAGGGCTCATGGAAAAGAAGATCACCGTATCCGAGCTCCGTGTGGGCATGCACCTGCTGCGGCTGGAAGGCTCGTGGATCAACCACCCCTTCTGGCGCACGCGCTTCGTGATCGACGACCCGCGCACGCTGGCGCAGGTGCATGAGTCGGGCGTGCGCGAGTGCTGGATCGACACCTCGCTGGGCCTGGATGTCGACGCCGCCCGGGTGCCGCCGCCCTCGCCGCCGGCGGCCAGCCCGGCACCCGCCCCGGCGCCGGCGTCCGCGCCGGCCGCTGCGCACGTGGCGGTGGCCGGCCAGGACTTCGAGGCCGAACTGCGCGAGGCCGCGGCCGTGTGCAACCGCAGCCGCCGCGCCGTGATCGCCATGTTCGGCGAGGCGCGCATGGGCCGCACGCTCGACGCCGAGGCCTGCCTGCCGCTGGTGGAGGACATCACGCAATCGGTGATGCGCAACCCCGGCGCGCTGGTCAGCCTGGCGCGACTGAAGACGCGCGACGACTACACCTACATGCACTCGGTGGCCGTGTGCGCGCTGATGGTGGCGCTGGGCCGCCGCATCGGCCTGAGCGAGACCGAGTGCCGCGATGCCGGCCAGGCCGGCCTGCTGCACGACATCGGCAAGGCCCTGATGCCGCTGGAGGTGCTCAACAAGCCCGGCAAGCTCACCGACGCCGAGTTCGGGGTGATGCGCTCCCATCCGGTGCGCGGCCACGAGCTGCTGCAGCAGGGCCGTGCCGCCACGGCCGCGGCGCTCGACGTGGCCCTGCACCACCACGAGCGAGTCGACGGCACGGGCTACCCGCACCGCCTGTCCGGCGAGCACCTGCAGCGGCTGGCGCGCATGGGCGCCATCTGCGACGTCCACGACGCCATCACCTCGAACCGCCCCTACAAGGCGGGCTGGGACCCGGCGACCTCCATCGCCCGCATGGCCGGCTGGAAGGGCCACTTCGACACCACGCTGTTCGCGGCATTCGTCCAGAGCCTGGGCATCTACCCCACGGGCTCGCTGGTGCGGCTGGAATCGCAGCGCATCGCGGTGGTGGCGCAGCAGAACGAGGCCGCGCTGACGGCGCCGGTGGTGGTGGCCTTCTACAGCCTGCGCTCGGCCATGCCGATCACGCCGCAGCGGCTGGACCTCTCGCGCCCCGGCGCGCAGGACCGGATCATTGCCCGCGAGGATGTGCCGCAGGGCCATTACGGCCGGGTCGACGAGCTGTGGGCGGAGCCGGAACTGGTGAAGACGATGCGGGCGGGGTGATCGCGGAGGCGGGGGCGCATCGGAGGTGCTCCCGGGTTCGCGCAAGCATGCGCGAACCTCCAACTTCCGCCCCGAAGCCCTCAGGGCTTCGGCGGCCCGGAAACTGGTCCCCCCGGCAGGAATCGAACCTGCATCTGGCGCTTAGGAGGCGCCCGTTCTATCCGTTGAACTACGGCGGGTGCGCGTGCCGGCGCCTTCAGCGCGGAGCGATGGTGGATTTTCGCATGGCCGCGTCGGCGGGCGTCTCCTGGAAGCGCCAGGTCCAGATCACGTCCAGCGAGTTCTCCAGCCCGCTCTGCGCCCGCAGCGTGAAGCGCTGCGCGATGCGGTAGGTGAGCTGCCAGGTGCCGGTGGTGGCGTTGACGCCGCGCTCGTAGCCTACGTACCAGCGGCGCGACAGCTGCTTGCCCAGCGTGACCACGGTCTCGCGGATGTCGCCGCCGTCGCCTTGCCGCAGGCTGAGGTCGTCGATGCCCAGGCGACCCAGCAACTGGTCGGTCGGCGCCTGGCCTTCGCCGGCCAGCAGCGCCAGCGCGGCGCGCTGCAGCAGCGCGGTGTCGGTGCGGCCCAGGCCGTCGGGGGCGCGGCCCAGCACCAGCCACGAGAGCTTCTCGGTCTCGCCCATGTCGGGCTCGGAGAACAGGCGCACACGGGGCGCCAGCACCGTGCCGGCGACGGCCACGCCCACGCGCACGTCGATGTTGGGCCGCAGCGCCAGGATGTCCAGCCGCGGCTCCTCGGGCGGGCCGGTGAACGCGACGATGCCGCGCTCGATCTCGAGCTTCTGGCCGTAGGCGGCGTAGGTGCCCTGCTCGGTGCGCACGGTGCCGTTGATGGCCAGCCGTCCCCCGGGGGTGGTGAGCTTGAGTTCGCCGCGCAGCCCGGTGTCCAGGCCGTGGCCGCGCACGCGCAGCCGCTCGCCGAGGTCGAGCCCGAGGTTGAGCACGAAGTTGCGCCGCGCCTCGGGCTCCTGGCCCGAGGCCGCCTGTCCCTGGCCTGGGCGCTGCACGGTGACGTCGTCGTCGAGCGAGGGCGCGTCGCGCTGGCTGGCGTCGAACAGGCCCTCGTCCACCGTGAAGCGGCCGTCGAGCTGGCCCCTTTCGGGGGTCAGCTGCAGCACCGCGCTGCCGCTGGCCACGACGCTGCGGTCGACCCGGCCGATGACGCGGAACCGCCGTGCCTCCACCGCGAGACGCGCCCGCGGCTGGCGGCTCAGCTCGGCGTCGCCCGTGAGACTGAGCGTGCCGTCGCCCCCCTTCATGCTGAGCTGCTCGATGCGCGCCCGGTCGCCGTCCAGCCGCACGGCCAGCGTACCCTCGCTGAGGTTCACGCCCTGCAGCAGGTTGCGCACGGCGATGCGGCGGCCGCTCAGGGCGCCGGTCAGCTGCGGCCGGCCCAGCGTGCCCGACAGCGCCGCCCGCAGATCCAGCTCGCCGCCCAGCCGCCAGCCCGCCGGCACCCAGGGGCTCCAGATGGCGATGTCGGCCACCCGCGCCTGCAGCGCGCCCGCCAGCGGGGCCGTGTCGGGGGGAACGCGGCTCTGCGGCGTGGCCTGGGCGACGATGCTGCCGGAAATCTCGCCGAGGCTGCGGCCGCGGAACAGCGGCGCCAGCGTCCAGCGTCCGTCGCGCGCGCTCAGGTCGAGGCGCACGTCGGTCAGGCCCAGCAGCAGCAGGCCCGAGCTGCTGTCGATGTGCAGGTCGCCGTCGCGGCGCTCGAAGACGAGGTCGGCGTCGAAGCGCTCGCCGGCGCGCACGTCGAGCGTGGCGGCCAGGCGCAGGTCGCCGTCCCAGCCGATGCCCGGCTGCACCCGGCGCAGCAAGGGCGCCAGCCGGAAGGGCTCGATGTCGGCACGCAGGCGCAAGTCGGTGCGGGCCTCCCCCAGCCTCAGCTCGAAGGCATCCCAGCGCAGCACCAGCACGTCGCCGAGCTGCAGTCGGCCGGCATTGGCGCGCACGGCCTGCAGGCCATAGTCGGGGCCGAAGTCCAGCGTCGCGTCGAGGCCACTGGCCTGGGCCCAGGTCACGGCGGGCGGGGTGTCGGCGGTGCTGCCTTCCCAGGCCCCCAGCGCCACGCGCTCGACGCGGGCCTGCCAGCGGCCGCCGCCGTCAGGGCGCTCGCGCCAGCTGCCGCGGGCCACGAGTTGCGCGCGCGTGCCGGTCTCGCGGCCGGCGCCCAGAAGCTCCAGCACCACCGGGGGGGGCAGCAGCGGCGCGGCGCCACCGATGTCGATGCGGTGCTCGGCCAGCGTGCCGTCGACGTTGACGCGCAGGTGGTCGGCACGGCGAAGGCCGTTGTCGCTCCGCCACTCCAGCCCGCCGACCTCGGCCTGGGCCTCGAGCGAGCGCTCGCCCTGTGTCTCGAAGCGCCACTGCGCGCGGCCCTGCGCCACGGTGAGCGCCCCCGCCTGCAGCTGCGACAGACGCGCCGTGCCGGCGGTGCGCAGCACCGGCCACCGACCCTCGGCGCCCATGGCCAGGGTGACGGCGCCGCGGCGTGGCGCCCAGGGCTGGATATCGGGTACGAGGGCGAACAGCGGCGCCAGCGTCTGCAGCGCGTCGGCGCGCAGCTCGGCGTTCCAGCGGTCGTTGCGGCCGTCGCCCGCCGGGTCCAGCCGGCCCTCGGCGCGCAACTCGGTGCCGCCGGCGCGCAACTCGGCGCGCAGCAGCGCCGTGGTGGGGGCGGCGGCCGCGGTGTAGCCCAGCGTCACGTCGGCAGCCACCAGCACGCCGGCCAGTTGCGAGTCCTGCAGCCGCATGCGGCCGTTGCCGGCCAGCCGCTGCAGCAAGTCCAGCGGCGCCAGGCTGGCGGCGTCGGCGGGCAGCCGGCCGTCGAACTGCCAGCCGCCCGACAGGCGGTTGGGGCCGCGGCGCCAGGCGGCGTCGGCGTCGCCGGGCCACCAGACCGTGGGGTCGAGGTCGATGACGCTGCCGGTGGTGGCGAGTGTCCAGTCGGCGCGGGCGCCGGGGCCGCTGCGCGCCAGGCGCAACTGCGCGTCGGCCTGTGCGCCGCCGGCGACGGCGCGCACACGCTCGATGTCGAGCCGGCGGTCGTCGGCCTCGCCGCGCGAGCTCAGGCGCACCGGCTGCGGCATGCCGTCGAGCTGGCCCGTGAGGTCGAACTGCCAGCCCAGCGACAGGGTGCCTGTGGGGGCGGCAGCCGCGGGGTCGGGCGAACGAACGCCGGCCAGCCGCAGCTGCAACGGGCCCGACAGCACCATGGCCGGTGCGCGGGGATCGAGCCGGCCCGGGGCGACTTCGTCGAGCCGGCCCTGCAGCTCGAGCACCGTGCCCTCCCAGAGGGCCTGCAGCTGCACGCGGCCGGCGCTGCGCGCGCCGTCGGCCAGCACTGCCTCGGCGCGCACGAGCTGCAGTCGGTCGGCCCGGGCAGGGGTGCCGCTCAGGTCGGCCGTGAGCCTGGCGATGGGCAGGCGGCGCTGCGCCCAGGAGCCGGGCAGCGCGTTGGTGAAGGCCAGGCGGGCCGAGGCCGGTGCGTCGTGGCCGGCCAGACGCAACTGGGCCTCGCCCGCCAGCCGCGTGCGCGGCGCAGCGGCGTGGAGGGCCGACAGGTCGAGATCGCGCGTGCGCAGGGCCAGGCGTTCCAGCGGCCAGGGTTCCAGCAGCCGCAGGGCGGCCGTCAGCTCCGCCGTCTGCGCGGCACGCCCCGGGCCGGCCGGCCCTTGCAGCCGGGCCTGCAGCGCACTGGTCAGCGCGTTGCCGGTTAGCGTGGCGGTGGCGGTCCACGGCGGCAGCGTGCTGCCCGCCGCCGGGGTTGCACGGGCGCGCAGGTCCAGCGGCAGGGGCGCCGTCGTCCCGACGCGGCCACTGATCTCCGCCGCCACGCCGGCCACGGTGCCCACCAGGCGGACCACGCGGTGGGCACCCCCTGGGCGCGGGTCGATCGCCAGGCCCTCGAGTGCGAGCTCGCGGGCCGCCGGGAGATCGTCGACCTTCAGCGTGCCGACGCGCGCGCGCGCCAGCTCCAGCGCCACCGGGGGCGCAATGTGATCGGGCAGCGGAACCGCACCCGGTGTCGGCGGCCCGGTGTCGACGACGATCTCGGCGGCCCGCAACTCGTCGATCGCCAGGCCCAGCCAGGCGTCCGGTCCTGGCCGCCAGCGCCAGTGCAGCGGGCCGGCATCGAGCTGGCGCAGCTCGACGGCAGCGCGGCCGCCGTCCCATTCGAAGCGCAGCCGATCGGCGCGCCAGCGGTCACCGACGAGCGCACCCTGCCAGCCCTGCACGCTGAGCCCAGGCACCTGCTGCAGCAGCCAGCGGGTGCCGGCCTCGCGTTGCAGCAGCAGGTGCAGCGTGGCTGCCACGCCGCCCAGCACCAGCAGCGCCAGCGCCAGCACCCAGGCCAGTGGCGCGCCGAACGACACCAGCGTGCGCCAGGGCCGTGCCGCGCCGCTGGCGTGCAGCGCGGCCGGCGGGCGGGGTGGCGGGTGCTGCGGCGCGTCGCTCATGCTGCCACCCTAGAACGCGATGCCGACGCTGAAGTGCGGCCGCGGCCTGGAGCTGCGCTCGGGCCAGGCGAGATCCAAGCGCAGCGGGCCCACCGGGCTGCGCCAGCGCACCCCGAAGCCGTAGCCCCACACGGGGGCCAGTGCCGCGAAGCTGGTGGCGGCGTTGCCGCCGTCGACGAACAACGCACCCCACAGCGACGGCATGCTGGCCAGGAACGGGCGTGCGATCTCCACGCTGGTGGTGAACAAGGTCTCGCCGCTGCCCACCGCACCGTCTACGACCGGGCCCAGCGAGCGGAAGCCATAGCCGCGCACGGACTCGTCGCCGCCAGCGCGCCAGCGCAGCGACTCCGGCACGACCATGCCTGGCTCAAGGAACACGCGCCCCAGCTCCAGCCGGGCCTGCGCGTACAGCGTGCGGCCCAGCGGCCGGTAGACCGTGACGCGGCCGTAGGCGCGGCCGAACGTGCCGGCCTTGGCGTCGGTGCCGTTGCTGCGGCCGATGGCGAACTGCGTGGACAGCGTCTCGCCGCGGGTGGGCAGCACGATGCTGTCGAGGTCTCGCCAGCCGCCGTGGAAGTTCAGCGACAGGGCCACCGCGTCGGTGCGCTCGCCGGCGTCGGTGCGGCGGCTGGAGCGCTCCCACTCCACGAAGCCCAGCCGCTCGACGCGCTGCGTGTCCTGCGTGCGCCCCAGGCGCAGCCGTTGCGACAGCACGACGTCGTTGTCGGAGCTCAGCCGCTCGCCGGCCGCGCCCAGCAGGTTGCGGTAAAGCCGCTCGTTGGGCCGCGTGCTGAACTCGACGTTCCAGGCCTGGCGCTTCTGGCCGACCTCGACGCGCGTCGCGCCCGACAGCGCCAGGCCGAAGGGCCGCCGCAGCTGCTGTTCCACCGAGAAGCGGGGGCCGGTGTTGGCGCTGACGCCGACGCCGAAGGTGTAGCTCTGCAGCGGCGTCTCGCTCACGCGGACCAGCACGCTGGCGGCGTCGGCTTGCGCGGGGTCGGCGTCCAGCGTGACGGCGACCGTGTCGAACAGGCCCGACTTGCGCAGCCGCTCCTGGAAGTCCAGCAGCAGGGTCTCGGTCACGGGCACGCCGCGGCGCGTGTAGGCCAGGTTGCGCACGGTCTCGGCGTCCTGGGCCACGAGGCCCTCCACCTGCAGCGTGCCCAGCCGGTACAGCGGCCCGCTGTCGGCCACCAGGAACAGGCGGACCTCGCCGCGCTCCAGGTTCACCGCCGCGCCCGTGCCTGCCCACAGCGCGGACGCGAAGCCCGCGCCGCGCAGGCGCGACAGGGCCGCTGCCTTGGCATCGGCCCAGGCGCCGTTGCGGAAGCCGCTGCCGGCCGGCAGTTCCCAGGTCTTGCGCAGGGATGCCAGCACTTCCTGCGCGTACGGGTCGCCCGCTCTGGCGGCGCGCTCCAGCGGGCCCTCGACCTCGATGGTGACGCGCGAGACGCGCACCTGCGGGCCGGGCTCGACGCTCAGGCGCACCAGGTCGGGCTGGCCGCTGGCACGGCCCGGCGTGCGCTCGATGCGCACCACCGGCGCGAAGTAGCCCTCGGTCTGCAGCAGGTCGCGCACCTGCGCCGGGCTGGCATCCACCAGGCGCGCCCACTCGGTGTCGTCGACATCGTCGCCGGCCAGCGCGCCCAGGCGCACGACGTCGAGGTGTCGCTCGAGCAGCGCCTTGAGCGCCGCCGGGGCGACGATCTCCAGTCGCACGCCCAGCGTGGGCGACTGCTGCTCGTACTCCTGCTCGCTCAGCAGCGAGAAGGCGCCGCCCACGGCGGCCGGCGGCGTGGACGAGGGCGGCGGCGGAGAAGGCGGCAGAGAGGGCGGCGTGCTGGCGCAACCCGAGGCCAGTGCCGCTGCCAGGGCGGCCCCCGCGGCCGCCAGGCAGCGGCGCAGGTGCGACCCGCCGCGCCACGGCCAGGCCGGGCGCGTCATTTGCTGAGCAAGCGCATCGCGCCCTCCAGCCCGGCCAGCGTGAGCGGGAACATGCGCTGGCCCACGAGCTGCTGCACGATGGCGATGCTCTGCCGGTAGCCCCACACGCCCTGCGGCTCGGGGTTGATCCAGGCGTGGTGCGGGAAGGCGTGCGTCAGCCGCTGCAGCCACTCGGCGCCCGGCTCCTCGTTGTTGTATTCGACGCTGCCGCCGGGCTGCAGGATCTCGTAGGGGCTCATCGTCGCGTCGCCCACGAACACCAGCTTCCAGTCGCGGTTGTAGGTGCGCAGCAGGTCCCAGGTGGCGGTCTTCTCGCTGAAGCGGCGGCGGTTGTTCTTCCAGACGAAGTCGTAGACGCAGTTGTGGAAGTAGAAGAACTCGAGGTGCTTGAACTCGCTCTTGGCGGCGCTGAACAGCTCTTCCACGCGGTGCACGTGTTCGTCCATGGTGCCGCCGACGTCCATCAGCAGCAGCACCTTCACCTTGTTGTGGCGCTCGGGCTGCATGCGGATGTCCAGCCACCCGGCGTTGGCCGCCGTGCCTCGGATGGTGCCGTCGAGGTCGAGCTCCATCTCGGCGCCCTCGCGCGCGAAGCGCCGCAGCCGCCGCTGCGCCACCTTGATGTTGCGCGTGCCGAGCTCCTTGGTGTCGTCGTAGTCGCGGTAGGCCCGCTGGTCCCACACCTTGACGGCGCTCTTGTTGCGCCCGCCGCCCTGGCCGATGCGCACGCCCTGCGGGTTGTAGCCGTGGGCGCCGAAGGGGCTGGTGCCGCCGGTGCCGATCATGCGGTTGCCGCCCTCGTGGCGCTCCTTCTGCTCCTCGAAGCGCTTCTTCAGCGTCTCCATCAGCTCGTCCCAGCCCATCTTCTCGATCGCGGCCTTCTGCTCGGGCGTGAGCTCCAGCTCCAGCGTCTTGCGCAGCCACTCCAGCGGCACGTCCTGCGTGAAGTCGGTGAGCAGCTCCACGCCCTTGAAGTAGGCCGAGAAGGCGCGGTCGAACTTGTCGAACTGCGCCTCGTCCTTGACGAGCACGGTGCGCGCCAGCACGTAGAAGTCGTCGACCGAGGGCCCGATGACGCCGGCCTGCAGCGCCTCGAGCAGCGCCAGGTACTCGGTCACCGACACCTTCAGCCGGGCGGCGCGCAGCGTCTGGAAGAAGTCGATCAGCATGGTGTGGCCTGCGGGTGGCCGATTGTGGGGCAGGGCGCCGGCGCTGCCGCAGCGGCGATTCCGCCGCGTTGACCGGGCTCAGCGCGCGCGCGGCTTGCGGGGGGGCCGGGCGGCGCGACCGGGGTCGTGCGCCGCCAGCCAGCCGAAGAACTCCTCGTGCCACAGCCGGCTGTTGCGCGGCTTCAGGATCCAGTGGTTCTCGTCGGGAAACCAAAGCAGCCGCGCGTCGACCTTCAGCGCCTTCAGCGTGTGGTAGTAGGCCAGGCCCTGCGCGTCGGGCACGCGGTAGTCCAGCGCGCCGTGGATCACCAGCGTGGGCGTGGCGAAGTGCTTCGCGAAGGCGTGCGGGCTCTGGGCGTGCACGCGGGCCATGTCGTCCCAGTACCAGGCACCCAGCTCCTTGGCGTGCCAGGTGTAGGCGTCGTCGGCGAACATGCCCACCCAGTCGAAGCAGCCGGCGTGGCACACGTAGGCCTGGTAGCGGCCGGGCTTCACGTGGCCGTTCATCCAGGCCACCATGAAGCCGCCGTAGCTGCCGCCGGCGGCGAACACGCGCCGACGGTCCACCCAGGGCTTCTTCAGCAGCCAGTCGGTGGCGGCCTCGATGTCCTGCAGCTCCAGCTCGCCCCAGCGGTGCGTGATGCTGTCCAGGAAGGCGTGGCCGAAGCCCGAGCTGCCGTGGTAGTTGACGCTGGCCACCACGTAGCCCTGGGCCGCGAACACCTGCGTGTTCCAGCGGTAGTGCCAGTTGTCGCCGGGGCCGGTGTGCGGGCCGCCGTGGATGTTGTGCATCACCGGGTGCTTCTTCTTCGCGTCGAAGCCGGGCGGGAAGGTGAGCCACACCTGCACCGGCTCGCCTAACGCGCCCTTCACCCAGGCCTCCTCGACGCGGCCGAGGGCGAGCCGCGCCAGCAGCGCGTCGTTGAAGTGCTCGAGGCGGCGCGGCGCCGCGCCCGGCGCGTGCGCGTGCAGCCGCGCCGGGTGCAGCGCGCTGTCGGCCAGCGTCACCAGGGTGCCGGCGGCCTGGTCGTAGGCGCTCACCCAGCCGCCCGCGACGACGACCTCGGCCCGCCGCTCGGCCAGGTCGAAGCGCCACAGGTGGCGGCGTCCCTTCTGCTCGGCCGGCAGCAGCACGGCGCCGCCGTCGGCCTGCCAGGCCAGCGGGGCCTGCACGGCGTGGTCCCACTCGGCGCTGACGACCTCCCAGCGCGGCCGGGCGCCCCGCTCCAGCACCGCCAGCTGCTCGGGCATGGTGTGCTTGAGGCCCACGTGCTGCGCCGTGAAGGCGATGCGCCGGCCGTCGGGGCTGTAGCGCGGCGCGGCGAAGTCCCAGTCGGCGTCCTGCGCCAGCGTCGTGAAGCGGCCGGTCTTCAGGTCGAGCTCGACCAGCGCCGATCGGCCGTCGATGCGCTTTTCGGGGGCGGGGTCGAAGCAGAACACCAGGCTGCGGCCGTCGGGCGCGATGTCGAAGTGGTCGACGCCCGGGTCGGCGCGCGGCAGCTCGTAGGGCGTGCCCTCGAACAGGTCGCGCACCGTGCCCGGCCGGCCGTCGGCGCCCGGCGTGAGCAGGTGCAGGTGCACCACGCGGCCCATGGGCAGGTTGCGGTCCCAGTGGCGGTACTGCGCCTCGCTGGTGGCGTAGCCGGTCTCCTTGCGCTCGGAAAAGCTCTTGTGGCGCTCGGCCTGCGCCTTCGCGCCCTTCAGTTCGGGCCACACCCAGCTCAGGAAGACCAGCCGCCGGCCGTCGGGCATCCAGCGGAAGGCCTCCACGCCGGTGGCCACGGTGGCGGCGCGGCGCGCCTCGCCGCCGTCGGGAGCGATCAGGTACAGCTGCGGCGTCTTGTCCTTGGCGCCCTGCTGCTCGCGCTGCGCGGTGAAGGCGATCAGGTCGCCGCGGGGGCTCCAGCGGGGCGCGCCGTCCTTGTCGCCGCAGGCCGTCAGCGCGCGCGGCTCGCCGCCCAGGGTGGACAGCAGCCACAGCTGCGTCGAGCCCTTGTTCTCGTCCATCGAGTAGCGCGTCAGCGAGGCCACCGCCTGCGCGCCGTCGGGGCCGAGGCTGGGGGCGCCGAGGCGCTCGAACTGCCAGAGGTCGAGGGCCGTGATCGGCTGGGGCTTTCTGCTCTTGGTGGCCATGGAGATCCTTGCTGCGGGCGGCCGGCGTCAGTCGCGCGGCCTGGCGAGCTGCCAGTCGAGGTGGTTGCGCACCGTGGGCCATTCGGCCGCGGTGATGCTGTAGACCGCGGTGTCGCGCAGCGTGCCGTCGGGCCCGACTTGGTGGGCTCGCAGGATGCCGTCGAGCTGCGCGCCCAGCCGCTCGATGGCGCGCCGGCTCTGCACGTTCAGGCGGTGCGTGCGGAACTCCACCGCGATGCAGGCCAGCGCCTCGAAGGCGTGGCCCAGCAGCAGCCGCTTGCACTGGGTGTTCAGCGCCGTGCGCTGGGCGCTGCGGGCCGTCCAGGTGCTTCCGATCTCGACGCGGCGGTTCTTCGCGTCGATGTTCATGTAGGTCGTCATGCCCGCCACGGTGCCGGCGGCGTCGAGCACGGTGAAGGGCCGCATCGAGCCGGCCGTGGCCAGCGCGAGGCGGCGCTCGATCTCGGCGGCCATGCCCTCGGGCGAGGGCACGGCCGTGTACCACAGCCGCCAGAGCTCGCCGTCCTGTGCCGCGCGCACCAGCGCGTCGTGGTGCTCGCGCGCCAGCGGCACCAGCTTGGCATGCGTGCCGTGCAAGGTGACGATCGGGGGCCAGCTGCTCAAGGGGAGTCCATTCGGGCTTAGCCTGTCGAATCCCCTGTGGCGTGCGGCGCTTCGACAGGCTCAGCGCGAACGGCCGGGGCGGACGGCGGCTTCAGCGGTTGTGCTTCTGCATGAAGACGAGCTTCTCGAACAGGGTCAGGTCCTGCTCGTTCTTCAGCAGCGCGCCCACCAGCGGCGGGATCGCCACCTTGTCGTCGGAGGACTGCAGCGCCTCCAGCGGGATGTCCTCGGCCACCAGCAGCTTCAGCCAGTCGAGCAGCTCGCTGGTGCTGGGCTTCTTCTTCAGGCCGGGAAGGCCGCGGACGTCGAAGAAGGTCTTCATCGCGCGCGCCAGCAACTCGCGCTTCAGGCCGGGGAAGTGCACGTCGACGATGGCCTGCATCGTCTCGGCGTCGGGGAACTTGATGTAGTGGAAGAAGCAGCGGCGCAGGAAGGCGTCGGGCAGCTCCTTCTCGTTGTTGCTGGTGATGAACACCAGCGGCCGGTGCTTCGCCCGCACCAGCTCGCGCGTCTCGTAGACGTAGAACTCCATGCGGTCGAGCTCGCGCAGCAGGTCGTTCGGGAACTCGATGTCGGCCTTGTCCACCTCGTCGATCAGCAGTGCCACCGGCTGCTCGGCCGTGAAGGCCTGCCAGAGCACGCCCTGCACGATGTAGTTGCGGATGTCGCGCACCTTGGCCGCGCTGTCGGCGTCGGGCAGCTGGCTGTCGCGCAGCCGGCTGACGGCGTCGTACTCGTACAGGCCCTGCTGCGCCTTGGTGGTGCTCTTGACATGCCACTGCAGCAGCGGCATGCCCAGGGCCTGGGCAACCTCCTCGGCCAGCATGGTCTTGCCGGTGCCGGGTTCGCCCTTCACCAGCAGGGGGCGCTTCAGCGTGAGCGCGGCATTCACCGCCAGCATGAGGTCGGGCGTGGCGACGTAGCGTTCGGAGCCTTGGAATCTCATCGGATCAGTATAGGCGCCCCCCTATAATCGCAGGCTGTCCCGAGACGTTTCCGAAGTCGAGTATCGCCCGTGAAGACCAAGCTTGTCGCCCCCCTCCTGCTGGCCCTGGCCGGCGTCGTCGCCACCGCCGCCCAGGCTCAGGACGTCAAGCGCGGCGAACAGCGCGCCGCCCAGTGCATCGGCTGCCACGGCATCCCGGGCTACCAGTCGAGCTTCCCCGAGGTGCACCGGGTGCCCATGATCTCGGGCCAGAACGCCCAGTACATCGTCGCCGCGCTGCAGGCCTACGCCAAGGGCGAGCGCAAGCACCCCACGATGCGCGGCGTCGCCGGCATGCTCAGCGAGCAGGAGATGGCCGACCTCGGCGCCTTCTACGAGCAGCACGGCGCGTCCATGATCAAGCCCGTGGCCGATGCGGCCGCCCGCCAGCCCAGCGCCGCCGTGCAGGCCCTGCTGACCAAGGGCGCCTGCGTCTCCTGCCACGGCGCCAACTGCAACACGCCCCTCAACGGCGCCTACCCCACGCTCGCCGGCCAGCCCGCCGACTACCTGTACGTCTCGCTTCGGGCCTACGGTATCGAGGGCAACCGCACGGTCGGCCGCGCCAACGGCATCATGGCGGCGCAGGTCAAGCCCTTCACCCGCGCCGAGCTCAAGCAGATGGCCGACTACATCGCGTCGCTGCCCGGCGACCTGCGCGTGGTGCCGCAGTCGCGCTTCCGCTGACGCGCTCACGCGCGCGGCGCCCCGGTCCGCAACCCCCTCCTCGCGCCGTGTGCCACCCCCGGGTGGCCACGGCGTCGTCGTTCCCGATTCAGCGGTGCCGGGGGTGTGCAGGAGTGGCACACTCGGCTGAGCGTGGTCCCGGTCGCTGTCCGTCTTAGGGTATTCGCCAGCGTGACGACACGGCCCCGTATGACCAGCATCGAGAACAACGATGGCCAGGGCCAGGGCGCAGGGCGCCCGGCGCCGTGCTGTCGGGCAGGCCCACACCACAAGGAGACGAATCCCATGAGCACACCGCTCACCCTCACCGTCAACGGACAGTCCGTCACCCGGGAAGTCCCGCCGCAGACGCTGCTGGTGGAATTCATCCGCGAGCACCTGCGCCTGACGGGCACGCACGTCGGCTGCGACACCGGGCAGTGCGGCGCCTGCACCGTGCACGTCGACGGCCGCGCCGTGAAGAGCTGCAACGTGCTGGCGCACCAGGCCGCCGGCCGCAGCGTCACCACCATCGAGGGCCTGGAGGCCGCCGACGGCACGCTGCATCCGATGCAGGCCGCCTTCAAGGCCTGCCACGGCCTGCAGTGCGGCTTCTGCACGCCGGGCATGGTGATGAGCGCGGTGGACCTCGCCGCCCACCACGGCTGCCACAGCGAGGCCCAGGTGCGCGAGGCGCTCGAGGGCAACATCTGCCGCTGCACCGGCTACCACAACATCGTCAAGGCGGTCATCAAGGGCGCCGCCGACATGAAGGCCACGGCCTGACCACCTTCCACGAGACCAGGAGCACCGCACCATGAACGCACGCCAGGGTTTTGTCGGCCAGTCGGTCGAGCGCCGCGAGGACACGCGCTTCCTCACCGGCCGCGGCCAGTACACGGACGACATCACGCTGCCGGGGCAGACCCACGGGGTCTTCCTCCGCAGCCCGCACGCGCACGCGCGCATCAAGTCCATCGACACCTCGGCGGCCGCCAAGGCTCCGGGGGTGGTGGCCGTGTTCACCGGCGAGCCCTTCAAGGGCGTGGGCGGCCTGCCCTGCGGCTGGCTGATCAACAGCCTCGACGGCACGCCCATGAAGGAGCCCAAGCACCCGGTGCTGGCCGACGGCAAGGTGCGCTACGTGGGCGACCGCGTGGCCCTGGTCGTGGCCGAGACGCTGGCGCAGGCCCAGGCCGCGCGCGACCTGATCGAGGTCGACTACGAGGTGCTCACGCCCGTGATCGACACCGCGAAGGCCACCGCCATCGCCTCCAACGTGCACGATGACGCGCCGGGCAACCTCTGCTACCACTGGGGCATCGGCGACAAGGACGGCGTGGCCGCCGCCTTCGCCAGTGCTGCCCACGTGACGACGCTGCAGTTCCGCAACAACCGGCTCATCCCCAACGCGATGGAGCCGCGCTGCGCCAACGCCAGCTACAACGCCGCCGCCGACGAGTACACGCTGTACGTCAGCAACCAGAACCCGCACGTCGAGCGGCTGCTGATGTGTGCCTTCGTGCTGGGCATTCCCGAGCACAAGATGCGCGTGATCGCGCCCGACGTCGGCGGTGGCTTCGGCAGCAAGATCTACCTCTACGGCGAGGAGACGGCGCTGGTGTGGGCGAGCAAGCAGCTTCGGCGCCCGATCAAGTGGACGGCCGAGCGCAGCGAGGCCTTCCTGTCCGACGCCCACGGCCGCGCCCACGTTACGACGGCGCAGCTCGCGCTCGACAAGGACGGCCACTTCCTGGGCCTGCGCGCCGACACCACGGCCAACATGGGCGCGTACCTGTCCACGTTCGCGAGCTGCATCCCGACCATCCTGCACGCCACGCTGCTGGCCGGCCAGTACAAGACGCCCAAGATCTGGTGCGAGGTCAAGGCGGTGTTCACCAACACCGCGCCGGTCGATGCCTACCGCGGCGCCGGCCGGCCCGAGGCCACCTACCTGCTCGAGCGCATCGTCGAGACCGCGGCCACCGAGATGGGCATCGACCCGGCCGAGATCCGCCGCCGCAACTTCATCACCAGCTTCCCGTACGCCACGCCCGTCGGGCTCACGTACGACACCGGCGACTACAACGCCACGATGACGCGCGCCATCGAGCTGGCCGACGTCGCCAGCTTCGCCGCGCGCAAGGCGGCCAGCGCCGCCAAGGGGCTCAAGCGCGGCATCGGCTACTCCGCCTACATCGAGGCCTGCGGCATCGCGCCGTCCAGCGTCGCGGGAGCCCTGGGCGCGCGCGCCGGGCTGTTCGAGGCCGGCGAGGTGCGCGTGCACCCCACCGGCAAGGTCACGGTGTTCACCGGCAGCCACAGCCACGGCCAGGGCCACGAGACGACCTTCGCGCAGGTGGTGGCCGACAAGCTTGGCATCCCGATGGACGACGTGTCGATCGAGCACGGCGACACCGGCAAGATCCTCTTCGGCATGGGCACCTACGGCAGCCGCTCGCTGGCCGTGGGCGGCACGGCCATCGTCAAGGCGCTGGACAAGATCATCGCCAAGGGCAAGAAGATCGCCGCGCACCTGATGGAGGCCTCCGACAGTGACATCGTCTTCGAGGACGGCCAGTTCAAGGTGGCCGGCACCGACAAGGCGGTGCCCTTCGCCAGTGTCTCGCTCACCGCCTACGTGCCGCACAACTTCCCGCACGACAAGCTCGAGCCGGGCCTCAACGAGAACGCCTTCTACGACCCGAGCAACTTCACCTACCCGGCCGGCACCTACGTCTGCGAGGTCGAGGTCGATCCTGCCACCGGCCGCACGCGCGTCGACCGCTTCACCGCGGTGGACGACTTCGGCAACGTCGTCAACCCGATGATCGTCGAGGGCCAGGTGCACGGCGGCCTGGCGCAGGGCATCGGCCAGGCGCTGCTCGAGCACGGCGTGTACGACAACGACAGCGGCCAGCTGCTCAGTGGCAGCTACATGGACTACGCCATGCCGCGCGCCGACGACATGCCGAGCTTCACGGTCGAGACGGCCAAGGGCACGCCCTGCACGCACAACCCGCTGGGCGTGAAGGGCTGCGGCGAGGCCGGCGCCATCGGCTCGCCGCCGGCCGTCATCAACGCCATCTGCAACGCGCTGGGCGTGAAGGACGTGCCCATGCCCGCCACGCCGCACACGGTGTGGAAGGCCGCGCACGGCAAGCTGTGAGCGCCGCAACCTGACCGAGAACGAGGAGAACACACCATGCAGAGCTTCCAGTTCAGCGCCGCGCAGTCCGTGGCCGAAGCCAAGGCGGCTGCCGCGGCCGGCGCCAAGATCCTGGCCGGCGGCCAGAGCCTGCTGCCGTCGATGCGCCTGGGCCTGGCCGCGCCCGAGGCGCTGGCCAGCCTGGCCGGCATCGCCGGGCTCAAGGGCATCACGGTCGGCGGCGGCGTCGTGAAGATCGGCGCCATGACCACCCACGCCACCGTGGCCGCCAGCGCCGAGGTGCGCGCGGCGATCCCGGCGCTGGCCGACCTCGCCGGCAGCATCGGCGACCGCCAGGTGCGCAACTGCGGCACGATCGGCGGCAGCCTTGCCAACAACGACCCCGCCGCCTGCTACCCGGCGGCCGTGCTGGGCCTGGGCGCCACGGTGCACACCGACCGCCGCGACATCGCCGCCGACGACTTCTTCCAGGGCCTGTACACGACGGCGCTGGCCGAGGACGAGGTCATCACCGCGGTGAGCTTCCCCATCCCCGAGAAGGCGGGCTGGCAGAAGTTCAAGCAGCCGGCGTCGCGCTTCTCGATCATCGGCGTGTTCGCGAGCAAGGGCCCCAAGGGCGTGCGCGTGGCCGTCACGGGCGGGGGCAACGGCGTGTTCCGCGCGTCGGGCCTGGAGGCGCAACTGGCCGGCAACTACAGCGCCGCGGCGCTGGCAGGCGCCACGGTCAGCGCCGAGGGCCTGAACAGCGACCTGCACGGCTCGGCCGAGTACCGCGCGGCGCTGATCCCGGTGCTGGCGGCCCGTGCCGTCGGCTGACGGCACCTTGACCGGTTCGCCGTCGGCTGAAGGCGTGGCGGCCGCGCTGCCGGCGAGCATCGACGAGGTCGAGCGCGCGCTGGCGGCGCACGACTACGTGGCCGACCGTCGCCTGGCGACGGTCGTGTTCCTGGCGCTCAAGCTGGGCCGACCGTTGTTCCTGGAGGGCGAGCCCGGCACCGGCAAGACCGAGATCGCGCGCACGCTGGCCGCCGCGCTCGGCCGCCCGCTGATCCGGCTGCAGTGCTACGAGGGTCTGGACCTCGCCGGCGCTGCCTACGAGTGGAACTACGCGCGGCAGATGCTCGAGATCCGCCTGGCGGAGTCCTCTTCGGGCGGCAGCGCGGACGACCGTGCCGCGCTGGCCGCGCGCCTGTTCACCGACGCCTTCCTCGTCAAGCGCGCGCTGCTCGATGCGATAGACCCCGCGCGGCCCGTGCCGCCGGTGCTGCTGATCGACGAGCTCGACCGCGCCGACGAGCCCTTCGAGGCCTTCCTGCTGGAGGTGCTGTCGGACTTCCAGATCACCATCCCCGAGATGGGCACCGTCAAGGCGAAGGCGCCACCCATCGTCGTGCTCACCAGCAACCGCACGCGCGAGGTGCACGACGCCGTCAAGCGGCGCTGCCTGTACCACTGGGTGGGCTTCCCCGATGCCGCGCGCGAGCTCGAGATCATCCGCCGCAAGGTGCCCGGCGCGCCCGAGCGCCTGGCGCGCGAGATCGTGGCCTTCGTGCAGCGGCTGCGCGAGATCGAGCTGTACAAGCTGCCCGGCGTGGCCGAAACCATCGAGTGGACGCGCGCGCTGCGCGAGCTCGACACCGTGGTGCTCGACCCCGAGGTCGTGCAGAACACCCTGGGCCTGCTGCTGAAGTACCAGGACGACATCGCGCGCGTGGGCGCCGACGAGGTGGCGCGGCTGATCGAGCAGGCGCGCGCGGCGGCGGCGTGATGGGGCGGCGAGGGGCCTTCGACAGGCTCAGGCCGAACGGGGGCTGGGCCTTGTGCGGACCCAGGCCGGGCCGGATAGGGAGCCGGCCTTGCGATAGCTTCCGTTCGGGCTGAGCCTGTCGAAGCCCCGAGCGCCACCATGCTGCCCTCTGGCCAAACCCCCGGCCGCCTCGCCGAGAACGTGCTGCACTTCGCCCGCGTGCTGCGCACGGCCGGGCTGCCCGTGGGCTCTGACCGCGTGATGCTGGCGCTTCAGGCCCTGCCCGTGGCCGGCCTCGAAGGCAAGGCCGACTTCCACGCCGTGCTCTCGGCCTGCTTCGTCAGCCGCCACGAGCAGCAGACCCTCTTCGACCAGGCCTTCACGCTGTACTGGCGCGATCCCGACCTCGCCGGCCGCATGCGCGCGCTGCTGCTGCCGCGCGTGAACACCAACACGCCGCCGCCGGTGAAGGAGAACCGGCGCCTGGGCGATGCCCTGTTCCCCAGCAGCCGCGACGCGCCGGCCAAGGCGCCGCCGCCGGCCGAGATCGAACTCGAGGCCACGCTCACGGCCAGCAGCCAGGAGCGGCTGCAGAAGGCCGACTTCGAGACCATGAGCAACGACGAGTTCCGCGAGGCGCTGCGCCTGCTCACCCGGCTGAAGCCGGCGTTCCCGCCGCTGCCCACGCGCCGCCGCGAGGCCAGCCCGCGCCCGGGCCGGCTGGACCTGCGCGCCACGCTGCTCGAGGCCGGCCGGGTGGGCGGCGAGTTCCTGCCGCTGCGCCACCGCGCGCCGCGCCACGTGGTGCCGCCGCTGGTGGTGCTGGCCGACGTCTCGGGCTCGATGGCGCGCTACTCGCGCATGCTGCTGCACTTCGCGCACCTGCTGGGGCAGGCCGGGCCTTCGGTGGAGACCTTCGCCTTCGGCACTCGGCTGACCCGCCTGACGCCGCTGCTGCGCCAGCGCGACGTCGACGTCGCCGTCGCCCAGTGCACCGCCAGCGTGAAGGACTGGTCGGGCGGCACGCGCATCGCGCACTCGCTGCACGCCTTCAACCGGCTGTGGGCGCGGCGCGTGCTGGGCTCGCGCGCCACCGTGCTGCTGGTCTCCGACGGCCTCGAGCACGAGGCCGCCGATGACCTGGCCTTCGAGATGGAGCGGCTGCACAAGAGCTGTCGCCGGCTGGTGTGGCTGAACCCGCTGCTGCGCTTCGAGGCCTTCCAGCCCAAGGCGCGCGGCATCCGCGCGATGCTGCCGCACGTCGACGACTTCCGCCCCGTGCACAACCTGGCCAGCCTGCAGCAGCTGGTGGAGGCGCTGGCGGCACCGGCGCCCCGGCGCCCGTTCAGCGGCCCGGTCGGCGCAGCAGCCCCGTAGCCAGCGCCGTCCCCAGCAGGATCACGGCGCAGCCGGCGAGCATCGCGCCCGTGGGCACCTCGCCCAGCGCCAGGTAGCCCCACAGCAGCGCGAACGGCGGGATCAGGAAGGTCACGCTGGTGGCGGCGGCCGCGCTGGTGCGTGCCAGCAGCCGGAAGTACAGGATGTAGGCCAGCCCGGTGCACAGCAGCGACAGCGCCAGCGCCGCCGCCCAGGCCTTGGCGCCGGGGGGTGTGGCTGGCCACAGCCACAGCCCCGGCACGGCCAGCGCCAGCGCTGCCGCGGTCTGGCTGCCCGCGGCCACGGCCAGTGGCGCCACGCCCTGCAGCCAGCGCCGCGACACGTTGGCGCCCAGGCCGTAGAGCCAGGTGGCGGCCAGGCAGGCAGCCACGCCCACCGCAGCGCTCACGCCGTGCTCGCCGGGCCGGAAGTCGGCCTTGCCCCAGCTCAGGCCCAGCACGCCGGCCACGCCGATGGCCAGGCCCAGCCAGCGCAGCGGGTCCAGCCGTTCCTTCAGCCACAGCCAGGCGATCAGCGCCGCCCAGATGGAGACGGTGGCGTTGAAGACCGACATCAGCGCCGTGGTCAGCGCCAGGGCCGCCACCGCGTACAGCACGAACGGCAGCGCCGAGTTCACGACGCCCACGCCCGCGATGGCGCCGCCGTGCGTGCGCCATGCCGCGCCCTGCCGCCGCAGCAGCATCAGCGGCACCAGCAGCGCCGCCGCGCCGGCCACGCGCACGAAGGCCAGCGCCACGGGCCCGAACTCGGCCGCGCCCAGTCGCATGAACAGGAAGCTGGCGCCCCAGATGGCGCC
>JBKDQY010000061.1:0-23018 GCA_046341655.1 Betaproteobacteria bacterium | reverse complement strand
CGTGCGTGCCCTGCTCGACGATGCGGCCCTGCTCGAGCACGATCAGCCGGTCCATGCGCGCGATGGTGCTCAGACGGTGGGCGATGGCGATCACCGTCTTGCCCTCCATCAGTCCCAGCAGCTGCTCCTGGATGGCCCGCTCGACCTCGCTGTCCAGCGCGCTGGTGGCCTCGTCGAGCAGCAGGATGGGCGCGTCCTTCAAGACCACGCGCGCGATGGCGATGCGCTGGCGCTGGCCGCCGCTGAGCTTGACGCCGCGTTCGCCCACGTGGGCGTCGTAGCCGGTGCGGCCCTTCCAGTCCTGCAGCCCGAGGATGAACTCGTGCGCCTGCGCCTTGCGGGCCGCGGCCACGATCTCGTCCATCGACGCGCCGGGCCGGCCGTAGCCGATGTTGGCGGCGATCGAGCGGTGCAGCAGCGAGGTGTCCTGCGTCACCAGCCCGATGGCCGCGCGCAGGCTCTCCTGGCTGAGGCCGCGGATGTCGTGGCCGTCGACGCGCACGCTGCCCTGTTCCATGTCGTGGAAGCGCAGCAGCAGGTTCACCAGCGTGCTCTTGCCGGCGCCCGAGCGGCCCACCAGGCCCACGCGCTCGCCGGGCTTCACCATCAGGCTCAGGTCGTCGAGCACCTTCCGGCCATCGGGGCGGCCGTAGGTGAAGGTCACGTGCTCGAAGCGGATCTCGCCCCGCTGCACCTGCAGCTCGCGCGCGCCTGGGCGGTCGGTCATGGCGTGCGGCACGGCGATGGTCTCCATGCCCTCCTGCACCACGCCCACGTTCTCGAAGATGCCCGTCACCTCCCAGCTCACGAAGCCGGCGACGTTGGCGATGGCCCAGGCCAGCGGCAAGGCGGTGGCCACCGTGCCGGCGTCGATGGTGCCGCGGCTCCACAGCCACACGCCGATGGCGGCCGTGCCCACGAGCAGCATCGCGTTGAGCACCGACAGCGTGGTCATGAAGGTGGTGATCAGCCGCATGTGCGCGGCGATGGCGCCGCTGTGCTCGTCGATCACTTCGCGCACGTAGGCGTCCTCGTCGCGCGCACGGGCGAACAGCTTCACCGTGAGGATGTTGGTGTAGCTGTCGACCACGCGGCCCATGACCTGGCTGCGCAGCTCCGAGCTCGACTTGGCCAGGTCGCGCATCTGCGGCACGAAGTGGCGCAGGAAGACCACGTAGCCCACGAACCAGGCCACGGTGGGCAGCGCCAGCCGCCAGTCGGCCATGGCCATCAGCACCAGCGCCGACAACCCGTAGACGATGATGTACCAGACGGCGCGGATGCAGCTGACCACGCTCTCGCGCACCGCGTTGCTGGTCTGCATGACGCGGTTGGCGATGCGGCCCGCGAAGTCGTTCTGGAAGAACGGCCAGCTCTGCCGCACCACGTGCCAGTGGCTCTGCCAGCGGATGAGGCTGGTGACGCCCGGCACCACCGCGTTGTTGCGCACCAGGCTGTCCAGCAGCAGCGCCAGCGGCCGGCCGATCAGCACAGCCGCGCCCATCGCCAGCAGCGACGGCATCGCGGCGTCGAGCGCCACGGCCCGGTCGGTGGCTTCCATCAGCCGCACCAGCCGGCCGATGAACAGCGGGATGAGGGTGTCGATGAGCGCCACCAGCAGCCCGGTCACGAACATCGCGCCGAACAGGGGCTTGGCCTGGCGGATGAAGTGCCAATAGAAGGCCAGCAGGCCCTGGGGTGGCGCGCTGCCGGGCATCGCGGTGGGACGGATGCGGCTCTCGAAGAAGGCGAACAGGGCCATGGCACGGGCCACGCCGCGGCCGCAGCAGCCCGGGCGCGTGAAGATCGGTGGGAAGCGCCGCATTGTGGGTCGGCGGCTACGTCGCCGCCGGTCCCCGGGCATCCGCTCCAAGGCCCAGCTCTGGCGGCGCGCACCCCGGCGGTAAGTCAGTGAAAACCCTGCGGTCATGTACTGATCTCATCAGTTCTATGAGTGACTGAGCAGTTCACTCGGAAAACTATTGAGTTCATACTCGGCGTCGCCATGCCATCCCGCATGGCTATCCACCCACCGGGCCCGCAGCGCGCCCGGCCCAGAACGCAGGAGCAAGACAATGTTGAAATGGATCCGGCTTTCCATCGCCGCCCTGGCCACGGGCCTGGTCGCCGCATGCGGCGGCGGCGGTGACGACCACCCGTTCACGATCGCTGACGTGACGGCCACCGACGCGCGCTTCGGCACGCTGAACCAGGCGCTCGTGAACACCGGCCTGCGGGCCACGCTGCTCGGCTCGGGCAGCTTCACGGTGTTCGCACCAACCGACGACGCCTTCAACGCGCTGGCGACCGAGCTCGGCATCACGCGCGCCCAGCTGCTGGCCGACACCCCGCTGCTGACCAGCGTGCTTCAGTACCACGTGCTGAGCACCCGCGTGCCCCGCGCCAGCGTGCCGCTGGGCAAGGCCATCTCGCCGCTGGCCGGCGGCATCTTCAAGGTCGACTCGGTGTCCGGCGCGCTCGTCATCACCGACGGCCGCAACCGAACCAGCCGCATCACGCAGACCGACGTCGGCGCCACCAACGGCGTCATCCACGTCGTCGACCGCGTGCTGCTGCCGGCCAACCGCAACATCGTGCAGACGGCGCAGGCGCTGCCGCAGTTCAGCATCCTGGTGGAGGCCGTCGTCGCGGCCAACCTGCAGGGCGCGCTGTCGGGCACCGGGCCGCTGACGGTGTTCGCGCCCACCAACGACGCCTTCGCGGCGCTGCTGACGGAGCTGGGCGTGACCAAGGCGCAGCTGCTGGCCAACACCCCGCTGCTGACCAAGGTGCTCACCTACCACGTGCTGCCGGCGCGGGTGCTCAAGGCCGACATCGTGCCGGGCACGCCCATCACCACGCTGCAGGGCGAGACCTTCTCCGTGACACCCGCCCTGGCCATCACCGACCAGCGTGGCCGCAGCGCCGCCATCACGGGCACGGACGTGCTTGCGAGCAACGGCGTCGTGCACGTGATCGACCGCGTCATCCTGCCGCGGCCCTGACCTCCACGCATCCCTTCCCCAACATCCCCGAAAGGACACTCCCCATGAAGAAGCTGTTCATCGCCGCCGCCCTGGCCGCGGCCTCGCTGGCCGCCCAGGCCAAGGACATCGTCGACACCGCGGTGGCCGCCGGCTCGTTCAAGACGCTGGCCACGGCGCTGCAGGCGGCCGGCCTGATCGACACCCTCAAGGGCCCCGGCCCGTTCACGGTGTTCGCACCCACCGACGCGGCCTTCGCCAAGATCCCCAAGGCCGACCTCGACGCACTGCTCAAGGACAAGGCCAAGCTCACGGCGGTGCTCACCTACCACGTGGTGCCGGGCCGGGTGATGGCCAAGGACGTCAAGGCCGGCAGCGTGAAGACGGTGCAGGGCGGCATGCTGAGCCTGGGCACCACGGGCGGCGTCACCGTGAACAACGCCAAGGTCGTGCAGGCCGACGTCGTGGCCAGCAACGGCGTCATCCACGTCATCGACACCGTGGTGCTGCCGAAGTAAGCCGGCCCGGCGGCCGGCGCCACCGTCAGAAGGTGTAGCCGGCCGCCACTGTCCGCTCGCTCATGGGCTCCAGCAGCTTCAGCAGCGGGGCCAGCGGGCGGTAGCGCAGGGCCACCCGGGTGGCGTAGCCGAAGAAGCGCGGCAGGTCGGCGGCGTAGCCGGCCTTGCCGTCGCGGTGCTTCAGGCGGCAGAAGATGCCCAGCACCTTCAGATGCCGCTGCAGGCCCATCCACTCCAGCGCCCGCCAGCATTCGCCGAAGTCGTCGGCCACCGGCACGCCGGCGCTACGGGCCGCCTGCCACCAGCGCACGGCCCAGTCGATCTCCTGCTCCTCGGGCCACGAGATGAAGGCGTCGCGCAGCAGCGACGCGATGTCGTAAGTCACCGCGCCGGCCACGGCGTCCTGGAAGTCGAGCACGCCCGGGTTGGCGGGCTCGCCGGGGCTGCCGCACACCATCAGGTTGCGCGGCATCCAGTCGGCGTGCACGGCCCCCACGGGCTGCGCCAGCGCGCTGGCCACGATCACGTCGCAGGTGCGCTGCCAGGCCTGATGTTCGGCGTCGCCCCAGGCGAGGCCGTGCTCGCGCGCCACGCACCAGGTGGGGAAGAGGTCGAGCTCGCGGCGCAGCAGCGCCTCGTCGAAGGGCGGCAGCGCCGCCGCGGGCACGCCGCGCTGCAGCGTCACCAGCGCCGCGATGGCGTCGCGCATCAGCCGGTCGGCGAGCGCATCGTCGCCCGCGGCCTGCGCGGCCTGCAGCGCGGCCAGGTAGGGCTGCTGGCCGAGGTCGTCGAGCAGCAGGAAGCCGCGCCCGGCATCGGCCTCCAGCACGCGCGGCGCGTGCAGCCCGGCGTCGGCCAGCAGCGCGGCCACGTGGACGAAGGGTCGCGTGTCCTCCAGCGGCGGCGGCGCGTCCATCACGATGCGGCTGCCGCCTGCTCCGGCCACGCGCAGGTAGCGCCGGAAGCTGGCATCGGCCGAGGCCGGGGCCAGGGTGGCGACATCGAGGCCGTGACGCGGCGCGATGCCGGCCAGCCAGTGCTCGAAGGCCTCGTGGCGAGCCGGGTCGGCCCAGACCACCGCGCCCGCGGCCGGTGGCGACGAAACCGGGGGCGGGGCGGAATCGCTCATGGATAATGATTCTAAGAACCGCGCTTCCAACGACTGCCCCCGAGCGCATGACCCATCCGACGCTGGCCCTGGCAGTCGCTGCGCTCGCCACGGCCGCACCGGCAGGCGCCGCGCCCGACGGCACCGCCCCCGCGACTGCAGCGCCGGCGGCGTCGGCGGCGTCGGCACCGGCCGCGGCTGCCCCGCTGCTCGAAGTTTCCAACCGCCTGGCGCCGCTGCCCCGCGCCGAGGCCGCGCGGCGGCTGCCCATCGTGCTGCAGGCGCGCACGCTCACCAGCCAGCCCGAGTTGCAGACGGTGGCCGAAGGCGAGGTCGAGTTCCGCCGCGGCGGCATGGTGATACGCGCCGACCGCCTGGCCTACGACAGCTTGCGCGACACCGCGCGCGCCAGCGGAGGGGTAAGCATCGCGAGCCAGGGCACCGTCTACCGGGGCCCGGTGCTCGAGATCGCGGTGCAGCGCTTCGAGGGCTTCTTCCTGGAGCCGAGCTTCGACTTCACCGAGCTAGGCGCCGGCGGCCGTGCCGACCGCATCGACTTCCTCGGCCCCGGGCGGACGCGCGCCACCAACGCCCTGTACACGAGCTGCCCGCGCGTCGACCCCGGTGCCTCGGGCGACGAGCCCGCATGGGTGCTCAAGACCGACCGCGTCACGCTCGACCTCGATGCCAACGAGGGTCTGGCCGAGGGCGCGCAGTTGCGCTTCCTGGGCGTGCCCATCCTGGCGCTGCCGGCGCTGAGCTTCCCCCTCAACGACGCGCGCAAGAGCGGCTGGCTGCCGCCGTCGATCGACATCGACAACCGCAGCGGCATCGTCGTCTCGGTGCCCTGGTACTGGAACATCGCGCCAAACCGCGACGCCACGCTGACGCCGCGCATCATCACGCGCCGCGGCCTCGGCCTCGACAGCGAGTTCCGCTACCTCGAGCCGCGCCATGAAGGGTCCATCCGCGTCGACGCGCTGCCCAGTGATCAGGTCGCGCGTCGTTCGCGCGGCTCGCTGCAGTGGTTGCACCAGGGCGAGCCGGCGGCCGGCTTGCGCGTGGAGGCCGAGATCGCGCGCGTCAGCGACGACGCCTGGTGGAAGGACTTCCCCGAAGCCGGCCGCAGCTTCACGCCGCGACTGCTGGCGGGCACCGCCAGCGTCGAGCGGAGCTACGGGCTGCCGGCTGCGGCCTGGCTGGGCGAAGGCGAGGCCCGCGCCTACGCCCGCGTCCTGAAGTGGCAGGTGCTGCAGGATCCGGAGTCCTTCGTCACCGCGCCCTACGAACGCAGCCCGCAGGTCGGCCTGGCGCTGCGCACCCGGCTTGCCGGCGGGCTGGAACTGGCGCTGGAGACCGAATTCAACCGTTTCACCCTCCCCGACGGCCAGGCACGGGCGCTCAGCCGCCCCACGGGCGACCGCTGGCACGCCCTGGGGTCGGTGGCGCGGCCCATGCGCGGCGAAGGCTGGTTTGCCGTGCCGCGCCTGTCGCTGAACGCCGCCGCGTACGCCAACACCGAGCGGCTGTCCAGCGGCCTGGTCGATGCGCGCCGCGCCATCCCGACTTTCAGCCTGGACCTCGGCCTGGAACTCGAGCGCAGCACGGTGTTCTTCGGCCGCGAGCTGCGGCAGACCCTGGAGCCACGGCTGCTGTTCGTCAACACGCCCTTCAAGCCGCAGCGGCAGCTGCCCAACTACGACTCGGCGGGAAAGGACTTCAACGTCGTCTCGCTGTTCACCGACAACACCTTCGCGGGCGTGGACCGCGTCTCCGACGCGCGCCAGCTCACGGCCGGCTTCACGTCGCGGCTGGTCGATGCCGCCAGCGGCGCCGAGGCGCTGCGCCTGGGCCTGGTGCAGCGGGTGCTGCTGCGGCCGCAGCGCGTGGCGCCGCAGGCCGACGGCTCGCCCGACGGACCGACGCTGGAGCAGCGCTTCTCCGACGCGCTGCTGGTGGGCAGCACCAGCGTGCTGCCGGGCTGGACGCTGGACGCCGCGGTGCAGTACAGCCCCGACATCAGTCGCTCGGTGCGCTCGATCCTGGGCGCGCGCTACTCCCCGGGGCCCTACCGCACCGTCGGCGCCACCTACCGACTGGCGCGCGGCCTGTCCGAGCAGCTCGAGGTGGGCTGGCAGTGGCCGGTGTGGGGCGCCACGGCCGGCAGCGGCCAGCCCGCGGCGGGCGGCAGCGGCAGTGGCGCCTGCAAGGGCGCCTGGTACTCGGTGGGCCGCTTCAACTACAGCCTGAAGGACAGCCGGCTGACCGATTCCATCCTCGGCGTGGAGTACGACGCCGGATGCTGGATCGCCCGCGTGGTGGTGACGCAGTTGTCCACCGGACGCAGCCAGGCCACCCCGCGCTTCGGTTTTCAGCTCGAACTCACCGGCCTGTCGCGCCTGAACGTGGGCTCCAACCCGCTGAAGGCCTTGAGGGACAATATCCCTGGCTACCGCCTGCTGCGCGACGACCGCGACAGCGGCCGGGCCGCCGACGGCGGCCCGACACCCTGAGCCCGCTGCCGATGATCACGAATCCCTTCCGCGCCCCGCGTCCCTCGTTCTTCCTGCGCCCGGTGGCCATCGCCCTGCTCGCTGCCGTCGGCGCCGCGGCACACGGTCAGCAACTGGCCGCGGGCACGGCACGCAACGCCGACTGGATCGCCGCGGTCGTCAACCAGGAGTCGGTGACGGCCGGCGAGGTCGAGCGCCGCATGCAGCGCGCCCGCGCCGAGGCCGAGCGGGCCGGCCAGCCCGTGCCGACCGAGGCCGAGCTGCGCCAAGCGTCGCTCGACGCGCTGATCGACGAGCGCGCGATGATCACGCAGGCTCGCGACAGCGGCATGCGCGTCGACGACGCCGAGATCGACCGCGCGGTGCAGAACATCGCGCTGCAGAACCAGCTCACGCTCGAGGCGCTGCGCCAGCGGCTGGCGGCCGACGGCGTCGATTTCGCGCGCTTCCGCGCCAACCTGCGCGACCAGCTCCTGATGGAGCGGCAGCGCGAGCGCGAGGTCTACCAGCGCATCCGCGTCAGCGACGACGACATCGATCAGTACCTCGAGCAGCAGCGCCGCGCCCTCAATGCCGACGCCGAGACCAACATCGCCCAGATCCTCGTGACCGTGCCCGATGGCGCGAGCCCCGAGGTGCTGGCGCAGCGCCAGGCGCGCGCGCAGGCCGCTCTGGCGCGCGTGCGCGCCGGCGCCGACTTCGAGGCCGTGGCCCGCGAGGTCAGCGAGGACGGCAACAGCGCACGCGGCGGCGTCATCGGCCTGCGGCCGGCATCGCGGCTGCCCGACCTGTTCGTCGAGCACACACGCGGCCTGAAGGACGGCGAGGTCGCGCCGACGCTGCTGCGCTCGGGCGCCGGCTTCCACGTGCTCAAGCTGATCGAGCGGCGCGACCGCGCGCTCGGCGAGATCACCCAGACCCGCGCCCGCCACGTGCTGCTGCGCACCTCGGCACAGCTCGACGCGCAGACCGCGGCGCGCCGCCTGGCCGAGTACAAGCGGCAGATCGAGTCCGGCAGCGTGAGCTTCGAGGACACTGCGCGACGCGTCAGCGAGGACGCGAGCGCTGCCAGCGGCGGCGACCTGGGCTGGTCCGATCCCGGGCAGATGGTGCCGGAGTTCGAGTCGGCTATGAACGCGCTGCCTCTGAACGGCCTGTCCGACCCCGTCGTGTCGCGCTTCGGCGTGCACCTGATCCAGGTTCTCGAGCGGCGCACCGCCACGCTGGCCTTGCGCCAGCTGCGCGAGCAGGCGCGCAACGTGCTGCGCGAGCAGCGTTTCGACCAGGCCTACATCGACTGGACCCGGGAACTGCGCTCGCGCGCCTACGTCGAGTTGCGCGAGCCGCCGCTGTGAGCGGCGGCCACGGCGCGCCCTTCGCCAGGAAGCGTTTCGGCCAGCACTTCCTGGCCGACCAGGGCGTGATCGGCGGCATCGTGCGCGCCATCGAGCCGCGTCCCGGCGACGCGCTGGTGGAGATCGGCCCCGGACTCGGCGCGATGACGCAGCCGCTGCTGGAGCGCACCGGCGCGCTGACGGTGATCGAGCTCGACCGCGACCTGGCGGCGCGACTGCGCGCCGGCGGCCGGCCCGGGCTGTCGGTGATCGAGGCCGACGTGCTGGACGTGGACTTCGCGGCGCTGGCCGCGCAGGCCGGCCGGCCGCTGCGCGTGGTGGGCAACCTGCCCTACAACATCTCCAGCCCCATCCTGTTCCACCTGCTGCCGGTGGCGCACGCCGTGCTCGACCAGCACTTCATGCTGCAGAAGGAGGTGGTGGTCCGCATGGCCGCCGCCCCGGGCGGCAGGGACTACGGTCGGCTGTCGGTGATGCTGCAGTGGCGCTACGCCATCGAGTCCGTGCTCGAGGTGCCGCCGCAGGCCTTCGAGCCGCCGCCCCGCGTGGACTCGGCAGTGGTGCGCATGGTGCCCAAGCCCGCCGGGGCGGTGGCCGAGATCGATGCCAGCCGGCTGGGCGCGCTGGTGGCGGCGGCGTTCTCGCAGCGGCGCAAGCTGCTGCGCCACTCGCTGGGCCCGTGGATCGACCGCCACGCGCCGGGTGCACCCTTCGACCTTCAGCGCCGGGCCGAAGAGGTGCCGGTGGCGGAGTACGTGGCGCTGGCGCTGCACCGGGCCTGAAGGCAGCCCGGCGCGACGCTCAGGCAGCCGACAGCCAGGCGGCCGTGTCGAAGGCGCTGCTCATCATCGGCATGTTCATGCCGAAGTTCGGGTTGGTGCCGTTCTTGGGCACCACCTTGGCGGCAGCCGGCTTGGCTGCCGCGGTGCCGGCGGCCGCCGCCGGCGTCGTCTGGGCCGTCTCAGCAGCCCGCTCCCATGACCCGTTTTCCTGGGAGCGGGCTACTGAAAAGAATAGAAACATCGGAACGGAATCCGGCGGTCGCCCCAGTACTCGGCGGCATCGCGGAACACCTCGAGCAGCTGCTCGCGGGCCTCGCGGTCGAAGCGCGGGTTGTCGGGGATCTGCTCGAGCACGACCACGAAGCCCGGCTGCTGCCCGCTCTTGTGGACGAGGTCGGTCATGCAGTCGTACAGCGCATCGAGGTTCTTGCCGAAGTGCGCCGGGAACGTGAAGGCCGCGGCGATGCCGTCGAGCACGTCCTGCTTGGTCTGCGCGCCGGAAAGGTTGGCGTACAGGAAATGATGGCCGGCGGCCTGCGCCGCGGTCATCAGGTCGTCAACCCGGTAGGCGCGGATGGCCTGCACGAGGTTGGGGCGGATGGTCTGCAACTCCATGGTCGCGATCCTCCTGGGTGGCGGGGAAAGGTAGGCGTGATCGGTGGCGGCGTTCATGGCGCAGGGGTCTGCTCGGCGGCTCAGGGTCGGATGCGCTTGAAGCTGGCGTAGTGATCGGCGGTGTAGAAGCAGGTCTCGGGCTGGGTGGGCGGCAGCCCGCCGCAGACGATGCGCCGGGCGCCGCGGTGCGAAAGGCCCGGCGTGCGCACCGTGTACTCGCGGTACTGTCCGCGCGGCCGCGGAGGCAGGAGTCGTTCGCGGTTGAAGAACACGGTGCCGTCCTTCTCGTACGGAAACGGGCCGCCTGCGAGGATCAGCCGGTGGGTCTTGCGGGCCTCGGGAGGCAGCTCGGCCAGGGCCACAGTGTCGGCAACGGTGGGTCCCTCGGCGGTGCGGGCCGCCACTGGCGCCGCCAGACCGCCCAGCGCGGAAGCCCCGGCCAAGGCCAGCGCCGCCAGGGTACGGCCCATGTCCGGCGTCCGCGGCGCACGCGACCGACGCCCCGGGGGAGTCACTGCCGCAGCCTGAGATCCGGTCCAGAACACGGGTTAACCCTGAAAAGTCAAACTAGAATGCTAGCGCCGAGACCTCGAAAACTCAAGGGATTGCCCTGGATTGGGGCATGCCAGCAAGGGAATCAGTGGGCGCTCACATGGTTGTGAGGCTTCCTCTGACGGGAAGTTCCGTCGAGGCCCGCGCGCGGGCCGCAGACTCGCAAAGCCCGGGCTCGGAAGCAGGTACCCATCAGGCCGCAGGGCCTGATCGGCGCGCAGCTGCGCGTGAATTCGCGCTCAGGCTCTCGGCAGGCGTTCGGCCTCGGCATCCGCAACCACGAGGGCGGTCATGTTGACGATGCGCCGCACCGTGGCCGAGGGGGTGAGGATGTGCACCGGCTTGTCGGCGCCGAGCAGCACCGGGCCGATGGCAATGCCGCCGCCGGCCGCCGTCTTGAGCAGGTTGTAGGCGATGTTGGCGGCGTCGATGTTGGGCAGCACCAGCAGGTTGGCCTCGCCACTGAGCGTGCCGTTGGGCATGAGCTTGCGCCGCGCCTCGGCATCGAGCGCGATGTCGCCGTGCATCTCGCCGTCGACCTCCAGCCAGGGCGCCTGCTCGCGCAGCAGCGCCAGCGTGCGCCGCATCTTCTGCGCCGACGGGGTGTCGTGGGTGCCGAAGTTGCTGTGCGACAGCAGTGCCGCCTTGGGCGTGATGCCGAAGCGCAGCATCTCCTCGGCGGCCATTGCGGTGATCTCGGCCAGCTGCTCCGCGCTCGGGTCGGCGTTGACGTGGGTGTCCACCAGGAACACCTGCCGCCCCGGCAGCAGCAGGCAGTTCATGCAGGCGTAGACGGCCACGTCCTGGGCGGTGCGCGGGCTGCCGCCCTGGCGCGTGCCGATGACCTGGTCGATGTACTGCAAGTGGTTGGCCGTGGTGCCCCAGGTGCCGCACAGCATGCCGTCGACATGGCCCTTCTTCAGCAGCATGGCGCCGATCAGCGTGAGCCGGCGCCGCATCTCGATCTTGGCCACCTGCACCGTGACGCCCTTGCGCTCGGTGAGGCGGTGGTAGCTCATCCAGAAGTCGCGGTAGCGCTCGTCGTGCTCGACGTTGACGACGTCGTAGTCCAGGCCCTCCTTCAGGCGCAGGCCGAACTTCTCGATGCGGCTGGCGATGACGGCCGGGCGGCCGATGAGCGTGGGCCTGGCCAGGCCTTCGTCGACCACCACCTGCACGGCGCGCAGCACGCGCTCCTCCTCGCCCTCGGCGTAGGCCACGCGCTTGGAGCGCGCCTTGCGGGCCTGGTCGTAGATGGGCTTCATCACCGTGCCCGAGGCGTAGACGAACTGGCGTAGCCGCTCGCGGTAGGCGTCGACGTCGGTGACCGGGCGCGTGGCCACGCCGCTGTCGGCCGCCGCCTTGGCCACGGCCGGGGCGATCTTCTCCATCAGCCGGTGGTCGAAGGGCTTGGGGATCAGGTACTCCGGGCCGAAGCTGAGCGTCGCCCCCGCGTAGGCCGCGGCCACGACCTCGCTCTGCTCGGCCTGCGCGAGCTCGGCGATGGCGTGCACGGCCGCGATCTCCATGGCGTCGTTCACCGTCGTGGCGCCGCAGTCGAGCGCGCCACGGAAGATGTACGGGAAGCACAGGACGTTGTTGACCTGGTTCGGGTAGTCGGTGCGGCCGGTGGCGATGATGGCGTCGGGCCGCGCCTGCTTGGCGAGCTCGGGCGCGATCTCGGGCGTGGGGTTGGCCAGCGCAAAGATCAGCGGGTTGGGCGCCATGTGCGCCAGCATCTCGGGCTTGAGCACGCCCGCGGCGCTCAGGCCCAGGAAGATGTCGGCGCCGGGCAGCACGTCGGCCAGCTTGCGGTGATTCGTGGGCTGCGCGAACTGCGCCTTGTCCTCGTCCATCAGCTCGGTGCGGCCCTGGTAGACGACGCCGGCGAGGTCGGTCACCCAGATGTTGGCGCGCGGCACGCCGAGCTTCACCAGCAGGCCCAGGCAGGCCAGCGCCGCCGCCCCGGCACCGCTGGTGACGAGCTTGACCTCGTCGATGCGCTTGCCCACCACCTTCAGCGCGTTGAGCACCGCCGCACCCACCACGATGGCGGTGCCGTGCTGGTCGTCGTGGAACACCGGGATCTTCATGCGCTCGCGCAGCTTGCGCTCGACGTAGAAGCAGTCCGGGGCCTTGATGTCCTCGAGGTTGACACCGCCGAACGTGGGCTCCAGCGCCGCGATCACGTCGACCAGCTTGTCGAGGTTCTTCTCGGCGATCTCGATGTCGAAGACGTCGATGCCGGCGAACTTCTTGAAGAGCACCGCCTTGCCCTCCATCACCGGCTTGGCCGCCAGCGGGCCGATGTCGCCCAGGCCCAGCACGGCGGTGCCGTTGGTGACCACGGCCACGAGGTTGCCGCGCGAGGTGTAGCGGTAGGCGTTGGCCGGGTCGGCGACGATCTCCTCGCAGGCGGCGGCCACGCCCGGGCTGTAGGCCAGCGCCAGGTCGCGCTGGTTCAGCATCTGCTTGGTGGCGGTGATGGCCAGCTTTCCCGGCGTCGGGCGCTCGTGGTAGTCGAGCGCGGCTTGTCGGAACTGCGCCGCTCGCTCGGCCGCGCTGGTGTCGTTCGGGCTGGACATTCGAGTCTCCTGTCGAATTTCATTGTAGGAGTCGCCCCCCGGCGCGAAGCCGCGAGATTCCGTACGAGAAACTGCGTAGCAGCTTTGACCGGCGGCTGCGGATACTCGCTCGCACGCATGTCGCCCCCGCTGCCGACCACTCCGCCCCCGGGCCCGATGCCGGCACCCCGGCTGGCGCAGCGCGGCCGCGCGCGCCGGGTGCTGCTGTGGACGGCGCTGATGGCGCTGCTGGTGGTGGCGCAGTCGCTGCTGGTGGCTCTGTCGCTGAACTTCGAGAGCGGTCGCGCGCAGGACGACACCGAGCGCGTGGCCACGCTGGCCGCGGCCGAGATCAAGCGCGAACTGCTGCGCCAGGCGCGCGAGCTGCAGGCGCTGGGCCTGGCGCAGGCCGACGCCGAGCGCGACGCGGCCGTGGCCGCGCTGCTGCGCCAGCGCCAGGGCCTGGAGCGCGTGGAGCGGCGCAGCGAGGACCTGGCGATCCTGCGGGTGCAGGACACGCCCTACCCGCCGACGCTGTTCACGCAGATGCCACGCAGCGAGTTCGGGACCGAGGCGGAACTGGCCTGCGCAGCGGCGCGCATCGTCGGTGCGCCGCGGTTCTCGCGCTCGTATTTCGTGCCGATGGCAGGCGGCCAGGGCACCGAGGTCGTGGACCTGTGCGTGCCCCTGTCGGCCGCGGCCGGCGGCGGCATGCTGGTGGGCAGCTTCTCGCTGGTGCGCGTGCTCGAACGCCTGGGTGACGAGCGCGCCTTCAGCGGCCACGAGCTCACGCTGGTGGAGCCCGACGGCACGCGCCTGGCCCGCGCCGGCGCGGCCCGCGGCGCGGGGGTGTTCGTGGCGCGCCAGGTGGTCGACCTGCCGGGCTTCTCGATGCAGGTGCGGGCCGACGGCACGCGGGGCCGGCCCAGCCTCGTGCCCAACCTGAGCACCGCGCTGGTGGTGGGCCTGTCGCTGGCGCTGTTCGCGGTGGCGGCGCTGCTGGCGCGCGACGGCCGCCGCCGCGCCGAGGCCGAACGCGCGCTGGCCGAGGCGCTGGCGCTGCGCCGGGCCATGGAGGACTCGCTGCCCACGGGCCTGCGCGCCCGCGACCTGCGCGGCCGCGTCACCTATGCCAACCCGGCCTTCTGCGCCATGGTTGGCCTCACGTCGCAGCAGCTGCTGGGCCCGGCCGCAGGCGAGGAGGCCGGTGCCGCCGGGCCGGGCGACGACGCCGCCGAGGTGCAGCCCTACTGGCCTCCCGAGTACGTGCCCGAGTACCGCCGCCGCATGCGCCTGCGCCTGGAGGGCCGGGGCCACGGCCCCAACGAGGCGCGCGAGGGCGTGGAGACGGTGTTCATGCGCAGCGACGGCGAGCGCTTCCCGGTCATGGTCTACGAGGCGCCGCTGGTCGATGGCGACGGCCGGCAGACGGGTTGGATGAGCGCCGTGGTCGACCTGAGCGCACAGCGCCGCGTCGAGGACCTCTCGCGCCAGCAGCAGGAGCGGCTGCAGGCCAGCGCCCGGCTGGCCACGGTGGGCGAGATGGCCTCGCTGCTGAGCCACGAGCTCAACCAGCCGCTGGCCGCCATCGCCAGCTATGCCAACGGATCGCTGAACCTCATGGACGGCGGCCTGCCCGAGGCCGACCCCGAGTTGCGGCCGATGCTGCAGCAGGCGCTGCAGCGCATCGCCGAGCAGGCCGACCGCGCTGGCCGCGTGATCAAGAGCGTTCACGCCTTCGTGCGCCGGCGCGACCAGCAGCACGAGATCATCGGCGCCGAGGACCTGTTCGAGGCCGTGCTGCCGCTGGTGCGGCTGCAGGCGCGCAAGAGCGGCACGCGCATCGAGGTGCGGCTGCCCGCGGGCGCGGCACGCCTGCCCTCGGTGCGTTGCGACCGCACGATGGTCGAGCAGGTGCTGCTCAACCTCAGTCGCAACGGCATCCAGGCCATGGAAGCCGGCACCGGGCTGTCGGAGCGGCTGCTCGTGCTGGCGGCCGAGCCCGCCGGGGACGGCCGCCGCGTCGTCTTCACCGTGGCCGACCAGGGCCCGGGCATCCCGCCCGACGTGGCGGCGCGCCTGTTCACTCCCTTCTTCACCACCCGCGCCGAGGGCATGGGACTGGGCCTGAGCCTGTGCCGCACGGTGGCCGAGCAGCACGGCGGCGCCCTCGCCTTCGGCCCCGGGCCGCAGGGGCGCGGCACGGCATTCCGCTTCTCGCTGCCGGTGGCGCGGGCGGCGGTGGCCGAGGCGGCGGTGCTCCCGGATGCACCCCCGGGGGCGTCCCCGAGGACCGCCGGCACCGAAAGCAGCGACACTGCGGGATCCGAAGTCCTGTCATCCGCCCGCCCGTGAGCTCGAGCCCCGCTGCCGGCATCCCGGTGGTGTACCTGGTCGACGACGAAGACGTGGTCCGCGACGCGCTGGCCTGGCTGCTGCGCTCGCGGCGGCTGCTCAGCGAGGGCTTTGCCAGTGCCGAGGCCTTCGGCGCCTGGCTGGCGCAGCAACGCGCCCCGGACCGGCCGGCCTGGCCCTCGGCGCCGTCGTGCCTGGTGCTGGACATGCGCATGCCGGGCCTGAGCGGCCTGGGCCTGTTCGACTGGCTGGCCGACGAGGGGCTGCTGCCACTGCTGCCGGTGATCTTCCTCACCGGCCACGGCGACGTGCCCACGGCGGTGGCCACGGTCAAGAGGGGCGCCTTCGACTTCGTCGAGAAGCCGTTCTCCAACAACGCGCTGGTCGATCGCATCGAGCAGGCCCTGGCGACCAGCCGCGCCGCGCTGGCCGCGCGCGACAGCCAGGGCGGCCTGCGCACGCGGCTGGCCGAGCTCACCGAGCGCGAGCGCGAGGTGATGCAGCTGGTGGTGGAAGGCAGGCCCAACAAGCTGATCGCCGACGCGCTGGACATCTCGGTGCGCACGGTGGAGGTGCACCGCGCGCGCGTCTTCGACAAGATGCAGGTCAAGAGCGCGGTGGAGCTGGCCAACCTGCTGGCCACGCTGGCCAGGCCCTGACCCTGGCTGCGCGGGACGAACCGGACATGGCTGGCGAGTTCGAGCTCATCGCGCGCCACTTCACGCGGGCCGGTCGGCCGCCGGCGCCGGGCGTGGTGCTGGGCGTGGGCGACGACTGCGCGCTGCTGGCGCCTTCGCCCGGCCAGCAGCTGGCCGTGTCCACCGACGTGCTGGTCGAGGGCCGCCACTTCCTGAGCACGGTCGCGCCGGAGCGCCTGGGCCACAAGGCCCTGGCCGTCAACCTGAGCGACCTCGCCGCCTGCGGCGCGCTGCCGCTGGCCTTCACGCTGGCGCTGTCGCTGCCGCGCGGCGACGACGACTTCGTCGCCGGCCTGGCACGAGGCCTGTTCGCGCTGGCCGACGCCCACGGCATCGCGCTGGTCGGCGGCGACACGACCGCCGGGCCGCTGACGATCGGCATCACCGTGATGGGCCAGGTGCCGCCCGGGCAGGCGCTGCTGCGCAGCGGCGCGCGCGCCGGCGACCGGCTCTGGGTCAGCGGCCGGCTGGGCGATGCGCGGCTGGCGCTCGAGGTGTTCCGCGGCAGCGTGGCGCTGCCGGGCGAGGCCTTCGAGGACGTGCGCCGCGCCATGGAGCTGCCGCAGCCGCGCGTGACGCTGGGGCTGGCGCTGCGCGGCGTGGCCACCGCCGCCGTCGACCTCTCGGACGGCCTGGTGGGCGACCTCGGCCACGTGCTGGCGCGCTCCGGCGTCGGCGCCGCCGTGGAGGTGGACCGCATCCCGCGCAGCCCGATCCTGGCGGCGCAGGCGCCGGCGCTGCAGCACACCTGCGTGCTGGCCGGCGGCGACGACTACGAGCTGCTGTTCACCGCCCCGCCGGCGCAGGACGAGGCGGTGCGCGCAGCCGGCGCTCGCGCCGGCGTGGCCGTCGCGCCCATCGGCCGCATCGAGGCCGAGCCCGGGCTGCGCCTCGTCGACGACGCCGGCCGGCCCGTCGCCTTTGCCGGGCGCGGCTTCGACCACTTCGCCTGAGAAGCCATGGCCAGCGTCGGCGGCGCCCGCTTCATGTTGCGCGACCCCGCGCACTGGGTGGCGTTCGGCTTCGGCAGCGGCCTGTCGCCGAAGGCGCCGGGCACGGTGGGCACGCTGTGGGGCTGGGCCAGCTTCCTGGCGCTGGACCCGTGGCTGGACACCGCGGGCTGGGCGGCGGCCATCGTGCTGGCGCTCGTCGTCGGCCAGTGGGCCTGCACGCGCACCGCGCGCCACCTCGGCGTGGCCGACCCAGGTGCCATCGTGTGGGACGAGATCGTCGCCTTCTGGATCGTGCTGTGGGTGGTGATGCCGGCGCCCTGGTGGGTGCAGCTCGTCGCCTTCGGCTTCTTCCGCTACTTCGACGCCGCCAAGCCCGGGCCCGTGGCCTGGGCCGACCAGCGCTTCAAGCGGCGGCTGGTCGACGGCAGCCCCGAGCCCATCGGCCACCGGCAGGGCTTCGGCATCCTGTTCGACGACCTCGTGGCAGCGCTGTGCACGCTGGTGCTGATGGGGGTGTGGATCACCTTGACGAGGGCCCTGTGGAGCTTCTGAACTTCGGCTCCGCGGTGCAACGGCTGGCCCTGCTGCTGGCCGCCCGCGGCGAGCGCATCGCCACCGCCGAGAGCTGCACCGGCGGGCTCGTCGCCGCGGCCTGCACGGCGCGCGCGGGCTCGAGCGACTGGTTCGAGCGCGGCTTCGTGACCTACAGCAACGAGGCCAAGACCGAGCTGCTGGGCGTGGATGCGGCGCTGATCGCCGCGCACGGCGCCGTCAGCGAGGAGGTCGCCCGAGCCATGGCCGCCGGCGCGCTGGCGCGCTCGCGCGCCACGCTGGCCGCGGCCGTGACGGGCATCGCCGGCCCCGGCGGCGCCGTGCCGGGCAAGCCCGTGGGCACGGTCTGGCTGGCCTGGGGTCGCCGCGGCGCGCTGCACGCCGAGCGGCTGCAGCTCGGCGGCGACCGCGACGCCGTGCGCGCCGCCACCGTGGCGCAGGCGCTGCAGCGGCTGGCCGAGGCCGCGGAGCAGCCATGACCACGTCCCTGCGCGTGCTGCTGAGCGGCCGCTTCGATGCCGGCGAGCGCGAGGCCTGGGCGGCCGAGCTCGCGCGGCAGCTGCCCGAGGTGCAGTGGCTGGACGACGCAGAGGCCGACGCCGCGCCGGCCGGCATCGCGGCCGCGGTGGTGGCCAACCCCGCGCCCGGGCGCCTGGCGCGGCTGCCCGACCTGCGGCTCATCCAGAGCCTGTGGGCCGGCGTCGACAGGCTGCTGGCCGACCGCACGCTGCCGGCCCAGGTGCCCATCGCGCGCATGGTCGACCCGGCCATGAACGCCGCCATGGCCGAGACGGCGCTGTGGGCCGTGCTGTCGCTGCACCGCGGCTTCTTCGCCTACCAGGCGCAGCAACGCCAGGGCCTGTGGCAGCCGCTGCCGCAGCGGCGCGCCGACGAGATGCCGGTGCTGGTGCTGGGCCGCGGCCAGATGGGCGGCGCAGCCGCCGGCCACCTGCGCGCGCTGGGCTACCCGGTGCAGGCCTGGGGCCGCGGTGCCGGCTCGCTGGCCGACCGCCTGGCGGAAGCGCGGATCGTCGTCAACCTGCTGCCGCTGACGCCCGAGACGCGCGGCCTGCTCGATGCGCGCGCCTTCGCCGCGATGCCACGCGGCGCGGCGCTGGTGAACCTGGCGCGCGGCGCGCACGTGGTCGACGCCGACCTGCTGGCCGCGCTGGCCGACGGGCAGATCGCGCACGCCGTGCTCGACGTCTTCCACACCGAGCCGCTGCCGGCCGGGCACCCGTACTGGCAGCATCCGAACGTCACCGTGCTGCCGCACGCCGCCGCCGCCACCGACGAGCGCAGCGCCGCCGCGGTGGTGGCGGCCAACCTCCGCGCGCTGGCCACCGGCGCGCCCATCGCCCACCTCGTCGACCGCTCGCGCGGCTACTGAACACCCACCGCCATGGACCTTGCCCGCTTCCCCCGCCGCCGCTACACCGAGGGCGCCACGCCGATCGAACCCCTGCCGCGCTTCAGCGCCGCGCTGGCCGCCACCTGCCCCGGCGGCCGCGGCCCCGAGGTGTGGATCAAGCGCGACGACCTGCTGGGCCTTTCGCCGGGCGGCAACAAGACGCGCAAGCTCGAGTTCCTGGTGGCCGACGCGCTGGCGCAGGGCTGCGACACGCTGGTGACCTGCGGCGCCCCGCAGAGCAACCACTGCCGCATCACGCTGGCCGCGGCCGTGAAGGAGGGGCTGAAGTGCCGCTTCGTGATCGAGGAGCGCGTGCCCGGCAGCTTCGACCCCGAAGGCGGGGGCAACCACTTCCTGTTCCGCCTGCTGGGCGTGGAGGACCTCACCGTGGTGCCTGCGGGCACCGACATGGCCGCGGCCATGCAGCGCGTGGCCGACGAGCTGGCGGCCCTCGGCCGCAAGGCCTACGTCATTGCCGGCGGCGGCAGCAACGCGCTGGGCGGCCTGGGCTACGTGGCCTGCGCGCAGGAGCTGCAGCAGCAGCTGTTCGAGCGCGGCCTGGTGATCGACCACGTGGTGGTGGGCAGTGGCAGCTCGGGAACGCACGGCGGGCTGGTGGCGGGCTTCCTGGGCAACCGCATGGCCATCCCGATCACCGGCATCGGCGTCAGCCGCGACCCCGCGCAGCAGCAGCCCCTGGTGCTGAAGGAGGCGCAGGCGGTGTGCGACCTGCTGGGCCTGCCCATCGCCGTGCAGCCCGAGGACGTGCGCTGCGTCGGCGGCTACTGGCAGCCCAAGTACTCGGTGCCCAACGCGCGCATGGTCGAGGCGGTGCAGATGCTGGCGCGCACCGAGGCCATCCTGCTCGACCCGGTCTACACGGGCAAGGTCATGGCCGGGCTCATCGGCCTGGCGCGCGAGGGGGCGCTGCGGCCCGGCGAGCGCGTGCTGTTCCTGCACACGGGCGGCATGACCTCGCTGTTCCCGACCCAGCGCGTGGTGCTGGGGCAGGACGCGGTGGCGCCCTGAACGCCGCGCCGGCGGCCCGGCCCTGGGGCGATTTCAGGCGCTGAGCGCCAGCCGCACGCGCCGCCCCTGCCGGGGCGCGGGCGCGGCGGCGTCGAGCATCGCCAGCGCCCAGCGGCGCAGCGCGTCCCAGGGGTCGCCCGGCCAGTCGGCGTGCGGCAGGCCCTTGCAGATGCCGTCGACGACGGCCGCGGCGTCGAGCAGCCAGGCCACCTGGTGCTCGGCCAGCAGCGGCGCCACGCGCTCCAGCGCGCGCTGGCGGGCACCCCACACGCGGGCCTCCTGCATGGCCATGCCGATGGGCCGGCCCTCGCGCAGCGCCGCCGTCACCCGGGCCAGCGCGCGCACGTCCTCGGCCAGCAGCCAGTGCACGCGCACGGCCGCCTCGCCCTCGGCGCGCAGGCCGTCGAGCATGCGCAGCACCCGCGCCACCTGGCCGCCCCACACCGACTCGGACAGCTGCGCGACGTCGTAGCGCGCCACGTTCAGCACCGCGGCCTCCACCTGCTCGTAGCGAAGCTCGCCGGGGCCGTGCAGCAGCGCCAGCTTCTGCAGCTCCTGGTGGGCGGCCAGCAGGTTGCCCTCCACGCTGTCGGCGAAGAAGGCCAGCGTGCGCTGGCCCTCCTCGCCCTGGGCCACGCGCTGCTGCTGGCGCGCCAGGCGCTGCGCCAGCCAGGCCGGCAGCGCGTGGCGCGGCACCGCCTCCACCCTCACGCTGGCGCCGGCGCCGTCGAGCGCGGCGAACCAGGCGCTCTTCAGCGCGGCGCCGTCGAGCCCGGGCAGCGTCACCAGCGTCAGCACGTCGTCCGAGAGGTGCTCGACGTAGCGCTGCAGGGCCTCGGAGCCGTCCTTGCCCGGCTTGCCCGAAGGGATGCGGACCTCGATGAGCTGGCGCTCGGCGAACAGGCTCATGGCCTGCGCCGCGCCGATGACGGCGCTCCAGTCGAAGTGCGCCCCGGCCACCGTGAACACCTGTCGCTCGCCGAAGCCCGCGGCTCGGGCGGCGGCACGGATGGCGTCGGCGGCCTCCTGGGCCAGCAGGGGTTCGTCGCCGTGCACCACGTAAAGGCGCTTCAGGCCGCGGCCCAGGGCCGTGTCGAGGGCGTCGGCGCGGATCTGCATGGCGCGCGGATTGTGCGGCCTAGGGCACGATGCTGGCCAGGCGGCGCAGCACCTGCTGCACCACGTCGGTTTGCAGCTCGCGGTAGAGCTCGGCCTCCTCGAAGCCCTTGGCCAGCGCCGCGCTCTCGGTGGTGGACAGGTCGCGCGTCGTCATGAGCTCGGCGCGCGGGATGAGCAGCCGTCCCGAGGGCGTGCGCGCGATGAAGCTCAGTCGCAGGCGCAGCTGCACCTCGCGCACCTGCGCCGCGGCGGTGCTGGCGACAATGCTGCGTTCGCGGGCATCGACCAGCGCCTCGAGCACGACCTCGGCGCGCTCGGGCGCCGGCAGCACCTGCACCTGCTGGCGCAGCACGCGCGCGAGCTCGGCCGCCATCAGGCTGCGCGGCGCAAAGCCCACCAGCGCGATCGACGCGAAGGCCAGCCTGGGCGCGCGCCGTCGCGAGAAGCCGCAGCCCTCCAGCAGCAGCGCCGCCGGCAGCGCCAGCAGCAGCCGCCTAGACAACCACATTCACCAGCCGACCCGGCACGACGACGACCTTCTTCGCCGCCCTGCCTTCGCTGAACCTCGCGAACTCGGCGCTGGCCAGCGCGGCCGCCTCGACGGCGGCGCGGTCGGCGCTGGCCGGCACGCGCAGCGCACCGCGAAGCTTGCCGTTGACCTGCAGCACGAGCTCGATCTCGTCCTGCACCAGCGCCGACTCGTCGACGGCGGGCCAGGGCGTTTCGTGCAGCTCGCCCAGGGCGGCTTCGAAGCCCAGCGCCGCCCACAGGCCGTGCGTGGCGTGCGGCGCGGCCGGGTACAGGGCGCGAAGCAGGATGCCGTAGCCCTCGCGAAGCACCGAGGGCTCGGCGGCCGCGGCACCGTCTTCCAGCGCGTTGAGCATCTTCATCGCGCCGCTGATCACGGTGTTGTACTGCAGCCGCTCGTAGTCGCCCGTCACCTGGCGCAGCAGCGCGTGCATCTCGCGGCGCAGCGGGGCGTTGCCGCCGGCCGTGGCGGGCGCGGCCTTCAGCGCCGCCGCGTGCTTCGCGCCGAAGGCCCACAGCCGGCGCAGGAAGCGGTAGCAGCCCTCGGCGCCGCTGTCGCTCCAGGCCGCGCTCTGGTCGGGCGGGCCGGCGAACATCGTGAACACGCGCGCGGTGTCGGCGCCGAACTTCGCGATGATGTCGCGCGGCTCGACCACGTTGTTCTTGCTCTTGGACATCTTCTCGATGCCGCCGAGCTGCACCGGCAGCCCGTCGGCCTTGGCGGTGGCCGCCACCGGTGCGCCGCGCTCGTCGAAGCGCACGTCGACCTCGCTGGGGTAGAACCAGCGCCGCTTTCCCGCCGATGGGCCGGCCGCGTCCTCCCGGTAGTAGCTCTCGTTGAGCAGCATGCCCTGGGTGAAAAGGCGCTTGAAGGGCTCGCTGAACGACACCAGGCCGAGGTCGCGCATGGCCTTCGTCCAGAAGCGCGCGTACAGCAGGTGCAGCACGGCGTGCTCGATGCCGCCGATGTACTGGTCCATCGGCATCCAGTAGTCGTTGCGCTCGTCGACCATCGCGTCGTCGCTGCCGGGGCTGCAGTAGCGCATGTAGTACCAGGCGCTGTCGACGAAGGTGTCCATGGTGTCGGTCTCGCGCCGCGCATCGGCGCCACAGCTCGGGCACTTCACCTTCAGGAAGGCCTCGCACTTGTTCAGCGGGTTGCCGCTGCCGTCGGGCACCAGGTCCTCGGGCAGCAGCACCGGCAGGTCGGCCTCGGGCACCGGCACGGCGCCACAGCTCGGGCAATGGATGATGGGGATGGGCGTGCCCCAGTAGCGCTGTCGGCTGATGCCCCAGTCGCGCAGCCGCCAGGTCGTCTTCTTGCCGCCCAGGCCGCGCTCGGCCAGCGCCTTGGCGATGGCGTCCACCGCGTCCTTGTACGC
>JBKDQY010000060.1:0-2652 GCA_046341655.1 Betaproteobacteria bacterium | reverse complement strand
GGTTGTCGACGATGGCGCGCAATGTGCGCGCGTCCGAACGCATCGGCAGCTGGTCCGGGCCCTCCAGCGAGAGCTCGGTGTGCTCGGCCTCGGCGCGCGCGGCCTGCAGCGCCATCGCGTCGCGCACCAGGTCCATCAGGTCCAGCGGCTGCGGCGGCGCGCGCACGGCGCCGTCGGCCTGCGCCAGCTGCAGCAGCTGCTGCGACAGGTGCGAGGCGCGCTCCACCGCCGACTGCAGCCGCGCCGCCGCCTCGGTGCGCGCCGCGCCCGCGCTGGTGGCCAGCAGGTGGGCCTGCGCGGAGATCACCGCCAGCGGCGTGCGCAGCTCGTGGGCCGCGTCGTGCACGAAGGCTCTCTCGCGCGCCACGCCCTGTGCGGTGCGCTCGAACAGGCGGTTCAGCGAATCTTCCAGCGGGGCCAGCTCGCGCCAGCGGCGCGCGCCGGTGGGCAGCGGCGTGGTGTCCAGCGGCTGGCGCGCCGCCACCGCGGCTGACAGACGGCGCAGCGGCCGCAGCGACAGCCGGGCCGCGCCCCACAGCGGCAGCAGCACGAACGGTATGGCCATCGCGATGTTCTGCGCCAGGTTGGTGGCGATCGCCTCGGCCAGCCAGCGCCGGCGCACGGCGTCGTCGTCGATGAGCAGCACGCGCCAGTTGCGGCCGGTCGCGGCGTAGACGCGCCAGCGCGAGCCAGGCGGCGTGTGCGCGCCGTCGGCCACGCCGAGCACGGCCGCGTCGGGCTCGACGCCGCTGTGCAGCACGACGCTGCCATCGGTGCGCGTGATCGCCAGGTGCAGCGGCGGCTCGCCGGAGAGCTCGCGCTCCTGCAGCTCGCGCAGCAAGGCCAGCGCGGTGCCGCCGGCGCGGGCTTCGTCGCCGATGGCGTCGAGCGCGCCGGCCACGCTGCGGGCCGACAGCAGCAGGCCGCGATCGAGTTCGCCGCTGTCGCGCGCGAGCTGGCCCCAGGCCGCCCAGGCGAAGAGCACGACGAAGACGATGGCGAACGAGCCCATCAGCACGGCCGTGATGCGCCCGAGCAGCGTGGGCAGGCGCTGCGCCGTCGTCATGCCGGGTCCTCATCGTCGGCCAGCGCGTAGCCCACGCCGCGCACGGTGCGGATGCGCGAGCCGCCGATCTTGCGGCGCAGGTGGTGCACGTGCACCTCCAGCGCGGCGAAGTCCACCGCGTCGCCCAGCGGTTGCAGCGCCTGTGCAAGGCGGTGCTTGGGCACCACGTCGCCGGCCGCGCGCGCCAGCGTGTGCAGGACATCGAACTCGCGCGGCGTCAGCGCCAGCGGCTCGTTGTCCAGCCGGCACTCGCGCCGCTGCGGCACGATGGCCAGTGCGCCGAATCGCCACTCGGCCGCGGCCTGGCGCGCGCTGCGCCGCGCCACCGCGTGCAGCCGCGACACCAGCTCCTGCACCGCGAAGGGCTTGACGAGGAAGTCGTCGGCGCCTTCGTCCAGGCCCTGCAGCCGGTCGCCCAGCGCGGTGCTGGCGGTGATGATGACCAGCGGCAGCTGCAGCGCGGCCGCGCGCCAGCGGCGCAGCAGCGCCAGGCCGTGGCCGTCGGGCAACGAGAGGTCGAGCACGACGGCGTCCTGCCCGCCGCGCTGCACGAAGCGCTCGGCGTCGGCGGCGCGGCGCACCCACTCGACCTCGAATCCTGCGCCGCGCAGCGACTCGGTGAGCGAGCGGCCGAGGTCGAGGTCGTCTTCCACCAGGAGCAGCTGCATGGGCGCCTAGCCTAGCGCGGCGGGCGGCGCCCTGCCTTGGCGGCAGCTTAAGGCGGCCCGGGATAATCTGCGCCATGGGGGCGAAGCAGCGCGTGGTGGTGGGCCTGAGCGGCGGCGTGGACAGCGCCGTCAGCGCCTGGCTGCTCAAGCAGCAGGGCTTCGAGGTGCTGGGCATCTTCATGAAGAACTGGGAAGAGGACGACCGGCCCGCAGGGGCGGGCAGCGACGACTCGGCCTACTGCTCCAGCAACGCCGACTTCGTCGATGCCGCGGCGGTGGCCGACGTCATCGGCATCGAGATCGAGCACGTCAACTTCGCCGCCGAGTACCGCGACCGCGTCTTCGCCGAGTTCCTGCGCGAGTACCAGGCCGGGCGCACGCCCAACCCCGACGTGCTGTGCAACGCCGAGATCAAGTTCAAGGCCTTCCTCGACCACGCGATGCGGCTGGGGGCGGAAAAGATTGCGACGGGACACTACGCGCGCGTCCGCCAGGCCGCCGACGGAAGCTTTCAGCTGCTGAAGGGCCTGGACCCGGCCAAGGACCAGAGCTACTTCCTGCACCGCCTGAACCAGGCGCAGCTGTCGCGCACGCTGTTCCCGGTGGGCGGGCTGCACAAGACCGAGGTGCGCCGCATCGCCGCCGAGATCGGCCTGCCGAACGCCCGCAAGAAGGACAGCCCCGGCAACTGCTTCATCGGCGAGCGGCCGTTACGCGAGTTCCTGGACCGCTTCCTGAGCCGCGCGCCCGGCCCCATCGTCGACGACACCGGAGCCGAGGTGGGCCGCCACGTGGGCCTGAGCTTCTACCCGCGCGGCCAGCGCCAGGGGCTGGGCGTCGGCGGCGTGGCCGGGCACGACGCAGCCGGCATCCACCGGCCCTGGTACGTGGCGCACAAGAGCCTGGCCGCCAACACGC
>JBKDQY010000059.1:0-15448 GCA_046341655.1 Betaproteobacteria bacterium | reverse complement strand
TGGCTGGCCCAGGAAGGCATCGTCTCGATCTCGCTGAACCCCGACACGGTGATCGAGACCTGGCTGCGACTGGCCAAGCGCTGAACGGCACGGTGCACGCGCTTACAGGACTCGGAGTGCCCTTGCAGGGCCTCCGGTCTTGTTGCTCGAGACCTAGGGAAAGACCTATCGGGGCTTGCGCGGCAGCCCCCTGAGAGCGTCAGAAAGTCGTAAGCGCCCCCGCAAAGAGTGCGGTCTGACTCTTTCCGGGCTCCATGCTTACTTTCTTGAACATCGTCCAGGTGATCCTGTACGTGGCGCTGCTGGCCCTGGTAGGCCAGGGTGTCCTGTACGTGCTGGCGGGCGCCAGGCGCGAGACGAACCTGTTCTACACACTGCTGCGCGTCATCAGCAAGCCGTTCACGGTGCCGGTGCGCAAGATCACGCCCCGCCAGGTGGCGGATCACCACGTGCCCATCGTCACCTTCTTTCTGCTCGCCATCGTGTACGCCATCGTCACGTTCGAGCGCGCCGACCTCTGCGTCACCTCCAACATGGTCGGGCAGGCGGGTTGCCGATGAAGCCTTTCGAGTACCTGCAGCTGAAGTGGAGGGCCATCGCGTGGCTTGTCATCGGGCGCCAGGGTCCTGCGCTGGAATGCTTCGACCAGATGGCCCGGCGCTGGCCCGACGACCCCTATGTGCTCGCCAGCCGCGTGCACCTGCTCGGCGAGGCAGGCCGCACGGCCGAGGCCCTGGACGCCTCTTCGCGCCTGGTGGCCGTGCAGCCCGACAACGCCGGCCACTGGTTCAACCGCGGATTCATGCTGGAGGCCGCCGAGCGCTGGGACGAGGCCCTGGCGGCGTTCCGCCGCGCCACCGAGCTTTCGCCGAAGCTCGACCGCGCCTGGTACGGCATGGGCCTGGTGCTGATCCGCCTGCAGCGCTACGACGAGGCCGTCGAGGCGCTGAAGCGCAACACCGAGCTGCAACCGATGAGCCCCTATGGCTGGTACCAGCTGGCTCGCGTGCACGTCGACCGTCAGGCCCCCGAGGAGGCCATCAAGATCATCAAGCACCTGCAGGGGTTCGAGCCCAAGGTCGCGGCGCAGCTGGCGCGCGAGACCGGGCTCGTGCCCGTGCAGCCCACGCTCTGAGGCAGCCGCCCGTCGCGGGCGGCGCCGCCGAGGTTTTCGTGAGAGAGAGACAGGCCCGGTCCGGGTCGAACATTGAGAAGGGGTGACAACCATGCAGGTGAGTGAGAACCACCAGCGATACTGGTCGAAGAACCTCAGGATCACCGCGATCCTGCTGGCGATCTGGTTCGTGGTGACTTTCGTGGTCGCGTTCTTCGCGCGCGACCTGAGCTTCAACTTCTTTGGCTGGCCGTTCAGTTTCTGGATGGGCGCGCAGGGCTCGTTGCTGGTCTACCTGGCCATCATCGGGTACTACGCCCACTACATGAACAAGCTCGACCAGGAACACGGCGTTGCCGAGGAGGAATGACATGGCCGGCTTGTCGTTCGAACCCAATTCCGCAGTCTCCAACAAGGAGGCCAACGAGGCCTTCAAGAAGGGGCTGAACAAGATCTACGGCTGGTACACGGGGGGCTTCGTCGCCTTCGTGATCGTGCTCGGCATCGCCGAGCAGATGGGCCTGGGCCGCGGTGCCATCGGCATCGTCTTCCTGCTCGCCACGGTGGCCCTGTATGCCGGCATCGGCATCATGAGCCGCACCAACGACGCGGCGGAGTACTACGTCGCCGGGCGCCGCGTGCCCGCCGTCTACAACGGCATGGCCACGGGCGCCGACTGGATGAGCGCCGCCTCGTTCATCGGCATGGCCGGCACGCTGTACCTCACCGGCTACGGCGGTCTGGCCTTCATCATGGGCTGGACCGGCGGTTACTGCCTGGTGGCGCTGTTCCTGGCGCCCTACCTGCGCAAGTTCGGCCAGTTCACGATCCCGGACTTCCTGGGCGCCCGCTACGAGGGCAACCTGGCCCGCCTGGTCGGCATCCTGATCGCGATCCTGGTGTCGTTCGTGTACGTGGTGGCGCAGATCTACGGCGTGGGCCTCATCACCACGCGCCTCACCGGCCTGGCCTTCGAGATCGGCGTGTTCGTCGGCCTCGGCGGCATCCTGGTGTGCTCGTTCCTGGGCGGCATGCGTGCCGTCACCTGGACGCAGGTGGCGCAGTACATCATCCTGATCATCGCGTACATGATCCCGGTGGTGTGGCTGTCGGTGAAGCAGACGGGCGTGCCGATCCCGCAGGCCGTCTACGGCGCGCAGCTGCAGAAGGTCACGGAGCGCGAGGCGCAGCTGATCGCCGACCCGAAGGAGCAGGAGGTCCGCGGCATCTTCAAGCAACGCAGCGACGACCTCGCCGCCAAGCTGAAGGACGTGCCGGCCGCCCTGGCCGCCGACCGCGCCGCCGCGCAGAAGAAGGTCGACGACCTGAAGGCCGCCAACGCGCCGCTGGCCGACATCCAGGCCGCCGAGAAGGCCCTGGCCGCCGTGCCGAAGGACGAGGCTGCCGCCAAGGCCGCCTGGACCGCCGCCAAGACGGCTGCCGATGGCCGCACCGGGCCCTTGGCCGGGATGCCGCGCCATGGCCAGCAGTTCGCGGGTGACCCGAACGGCGACGCCAAGGCGCAAGCCGCCTACGACACCTCGCGTCGCAACTTCCTGGGCCTGGTGTTCTGCCTGATGGTGGGTACGGCCGCGCTGCCGCACATCCTGATGCGCTACTACACCACGCCGTCGGTGAAGGAAGCGCGCCAGTCGGTGACGTGGTCGCTGTTCTTCATCTTCCTGCTGTACTTCACGGCGCCGGCCCTGGCGGTGCTCGTCAAGTACGAGGTGTTCAACGTCCTGGTGGGCACGCCGTTCGACAAGCTGCCGGCCTGGGTGAACGCCTGGGCCAAGGTGGACCCGGCGCTGCTGTCGATCGCCGACGTCAACAAGGACGGCATCTTCCAGCTGGGTGAGATGCGCATCGGCGGCGACATCATCGTGCTGGCCACGCCGGAGATCGCAGGGCTGCCCTACGTGATCTCGGGCATGGTGGCGGCGGGCGGCCTCGCGGCGGCCCTGTCCACTGCCGACGGCCTGCTGCTGACCATCGCCAACGCGCTGAGCCACGACCTGTACTACAAGATGATCGATCCCAACGCGCCCACCGCGCGCCGGGTGATGATCTCCAAGGTGCTGCTGCTGGTGGTGGCCTTGTTGGCCGCCTACGTGGCGTCGCTGAAGATCGCCGACATCCTGTTCCTGGTGTCTGCCGCCTTCTCGCTGGCCGCCGCTGGCTTCTTCCCGGCTCTGGTGCTCGGCATCTTCTGGAAGCGTGCCACCAAGTGGGGTGCGGTGCTGGGCATGCTGTCGGGCACGATCCTCACCTTCTACTACATGGCCACCACGCAGACCTGGATGCGCGGCCTGTTCGGCGTCACCGGGCCGGTGGCCGACTACACCTGGTGGGGCATCCAGCCCATCGCTGCCGGCGTGTTCGGTGTGCCGCTGGGCTTCGCGGTGATCATCATCGTGAGCCTGCTGACCAAGGCGCCGAACCGCGAGATCCAGGAACTGGTGGAGCACGTGCGCTACCCGAACCTGGTCGCGGCCAAGTGATCGCCGTCACCTAGAGCGGCTGTCCGCGGGCCCCGGCCCGCGGTCGGCACCGCGAGGGCTGCGCCCGCTGGGGCGCGGCCCTTTTCGTTTCAGGAGCGAGCAGGCCGCCCGCGACGGCTTGACGCGCATCAGTGGCCGGCGGTCTGCCCGGGCCCTAGCATCGCGGCATGAGCGATGTCAACGCCAACGCCGCTGCCGCGCGGTCCACCCCTTCGGCCTCGCTGCTCGGCCATCTGCGGGTCGAACTGTCCGCGCAACTGCCGTTCTCGGCGATGAAGCCGGAGCACGTCGAGCAGTTCATCGCGGGCGCCTCGCAGCGCTACTTCGCGCCCGGCGAGGCCGTGCTCACGCCCGCTGCCGGCCCGGTGCGCGAGTTGCTGTACGTGCGCCGGGGCAGCATCAGCGGGCGTCGGGGCGTGGCCGAGAGCACCGGGCCCATCGAGTACGTGGCGGGCGACCTGTTCCCGGTTGGCGCCTTCCTGGCCGGCCGCGCCGTCACGGCCACCTACACGGCCAACGAGGACACCTTCTGCCTGGGCCTGCCGGCCGAGGCCGCGCAGCCCCTGCTGCAGGCGAGCGCGCCGTTCGCGGATTTCCTGAACGCGCGGGTGCTGAACTTCCTCGAGCTGTCACGGCGCGCCACGCAGGCGGCGTTCGCGTCGCAGACGCTGGCCGAGCAGTCGCTCGAGACCCGTCTGTCCGACCTCAGCCCCAAGACCCCGCTGGCCTGCCGGCCCGACACGCCGCTGCGCGAGGCGCTGGTCACGATGCACGAGCGGCGCGTCGGCTCGATGCTGGTGCAGGACGAGGCCGGGCGCGTGCTGGGCATCCTCACGCGGCACGACATCCTGGGCCGCATCACGCTGCCGCAGCGCCCGCTGGACACGCCGATCAGCGAGGTGATGAGCGCCCCGGTGCACACGCTCGCGCACGACCAGCGGCTGTCGGACGCCGCGATGCTGATGTCGCGGCACGGCCTGCGGCACGTGCCGGTGCTGCGCGACGGGCGCGTCGTCAACATCGTCTCCGAGCGCGACCTGTTCGCGCTGCAGCGGCTGTCGCTCAAGCAGCTGGGGGCGAGCCTGCGCGCCGCCCCCGACGAGGCGGCCGTGGTGCAGCTGTCCGGCCGCATCCGCGAGTTTGCGCGCAACCTGCTGGGCCAGGGCGTGCACGCGCGACAGCTCACCGAGCTGGTGAGCCACCTGAACGACCTGCTGGCCACGCGGCTGGTGGAACTCGTGGCGTCGCGACGGGGGCTCGACCTGGGGCGGGCGTGCTGGCTGGCCTTTGGTTCCGAGGGCCGCAGCGAGCAGACCGTGGCCACCGACCAGGACAACGGTCTGGTTTTCGACAGCGCCGACCCGGACACGGACCGCCCCGCCTGGATCGATTTCGGGCGCGAGGTCAACGAGGCGCTCGACCGCGCGGGCTACCCGCTGTGCAAGGGCGGCGTGATGGCCGGCAACCCGGCCTGCTGCCTGACCGCGGACGAGTGGGCCAGGCGCATCGGCAGCTGGGTCGAGCACGGCGCGCCGCAGGACCTGCTCGCCGCCAGCATCTACTTCGACCTGCGGCCCATCGCCGGCCACCTGGCGCTGGCCGCGCCGCTGGAGCGGCTGATCGCGCAGGCGCCATCGCGCGTGCCGCGCTTCCTGAAGCAGCTGGCCGAGAACTCGCTGCGCATGGGGCTGCCGCTGAACTGGCGCGGCGGCCTCGACCCCACCGAGGATGGCGAGCACGCCTGGATCGACCTCAAGCTGCAGGGAACGGCCATCTTCGTGGATGCGGCGCGCCTGTACGCCCTGGCCCACGGGCTGCCGGAGCGGGGCACGCGGGCGCGGCTGGAGGCGGCGGCGCCGCTGATGGGCGCCAGCGAGCGCGAGAGCGGCAGCTGGGTGGCGTCCTTCGAGTTCCTGCAGATGCTGCGGCTGCAGCTGCAGCTGGGGCACCGCGGCGCCGAGCCCGGTCGCGGCGACAACCCTAACCGCATCGACGTGAAGCGGCTCAACGACATCGACCGCCGGCTGCTCAAGGAAAGCCTGCGCGCGGCCCGTGGCCTGCAGCAGCGGCTGCAGCTGGACTACCAGCGTTGAAAGCCATGGCCGCATGGTGGCAGCGCCTGGTGGGTGGTGCGCGCAAGGCGCCCGAGCCGCGCTGGGTGGTGCTCGACGTCGAGACCAGCGGCCTGGACGCGCGCCGTGCGCGGCTGCTGGCCATTGCGGCGCTGGCCGTGCACCGCGACGGCGCCCGCTGGCGCATCGTGCCGGCCGACAGCTTCGAGGTCGTGCTGCGCTACGAGCCGCAGGAGGCCGGCGCTCCCGACCGCGACAACATCCTGCTGCACGGCATCGGCGTGGGTTCGCAGCGCGACGGCGTGGCGCGCCCCGAGGCGCTGCGGCGCTTCGCCGCCTTTGTCGCCGACGCGCCGCTGGTGGCCTTCCACGCCGCCTTCGACCGCACGATGATCGAGCGCGCCTGCCGCCGCGAGAACCTGCCGGTGCCGGCCAACCCCTGGCTCGACCTCGAGCCGCTGGCCGGCGTGCTGATGCCGCAGGTGCGCGCGCGCTCGCTCGACGAATGGATGCACGAGCTCGCCATTCCCTGCCTGGCGCGCCACGAGGCGGCCGCCGACACGCTGGCCACGGCCGAGCTGCTGCTACGCCTGACGCCGCGCCTGGACGCCGAGATCGGCAAGGCCGGCTTCGCCGCGGCGCAGGCGCTGGCGGCGCAGCGGCGCTGGGTGGGGGCCTGAGTGCCGCGGATGCGGCTATACTGATGGGCTTTCCTTGCCGCACCCGACTCCTGGCCTTCCTGGCCGGGCATCTTCGACGCACCGGGGCGGCTTCCACCGGAACACCATTTCCGGGAATCCACAAGGAGTCTTCATGCGTCACTATGAAATCGTGCTGCTGATCCATCCGGACCAGAGCGAACAGGTTCCGGCCATGCTGGAGCGCTACAAGGGCCTGGTCACCGCCGCCGGCGGCAAGGTCCACCGCGTCGAGGACTGGGGCCGCCGCCAGTTGGCCTACATGATCCAGAAGCTCGTGAAGGCGCACTACCTCTGCCTCAACATCGAGTGCAGCCAGGAGACGCTCAACGAGCTCGAGACCGGTTTCCGCTTCAACGACGCCGTGCTGCGCCACCTGACGGTGGCCAAGGCCAAGGCCGAGACGGCCCCGTCGGTGATGATGAAGGCCGTCGAGCGCGAGGAAGCCCGCAAGGAACGCGCGGAGGCCCAGGCCTGAGGCCGCTGCCCCGTTGCCCGCAGGGCCGGCCCGCATGAACCGCCTGGTTCTGCAGGCCACCCTGGTGCAGCGGCAGGCGATGCGCTACACCCCCGCCGGCCTGCCGGCCCTGGACCTGAGCCTCGCGCACAGTTCCACGGTCAGCGAGGACGGCCAGCCCCGGCAGGTGTCCTTCGAGATGCGTGCCGTGGCGATCGGCGGGGTGACGCGGTCGCTGCAGCAGCTGCCGCTGGGGAGCACGGGCCGCTTCGGCGGCTTCCTCACCAGCCAGCGCAACGGACGCGGTCTGCTGTTCCACATCACCGAGGTCGAGGTCGATCCCGCGGCCCCAGCGTCCGCCGACCCGGCCCCGCCATCCGGATCCAACTGAAATCAGCCAGGAGCTTCATATGCCCCCGCCCCGTGGTAAAGGTCGTTTCTCCAAGGACAAGCGCCCCAAGCGCAACAGCCAGAGCCTGCTGTTCCGCCGCAAGCGTTTCTGCCGCTTCACCGTGGCCGGTGTCGAGGAGATCGACTACAAGGAAATCGACGTGCTACGCGACTTCATCAGCGAGAACGGCAAGATCACGCCGGCCCGCCTGACCGGCACGCGCGCCTTCTACCAGCGCCAGCTCACCGTCGCGATCAAGCGCGCGCGCTTCCTCGCGCTGCTGCCGTACTCCGACCAGCACAAGGTCTGACGGAGAAGCCACCATGCAAGTCATTCTTCTCGAGAAGGTCGGCAAGCTCGGCAACCTGGGCGACGTCGTCAAGGTCAAGCAGGGCTATGCCCGCAACTTCCTGATCCCGCAGAAGCTGGCGCGGCGCGCCACCGACGCGGCGATCGCCGAGTTCGAGGCGCGCCGCGCCGAGCTCGAAAAGGTCGCCCAGGCCAAGCTCGACGCCGCCAAGGCGCTGGGCGAGCAGCTCGCCGGCAAGACGGTGCGCATCGTGCAGAAGGCCGGGGTCGACGGCCGGCTGTTCGGCAGCGTCACCAACCATGACATCGCCGACGCGCTCACCAAGCTGGGCCTGGCGGTGGCCAAGGCGCAGGTGCGCATGCCCAACGGGCCGCTGAAGACGGTGGGCGAGCACACCGTGTCGGTGGCCCCGCACACCGACGTCGTGGTCGACGTCAGCGTGCAGGTGGTGGCGCAGGCCGACTGACGCCGCTATCCTCCGGCAGCCCCTCGAAGGCCGGCGCAAGCCGGCCTTCTGCATTGGGCGGGCGGCGTTCTCCACAGGGTCCGCGCGCGCTGTCCACAGGCTTGTCCCCCGACCCGGCACCACCATGGACCTGCTCAGCACCATCCGCGACCCTGCTGCCCCGCGCGACGACGAAGTCGAGCGCCTGCGCGTGCCCCCGCACAGCACCGAGGCCGAGCAGAGCGTTCTCGGCGGCCTGCTGCTGGACAACCTGGCCTTCGACCGGGCGGCCGAACTGCTGACCGACGGCGACTTCTACCGCCACGAGCACCGGCTGATCTTCGGTGCCATCCGCAGCCTCATCCAGGCTGGCAAGCCGGCCGACGTGGTGACGGTGTTCGAGCACCTGCAGAGCCAGGGCAAGGCCGACGACGCCGGCAAGCTCAAGTACCTGAACGACCTGGCGCAGAGCGTGCCCAGCGCGGCCAACCTGCGCCGCTACGCCGAGATCGTCCGCGAGCGCGCCATCCTGCGCAAGCTGATCGCCGCCAGCGACGAGATCGCCACCACGGCCTTCAACCGCGAGGGCCGGGCGGTGAGCCAGATCCTCGACGAGGCCGAGAGCAGGATCCTCAAGATCGGCGAGGAGGGCAACCGCGCCCAGCAGGGTCCGCAGCCCATGAGCGGCCTGGTGGTGGCGTTGATGGATCGCGTCAACGAGCTCGCCGAGAACCCCGCCGGCGACGTGACCGGCGTGCGCACCGGCTACTACGACCTCGACAGCATGACCGCCGGCCTGCAGAAGGGCGACCTGATCGTGCTGGCCGCACGGCCGTCCATGGGCAAGACGGCGTTCGCGCTGAACATCGCCGAGCACGTGTGCGTGAAGGAGGAGCTGCCAGTCCTTGTGTTCTCGATGGAAATGGGCGCGGCGCAGCTGGCCCTGCGCCTGGTGGGCAGCCTCGGCCGCATCAACCAGCAGAACCTGCGCACCGGCCGGCTGGCCGACGACGAGTGGGGGCGTCTGGCCGATGCCGTGGAGAAGCTCGGGCGCGTGTCGATGTTCATCGACGAGACGGCGGGCCTGTCGGTGGCGGAACTGCGCGCCCGCGCCCGGCGCATGGCGCGGCAGTTCGGCGGCACGCTGGGGCTGATCGTCGTCGACTACCTGCAGCTGATGAGCGGCTCCGGCGGCAGCGAGGAGAACCGGGCCACCGAGCTGGGCGAGATCTCGCGAGGCCTGAAGGCCCTGGCCAAGGAACTGCAGTGCCCGCTGATCGCGCTGTCGCAGCTCAACCGCAGCGTCGAGAGCCGCACCGACAAGCGGCCGATGATGAGCGACCTGCGCGAGTCGGGCGCCATCGAGCAGGACGCCGACATCATCATGTTCATCTACCGCGACGAGTACTACACCAAGGAAGCCTGCAAGGAGCCTGGCGTTGCCGAGATCATCATCGCCAAGCAGCGCAACGGCCCCGTGGGCACGGCCAAGCTCACCTTCCTGAAGCCGCTGACGAGGTTCGACAACCTCGCCCCCGGCAGCGGCGGCGAGTACTGACCAGACAGGCCGTCGCCGCGCCGTTCAGCGCCGCAGCACCATGCCACCCGCGGAGCGGTTGCTGCGCCGCACCCCTGCGATGTGCGTCGCCGGTGCGCAGAAGCGGTGCGACAGTTGCGACTGCTGCGTCAACAACGCCTCTGCGTCGGCAATGTTGTCCTGGTGCCGCTTGGCCACCAGCAGCGCCATCTCGATGAGCTTGGCATTGCCGGTGGTGCTGCCGTGGTGCAGCAGGGCCTCGACCGCCTTGCGCGGCTGGTCCTGCACCGCCAGGTTCATGGACTGTTCGGCGAGCTTCATCACCTCGGTATAGGCCTCGCGAACGATGCCGGCGGCGTCCGGGTGGTGGCGTGATGCGGCCACCAGCACTTCGCAGGTGGTGCGGGACACCGCGAAGCGCCGGGCCAGCTGCTTGATCACGCCGTCGATCTCGTTGGTGCCGAGCCCGAAGCGCAACAGGCGCGACCACATCGAGATGAGGTTGGCAGCGGTCTCCAGTTCGAAGTCGGGTCGCATGAAGGCTTCAGTCTCGCGGCGCAGCAGCGTCACGGCCTCCTCGACGCGCCCGCGGTTCAGTCGCGACAGCACCTCCCCGAGCTGCACCATGCGCTTCAGGCGCACCGACTGCGGGTAGCGCGCAGAGAAGTCCACCAGCACGTCGCAGGCCGCATCCAGCCCCTTGGTGTCGCCGGCATCGAAGCGCAGCAGCGCCAGCAGCATCATCGACAGCACGTCGAACAGTCGAGACTTGCGGCCCAGCTGCCAGGTGCGCTCCAGCAACTGGGTGGCGCCACGGGCGTCCCCGGCGTAGAAGCTGAGCGTGCCGGCATGCTGCAGCCGCAGCACGCAGCCCGGCGTCATCTCGGCGGCCGTGCGGTAGGTGGCCAGGGCCTCGGACAGGTTGCCCTGCTCCATATGCACCTTGCCGAGCACGTCGTAGCTGTCGGAGAACTGCGGGTCGGAGTCGATCAGCGCCTCCAGCGTGCGCCGCGCCTGCGCCACGTCGCCGTTGGCCAGCTGCGCGCGCGCCACCCCGAGCTTGGCCCAGGGCAGGGTCTTGGCGGCGATCACCGCGTCGTACAGTCCCTTGGCCTCCGCGTTGCGGCCCAGCATGAGCAGCAGTTCGGCACCGATGCGTGCCGCATACAGCCAGTAGAGCTCGCGCTGGTTGAAGCGCTCAAGGCACAGGTTGGCGGCGCGCTCGTAGTCCTTGGCCTCCATGGCCTCGAAGATGTCCTGGAGCACGCGCTTGCGCTGACGGGCCTCCCGCAGGCGCTCGAACAGCGCATTGGCCGAGAACGGCTTGAGCATGAAACTGTCGAGCGCCGCCTCGGCGGCATCTGCCACGGCAGAGTAGGTGGCTTGGGGCGTGATCATCACGAACACCGCCGAGTAGGGTAGCAGTCGCTCGCGGCGCAGTTCCTCGAGCAGTTCCTGGCCCTTGCTGTCCGAGCCGTCGTCGGCGGCGTCGCAGACGATCACGTTGAAGCGCCAGTGCTCGATCAGTTCGCGGGCGTCGATCACACGGGCGGTGGCCTTCACGGTGCCGAAGCCGAACTCGCGCAGCTGAGCGAGCAGCACGCTGCGGCTCGTGGGGTTGGGGTCGATAACGAGCGCTGAGTGGCCTGGTACTTCGCGGTCAAGCACCAGCTGCATGGGCTGTCTCCTGCTTTCTCATCCTCAGCTGAATGCCGCCAGGCGAGCGACCGCTGCGTTGGATGCCGGCGATGTGATTGGCGGCACGGCAGCTGCTCGCCTGAAGCTGCCGGGCTTCGTCGAGAGCGGGTTGCATCGCGGGCAGCACGGACACACCCGCCGCCTGCGCGGCGCGCTGGCCCAGGGCCAGAACCTGCTCGATGAGCTTGGCGTTCGGGTGCTCGCGCACGCGGTCGAGCAGCAGCGCCAGGGCCGCCGAGGTGTCTCCGGCGATGAAGTGTTCCATGGCCTTCTCGGCGACCGCTCCCGTGGACTGCTGACAGGCCTGCAGCCAGGCCACAGCAGTGTCATCGCGCCGCGCCGCGCCCATGAGCACCTCGCTGATGGCGCGGCTGGTGCAGAAGCGCAGGCCGATGCGGCGCACCAGCGCCTCGTGCTCCGGGCCGAGGCGGACGCCTTCGGGCGTGCGAGCCCACAGGCCCAGCAGCAGGTTGGCGGCCTCGAGGTCGAAGGCGTCGTCGCCCGCGGTGGCCGACAGGCGTCGCAGCAGATCCAGGCTCTCGGCGGCGCGGCCCTCGGCCTTGTGCAGCAGCACCTGCACTCCCTGCTCCAGGCGCAGCAGCCGCAACGACCCGGCGAAGCGCTGCCGGTACTGGGCCAGCTGGGCAGCCGAGCTGCGCAGGCCCGGCAGGTCGCCTGTGTCGGCGCGCAGCAAGCCGAGCAGGGCCAGGGTCAGCGCGTCGAACAGCTTGCTCTGGACCCCCAGCGACACCGCGGCGGACAGGTGCTGGGCGGCCACCCGGGCCTGTCCCTGATAGAACGCGAGGGCGCCGACGTGCTGGTTGCGCAGCAGGCAGCTCGGGGTGATCTCCACCGCGCGCTGGTAGGCCTGCAGGGCGCGGTCGAACTGGCACTGCTCGATGAGCAGCCGCCCGTCGAGGTCGTGCGCGTCGGCATTGCCCGGCTCGGCCTGCAGCACGCGCTGCACCAGCGCCTGGGCCTGCGGCAGGTGGCCCGCGGCGAGCTGGGCGCGCGCGGCCCCCAGCAGCGCCCAGGGCGCGCCCGCCACGCCGGCCAGGGTCTCGAACACCTTCAGTGCATCGGCGGGGCGGCTCAGTCGAAGCAGCAGTTCTCCGGCCAGGCGCCCGCACCAGGCGCCGTAGGGCTGCTGCGACACCCAGCGCCGCATCGCCAGGGCCAGTGCCTGCTCGTCCTGGCCGCTGTCCAGTGCCTGCAGCACGGGGGCGAGCTCGCGCTTGCGCTTGCGCGCCTCGAAGAGCCGCGCCTGCAGCTGCGTGGCGCTGCAAGGGCGCACGATGATGCCGTCGAGCGCCGACTCGGCGGCCTCCACGACCTGGTGGTACGCCACCTTGTCGCACAGCATGATGAACACGGTGCTGTGCGACAGCTGGTTCTCGCGCCAGAGCTCGTCGAGCAGGTCCTGGCCGCTTTCGTTCGAGCCCTCGAACTCGCGCGAGCACAGCACGATGTCGAAGGACTTCTGCTCCAGCGCCATCCGTGCTTCGCAGCTGCCCTTGACTGCCGTGATCTGCCCCACGCCCAGGTCGCGCAACTGTGCCGACAGGACGTTGCGCATGGTCGCCTGCGGCTCGACGACCAGGGCGTGAGCCTTGTGAATGCTGGGATCCCTCAAGGCCGCCCCCGGAGCGAGGCGGCCCCGACCTCATGGCGGGGGCGATGGTGGACAGGTGCGTTCATGGGCCTGAGTGCCGCCGCGCAAGGGCTTGCGCGCGGCACCCAGGGTCTCGGCAGGCCCCGCGCCTACTTGAACAGATCCTTGACCCTGTCCGTCCAGCTCTTCGCGTTGGGCGAGTGACGGTCGCCGCCCTTCCTGAAGCTCTCGTCGAGCTCCTTCAACATCTTGCGCTGGTGCTCGGTCAGCTTGACCGGAGTCTCCACGGCGACATGGCAGTACAGGTCGCCCGGGTAGCTGGAGCGCAGACACTAGAGGCCCTTGCCGCGCAGCCGGAAGGTCTTGCCGTGCTGCGTGCCCTCGGGCAGCTCGATCTCGGCCTTGCTGCCCAGCGTCGGCACCTCGATGGTGCCGCCCAGGGCCGCGGTCGTCAGGCCCACGGGCACGGTGCAGTGCAGGTCGTCGCCGTCGCGCTCGAAGATCTCGTGCTGCTTGACGCGGATCTCGATGTAGAGGTCGCCCGCCGGGCCGCCGTTGTGACCCGGCTCGCCGTTGCCGGCGGACCGGATGCGCATGCCCTCGTTGATGCCGGCGGGGATCTTCACCTCCAGCGTCTTCTGCTTCTTGATGCGGCCGGCGCCATTGCAGGCGGTGCAGGGGTCGGGGATGATCTTGCCACTGCCATGGCAGTGCGGGCAGGTCTGCTGGATGCTGAAGAAGCCCTGTCGCAGGTGCACCGTGCCGCTGCCGTTGCAACTGGGGCAGGTCTTGGCGCTGGTGCCCGGCTTGGCGCCGGAGCCGTGACAGGTGTCGCAGTTTTCCCAGGTGGGCACGCGGATCTGCGAGTCGCGGCCGTTGGCGGCTTCCTCGAGCGTGATCTCCATCGCGTAGCTGAGGTCGTTGCCACGGTAGACCTGCTGGCCGCCGCCGCCGCGCCGGCCGCCGCCGTTGCCCCCGAAGATGTCGCCGAAGATGTCGCCGAAGGCCTCGGCGAAGCCGCCGAAGCCCTCGGGGCCCGGGCCGCCGCGGCCGCCGCCCATGTTGGGGTCGACACCGGCATGGCCGTACTGGTCGTACGCCGCCTTCTTCTGGGGGTCGGAGAGCATCTCGTAGGCCTCCTTGGCCTCCTTGAACTTCTCCTCGGCCGCCTTGGCCCCGTCGCCCTGGTTGCGGTCGGGGTGGAACTTCATCGCCAGCTTGCGATAGGCCTTCTTGATGTCGTCGTCGGTGGCGTTCTTGGGCACGCCCAGAACGTCGTAGTAGTCGCGCTTGGCCATGACGGTGTGGTGGTGGTGATCAACGGCGAAGGGCCGGCTGAGCCGGCCCCCCGATCAGAGCATGCGCGGCGGGGTGCCGCAGGGCATCACTTCTTGACTTCCTTGAAGTCGGCGTCGACCACGTTGTCGTCGGCCGGGCGGGCCTGCCGGGGGGCCTCGGCCCCCGGCGCGGCGCCGCCGGCGGCGCCGGCTGCCCCGGCGGCGGCCTGCGCGTCGGCGTACATCTTCTCGCCGAGCTTCTGGCTGGCCGTCATCAGGGCCTCGGTCTTGGCCTCGATGGTGGCCTTGTCGTCACCCTTGAGCGCTTCCTCGACGTCCTTGAGCGCGGCCTCGATCTTGTCCTTCTCGCCGGCGTCGAGCTTGTCGCCGTGCTCGCCCAGGCTCTTCCGCACCGAGTGCAGCAGGCCGTCGGCCTGGTTGCGCGCCTGCACGAGCTCGAGCTTCTTCCTGTCCTCGGCGGCGTTGGCTTCGGCGTCCTTGACCATCTTCTCGATCTCGGCCTCCGACAGCCCCGAGTTCGCCTTGATGGTGATCTTGTTCTCCTTGCCGGTGCCCTTGTCCTTGGCGCTGACGTGCAGGATGCCGTTGGCGTCGATGTCGAAGGTGACCTCGATCTGCGGCAGGCCGCGCGGCGCCGGCGGGATGCCCTCGAGGTTGAACTCCCCCAGAGACTTGTTGCCCACGGCCATCTCGCGCTCGCCCTGGAACACCTTGATCGTGACGGCCGGCTGGTTGTCGTCGGCCGTGCTGAACACCTGGCTGAACTTGGTCGGGATCGTGGTGTTCTTCTTGATCATCTTGGTCATCACGCCGCCCAGGGTCTCGATGCCCAGGCTCAGCGGCGTCACGTCCAGCAGCAGCACGTCCTTGCGCTCGCCGCCGAGCACCTGGCCCTGGATGGCGGAGCCCACCGCGACGGCCTCGTCGGGGTTGACGTCCGTCCGCGGCTCCTTGCCGACGAAGACCTTGACCTTCTCCTGCGCCTAGGTCATGCGGGTCATGCCGCGCACGACGATCGGCACGTCGAGGGCCCGGACGCATCGGCCGTGATGTAGGGCAGGTTCACGTCGGTGCTGGCGGCGCTGGACAGCTCGATCTTGGCCTTCTCCGCGGCCTCCTTCAGGCGCTGCAAGGCCAGCACGTCCTTGGTCAGATCGACGCCCTGTTCCTTTTTGAACTCGGTGACGATGTAATCGATGATGCGCTGGTCGAAGTCTTCGCCACCGAGGAAGGTGTCACCGTTGGTGGACAGCACCTCGAACTGCTTCTCACCATCGACGTCAGCGATCTCAATGATGGAGATGTCGAACGTGCC
>JBKDQY010000058.1:0-18604 GCA_046341655.1 Betaproteobacteria bacterium | reverse complement strand
TGGTCGCGTGCATCGACCGGCACCTCGAAGGCGGGCGGCGCCGGGTCGTCGGCGGGTACCGCGAAGGCCAGGCCGTCGGGCATCACGCCACGCGCGGCGGTGATCATCACCTTGCCCTGCAGCAGCGCGGCGTCGTCGAATTGCAGCGAAGAGAAGCCCCAGGGCCAGCCCAGGCCGGCAGCGAACCGGCTGTCGAGCTGGCGGGCGACGAAGCGATCCTGCTGCTGGAAGTGCTGCGGCTGGAGGAACATGCCCTCCGTCCACATCACCTTGTTGTGCCAAGTCATCGGGGCCGCGGTCCTTCCCGGGATCTCTCGCCGTGGGCGCTGTTCTTGTCGCAAGGTCGGCTGGCCGCCTGCAGGCAGGCGCACCACCCGCCGGTCCGCGCCAGCACACACTGCCGCGCAACGATACACGCCCACCGGCCGGCCGTCACCGGGGGCTCTGCGGTGGCGCGCCCTGCGTTCGGGTGTGATTTGTGCCACTCCCCTGCCTGCCCGACGCCCTTCCATTTGGGGTTGGTGCGGCACGGTGGCGAGGCGTATCATTTTTCGCACCGGGGTCTGGGGTCGCCACAGGGGTGCCTCCACACCAGGCCCGATCCGGGCCAGGCCACGATGACTGGCCGCGGGCAGGATGGTCACGGTCACTTCCGCGAGGTGTGCAATGAGTTCTTCCGTACGGTTCACGCGTTGGGCGCTGGCCGCGTCCTTGGCCATCAGTCAGGGCGCGATCGCGCAGGGCGCGGTCGATGTAGGGCAGGGCATTCCGACCGTCGAATCCGTGGCCGAAGGCCTGTTTCCCGAGGACGCCTGCGAGGAGCTCAAGCGCGCCGGGTTCAAGTGCATGGGCTTCAAGCCCGCGGTGCGCTACTCCCTGCCGGCGACCTCCTTCCGCATCGGCTCCGCCGAGCTCCCCGACCGGCTGAAGAAGCAGCTCGAGGTCTTCGCCGAGGTGCTCAAGGCCCGCCGCGGCAGCAACCGGGTCGTGCGCATCGAGGGCCACGCCGACGCCTCGGGCTCCACCGAGGTCAACATGTCGCTGTCGCAGCGGCGTGCCGAGGCGGTGAGGGACTACCTCGTCAGCCTGGGCGCCGATCCGGCCATGCTGGCGCCGGTGGGCGTGGGTTCCAACACGCCCAAGAACAACCGCGACCCGTTCGCGCCCGAGAACCGGCGCGTCGAGATCGGCCGCGCGACGCCCCCGTCCTGACACCGCGCCCGCGTCTCCCAGGCTCCAGGGCCCGCCGCGTGCGGGCCCTGGTCGTTTCACGGCACCCTACGGAATCTGGTGCGTCACCTGGCCGGCAAAGTTGATGCTGATGGTGCCGGCCCACAGGCAGGTCAGCTTGGAACTGTCGTTGAGAGCGGGTGCGCCGCACAGCAGCACCGTCGGTGCGCCGGGGACCCAGGGCGCCGGGGTCGCCGGGATGCAGGGCATCGGTGTCAGCACGCCCAGGGCAGCCGCAGTGGCCGCCGCCACCATCGGGTTGGCCGGGCTGCGGCACATGCCGAAGGGCGGGATGTTGACCATCGGGATGTGGTCCAGGATGTTGGCAGCGACCATGTTGCTGGTCATCACCGTCTTCGGCGTCGGGATCAGCGAGCTTGGCGCCACGCCCTGGCTGCACTGCATCATCGCGCCCATGCAGGTCTGGTTGGCCATGGTGTCCTCCTGAGTCGTGGGTGGGGGTGGCGCGCGCCGTTCAGTCCGCCTGCGCCTCGCGCGTCCAGACGGTCAGCGCGCTGAAGTTGTCGTGGCTGGCCTTGTGGCTGGCGGCGTCGCGCACCCGCGCCGCCAGCTCGCCGATCCAGGCCCCGGGGTTGGGCGCCGCGGCCAGCGTGGATTCGAGCACCGCGTCGTCGAGGTACTCCCACAACCCGTCGGTGCACAGCAGGAAGACATCGCCGGGCTGCACCGGGTCGCCGCCGTCGTCGTCGCTGGACACTTCCAGCTGATCGGCCGCGATGCCCAGCGCCGAGCGCAGTTCGCTGCGCTTGGGGTGGGCGCGCACCTGCTCGGGGCTCAGCACGCCGGTGTCGACCAGCGCCTGGACGAGGCTGTGGTCGCGCGTGCGGTCGTGCAGGCGGCCGCCGCGGAACCAGTACATGCGCGAGTCGCCGGCGTGCGCCCAGTGCGCGCAGTGGCCGACGAAGTCGATGACCAGGCAGACCACCGTGCTGTGCATGTCCTGGCGCGCCGTGCCGGGCACGCGCTGCGCGATCAGCACGTCGTTGGTGACGCGCAGCAGGCGGTCCAGCTCGGACGCCTTCTGCGAAGGCTGCTCGGAGAAGCGGCCGATCAGCTCCTGCACCGCCAGCCGCGACGCGATGTCGCCCCCGCCATGGCCGCCGGCGCCATCGGCCAGCACGCAAACCAGGTGGCGCTTGCTGTGCCAGTGTCCGCAGGCGTCCTCGTTGTAGGTGCGGCCGCCGCGGTCCGACAGCAGGGCAACTTCCAGAGCCAGCATACGGGGGTCCTCCTGGCTGCTCGCCGTGGCTCGTCAGCGCGGGTCGCGTTCGCGGCGAAGCCGGGCCAGCTGCTCCTCGTAGGCCTTCAGGAAGGCCCGGCCGAAGAGGTCGTCGAAGTCGTCCTGCGCCTCGGTCTGCAACTGGCCGAAGAGCTCCTGGAACAGCTCCCACAGCCGCGCCTTTCGCGTGGCCGGGATCAGGCTGGCGAACGACGAGCGGGCGCCCAGCTTGGACTCCAGCTGCTGCGGGTCGAACCGCTGCAGCACGCCGTCCAGCGCCGCGCGCATGCCGGCCATCACGCCGAGCTGGTGCGCGCGCAGGTCGTCGAAAGCGTCGCGCACGGCCGGTGCGGCGGCCATGAAGCCCGGCGACGGCGGGCCCAGCAGGTGCTGCAGCGCAACCTCGACGCTGGGCGAGAACTTCAGCGGGTTGTTCTCGCGCGCGACGATCATCGTCTGCTCGGCGCGCATCTCGCGCTTCAGCGCGGCGCGCGCCACCAGCAGCTCGACCGCGCCGCGAATGGACTCGCGCAGCAGCTCGCCGATCAGCCGCATCGTGGCCTCGTCCAGCACCGGCAGGCGCAGGCCCGACGTGCCCAGGCCTTCGAGCAGCGCGCGGTGCAGCGCGTCGGCATCGGCCGTGGCGCCTGAGGCGGCCGGCAGCGCCGCGCGGGGCGCCGGCACGACCGGCGGCGCGACCGGCGGCGCGGGCGCGGCCGGCAGGCCGGCGGCTTCGAACGGATCCGGCGCCGCCCTTGCCGCCGCACGCCGCGCGCCTGGCAGGGTGACGACCCGCCCGTCGCGCGGGGGGTCGTCCCACGAGAAGATGGCGCCGCTGGGCAACGCAGCCGGCCTGGGCGCCGGTGGCGGCGCCTGCACCGCGGGCAGCGGCATCGGGGTGTTCAGCTCCGACGCATGGTCGTCGCGGCTGGCCGGCGCCAGCGAAGCGGTCCTGCCGAGCGCCAGCAGCGGATCGGCATGCGCCGCCGAGTTGGGCGCCAGCCCGGCCGCCGGCGCGGCGCCCAGCGGGTCGCCGGCAAGCGGTGCAGCACCGAGGCCGAAGAGCTCGTCCAGCGACGACTCGGCGGGCCTGGCCAGACGCGCCAGGTCGTCGAGGCCGCCGCCCCCCGGCGGCAGCGGGGCCGGTCCGGCGGCGACGGGCTCGGGCGCGAACGGATCCCAGTCGTCGGGAATGTGGCCGGGGCCCAGCGCAGCCGACGGCGCCTGCTGAGGAGCCGGCGGCGGCCAGGCCGCCATGGCCGGCGGGGCCGCCCGCGCAGGCGGGGCCGGGGCGCTCATGGGGGCCGGAGTCGCCAGGCCCAGGGACGAGTCGCCGAAGAGGTCGGCGAACGGGTCGTCCCGTCGCGGCGATGCACCGGCCTCGCGCACCTCGAGTTCGTAGCCGCCGATCTGCACGCGGTCGCCCGGCTTCAGCGGGTGCTCTCGCCCGGCGCCGGTCGGTGTGCCGTTGACGCTGATCGGGTTGCTGCCGTTGTCGGCGATGGCAAAGCCCCCGCCACGGAAGACCAGCCGGGCATGGACGCGCGAGATCGTGCGCTCGGGATCGGGCAGCACGAGCTGGTTGTTGTTGGCGCGGCCGATGGTGCCGCCGAGTTCGTCGAACTGGGCGGACAGTCCATCGGCCGGCGCGCCGTTGTAGCTGAGCACGGTCAGCGCGATCATCCGGGGCATGTTCCTGGGGTACCTGGGGCCACTGCAGCGGTCAGCATAGCGGTGAGCTCTCAGCGCAGCACATAGAACCGACCCTCGATCGCGGCCACGCGCAGCGGCCAGACGGCGCGGCCGCCGCCGGGCAGCGGGCTGGCGAGCACCGGCTCGCCGTCGGGCGCCAGGCAGTCAAGCAGCCGGCCGCCGGCCAACGGCCGCAGCAGCAGCGCGTCGGCGCGGGGCATGGCGGGCTTCAGGGGCTGCTCGGCGTGCCAGCGCTGGATGCGCAGCCGGAAGCGCCCCACGTCGTCGGCCAGCGCGTGCTGGTAGGCCTGCGCCAGCTCCTCGAAGCGCAGCCGCGCGGCCTGCACCAGCGGCTCCGGGTCGCCGCGCGCCAGCCCCAGCGCCAGGCCCTGCAGGAACTTCGCCACCGGCGCGCGCAGCGCCCCCGGGTCCGCGACGGGCGGCGCGTCCAGCCAGCGCCAGCGCGGAAAGGCGATGGGCAGCTCGATGCGGCCGCGCAGCACGTGCGGCACCTCGGTCACCGCATCGGCCGGCGGCGCCCAGTCCAGCTCGCCCAGCGTGCGGGCATTGGCCGGGTGCGCCACCTGGCCGATGCGCGGCAGCAGCAGGCGCAGGCTGGCGGCCTGGGTGCCGTCGGACAGCAGCGGCTGCGGCGCGGCCTCGGCGCCGGGCGGCGGCGGCTCGACGTGCAGCTCGACCTCGTTGGCGCCGGCCAGCGTGTACTCGTGAACCGGCACCGTGACGACGCGCCGCGACGGCCCGGTGCGGGCCACCGGCACGCCGTTGATCAGCGCCTCGGCCGCGACGCCCACGCTCTCCAGCCGCAGCACCAGCAGTCGTTCCATCAGGCGAGCTTCCAGTCCAGCAGGGTGGCGGCAGGCAGCAGCGCCAGCACGCGGCGCTGCAAGCCCAGCAACGGGTCCTGCAGCTCCACCGGCAGCGTCACGGGCTCCAGCCGCAGCTGCGCGAACCACTCCCAGCCGCTGCCGCCACTGGTGCGCGGCCGCAGCCCGGCCTCGCCCGCCAGAGCACCCGTGCAGGGGCCGGCCGCCTGCAGCAGCGCGCCCGAGTCGGTGGCCAGCGGCAGCAGCTCGGCCTCGAACGGGAAGCGAAAGCTGGCGCGCGCCGGCAGCAGCGCGGCCAGCAGCGGTGGCTCCGCGGCCTCTCGTCGCAGCGCGTGCTGCAGCGCGGCCCGCCCGGTGCAGCGCAGCGCGATCCGGCTGCGCGCGTCGCCCTCGGCGAGCTCGCCCTCGAAGGCCAGTTCGGCGTGCGCGGCCTGCATGTCGAGTTCGCCGATGACGCGCAGCAGGGCCCGCCCGTCCATCCCGGCTGCGCCCAGGTGCCAGCCCCAGGTGAAGGCGGCGCGGCCCAGCAGCACCGCCAGCGGGCCCTCGAGCCGCGGCGACGCGATGCCGTCGACGGCCTGCCAGGCGTCGTGCAAGCGCTTGAGCGCTTCGGCGGCGGCGGCGTCCAGCCCCTTTTCGAAGGCCGTGCGCAGCGCCCCCGCATCCTGCGCCACGCCATCGCGCTCGATGCGGCAGCGCGTGGCCCCCCGGGGCGGCGCACCGGCACCGGACGCCTGCGCGCCGCGCTGGAGTTCGAGCCACCATTGCTCGGCGGGCCAGACCCAGACCTGGCCGGCCAGGCTGCCGATGGGATCGCCGTCGTCGCGCAGCCCGCACACCGCGAGGTCGAGCTTGGAGATGCTGGGCGAGGTCTCCTCGGCGATCACCGTGCCGGGCGGCGGTGCCGGCTGATCCAGCGCCCACACCGGCCAGCTGACCGCGCGCGCCTCGTGCCCCTGCCAGCGCCACAGGCCATGGCTGCCGGCGAACGACAGCGCCGGGTGCAGGTCGACGTCGCAGACGGCGTGCGTGCGCGTGCGCCATTGCAGCCGCGCCGGCTGCGGGTGCTCGGGCGGCTGCGACAGCACGCCGATGAGCCGCGGCATCGGATCGGCCGCCGTCACGCGCAGCGCGGCCGGCGCCGGCAACGGCACGCGCTGCCATTGGCCGGCCTCGAGAACGTAGTGCCGGTCGAGCGCCGGCTGCAGCAGCCGCAACTCGGCCGCCTCGACGTCGCAGGCGCGGCGCGGGGCCGGCGGCGGCTCGGCGGGGTGCAGCGCCCCGCGCCGGCCCAGCGCGCCGAAGCGGTCGAGCAGCCGTTCGTCGGCCGCCGCCAGCATGTCGGGCGCGATTCGGGTCTCGGGCAGCCGCTGCAGCTCGGCCAGCGAGCGGCGCACCAGCCGGTGCAGGGTCGACCACTCCTGCTCGCGCGGCGCGGCCAGCAGGCCGGCGGCCCACTCGAAGCCGGGCCGGTCGTGGAACGAAGGGCCCCAGACGAAGTTCAGGTTGACGTAGCGCGCGATGCTCGCGGCGCGCACCAGGCCGCGCTTCTCGGCCTGCGCTACAGCGGTCTCGACGAAGGCCGGGTAGCGCTCGCCCAGGCGTTCGGGCATGGCCGGCCACTGCCCGGACAAGTGGTCGGCCAGGTCGGCCACGAAACGGGCCCACAGGGCCTCCTGCTCGGTGGCGGGGTCGGTGGGCTGCAGGCTCATCGTGAGGCGCGGGTGCCGCCTAGCGGTGCTTTCCCTTCAGCGGATCGGCCTTGCGGTCCTTCTTCTTCGGCTCCTTGGGCGCGACGGCCCCGTCGGGCTTGGCGCCCTGCCCGCTGCCCGCGCTGCCGCCGGAATTGATCTTCACCAGTGGCCCGGTGAGCGAGACGCCGTCCGGCCCCAGCACGACGGACGCCGGCCCGGCCTTGATCGTCAGCTGCACGCCGGCCTCGATGACCACGTTGACCGCCCCCTTGAGATGCACGTTGGTGCCGGCCTCCACGCCGACGTCGGTGCCGGCCTTGGCGAAGAAGGCCGTCCCCGACTTCAAGGACACCGTCATGCCGGCATCGGCGATGACGTGCTTGGCCGCCTTCGCGGACCAGCTGCCGTCCGTCTTCTGGGCGACGTCCTTGCCGGCCTCGAGCTGCCAGACGTCCGTCACCTTGGCCGTGTGGTTCTTGCCGACCGTGAGTTCGTACTCGCCGTCGACCTGCTGCGCCTGGTCCTTGCCGACGTGGTAGGTGGCGTTGGCCACCACGTTGCTGTGCAGGTCGTTCTCGACGACGTCCAGGCGGTCCTTCTGCGCGCGCAGCATCAGGTACTCGCTGCCCTTGGTGTCGTCGAAGCGCAACTCGTTGTAGTCGGCCGCCTTGCCGCCCTTGGTGGAGCGGGACTTCAGCGCCGTCACGTTCTTGTGGTCGGGCAGCGCGTAGGGCGGCTTGTTGTCGCCGTTGTAGACGCTGCCGACGACCAGCGGCTGGTCCGGGTCGCCCTCGAGGAAGGCGACGACGACCTCGTGCCCGATGCGGGGCAGCGCGAGCAACCCGAAGCCGTTGCCCGCCCAGCCCTGCGCGACGCGCAGCCAGCACGAGCTGCCCGCGTCCTTCTTGCCCAGGCGGTCCCAGTGGAACTGCACCTTGACGCGGCCGTGCTCGTCGGTGTGGATCTCCTCGCCCGAGGGGCCGACAACCAGCGCCGTCTGCGGCCCGGCGACCACCGGCTTGCGCGTGATGCGTGCCGGGCGGAAGGGGTCGGCGTGGCTCTGCGCCACGAAGCGGCACAGGAAGCGCGTGTCCTCGCCGACGCCGGCCTCGTAGCCGGCCTGGACGGCGTCGATGCGCGTCTGCAGCACGATGTACTTGGCGTTCTGGTCCTCGCGCGGGTGATCGACGAGCGAGAAGCTGCTTCCGGCTGCCAGCCCGGGCGTGTTGCCCTCGCCGGTGAAGCGGGTGAAACGGCTGCTCGCCTCGTCCAGCCGGAGGCGCGCGCGGGCGTCGCCGCCGGCCTTCGCAGCGTGGCCGCCCGGGTGGTCGTAGACCTCGAGGCCGCTCTCGGCGTGCTTGCGCGACGAGGCCACGGTGTCGGACCGCAGCGAGGTGGCCGGCTTCTGGAAGTCGTAGTCCGACAGCGTCCACTTGCCGGTCTGGATCTCGTGTCGCATGTGCCAGGCGCTGATGCCCTGGCGCTCGCCGAGGGCCTGCTCGTCCTCGAAGTGGCTGATCTTGTCGAAGCCCGGCAGCGGCGCATGGGTGCCGGAGGCGTCGGCCAGAACCAGTTCGTGCTTGTCCTTGCTGTGGCGGAAGTAATAGAAGATGCCCTCCTCCTCCATCAGCCGGCTGACGAAGTCGAAGTCGGTCTCGCGGTACTGCACGCAATAGCTGCGTGGCGAGTAGCTGCCCTTGAGTTCGGAGACGAAGTTGCTGGCGTAGTCGCCGAACACCTGCTTGATGATGTCCGGGACGCTCTTGTCCTGGAAGATGCGCAGGTCGGCCGAGCGCGTGAGCAGCCACAGCCAGGGCCGAAGCACGAGGCGGTAGCTGAAGCGCCGGCCGTCGACGCCGTCGATGCCGAAGGCGGCCACGATGCCGTGGAACCAGCGCTGCTGGCCGTCGGCGACCTCGATGGACACCGCCGCCGGCTTGCCCAGCACGGCATCGGCGGCGATCTTCGGGTCGTCGCTGACCGCCACGACGCGCAGCTCGAAGAGGCGCGACACCTCCTCCAGCCCCGACATCGACCTGAAGAGCAGCGATGGTGCGGCCGCGCACACCAGCTTCATCTGTGTCGGATTGGCGCCCATGTCGTCCCTGATGTCCTCAATGCGCCGCCGCAGCGACCACCCAGCCGTGCACCGGCTCGCCGCCCTCGGTGCGCAGCACCGCGCCCGAGGCCTCCAGCACGTCCAGCCCGGCTGCCTGCAGCACGCCCTGCACGTAGCCGCGGCGGTGACTGTAGCGCCCATGCTCGAGCAGGCGGTGATCGGCACCGGCGTCGCCCCCTGCGGCGTCCAGCGCCTCGACCGTGAAGACCAGCCGGCCCTGCGGCCGCAGCGCGGCGGCTGCTGCGGCGGCGAAGGCCTCCAGCGCACCGAAGTAGCACAGCGTGTCGGCCGAGACGATCAGGTCCCAGCGGCGGCCGCGCTCGCGCAGAAAGGCCACCAGCTCCGCCTGCACCAGCTCGTCGTAGCCGCCGCGCGCGCGCGCCTTCTCGAGCATGCCGGCGGACAGGTCGACGCCGGCCAGATGCCGCGCCCAGGGCGCCAGCAAAGGCGCGCAAAGGCCGGTGCCGCAACCGGCGTCGAGCACGTCGCGGTCGCGCTGCGGCGCGCCGCCGTGGCGCGCCACGGCCTGCGCCACCAGCTCCGGCGCGCGGTAGGACAGCGAGGCCAGCTTGGCGTCGAAGCTGGCCGCAAAGCCGTCGAAGACGCGCTGCACGTAGGCGTCGGCGGCGCGGGCGGGCACGTCCTCGCCGGTGCAGGCGCGCAGGTGGTGCTCGGCCAGCACGTTGCCCGGCTCGGCCTGCAGCCAGGCGCGCCAGACCGCGGTGGCCTCGTCCTTCATGCCGAGCATCGAGTAGGCCACCCCCAGCAGCCGCCGCAGCACGGCGCTTCGCGGCGCGACCACCAGGCCGTCCATGCACTGCTGCACAGCCTCTGGCAGGCGCCCGCAGCGGAACAGGTGGTTGGCCAGGTTCTGGCGCGCGTCGGCAAAGCCCGGCGCCAGCTCGATGACCCGGCGCAGCACCTGCTCGGCACCGTCGGCGTTGCCGCGTGCGCCGAGCAGCACGCCCAGGTTGTTCAGCGCATCGACGCGCGAGCCGTCGAGCTGCAACGCGCGCAGGTAGCTGGCCTCGGCTTCGTCCAGGCGACCGCGCTCGGTGCAGACGTTGCCGAGGTTGTTGTGGAACATCGGCTCGTGCGGGTTCGCGGCGATCGCCGCGGTGATCAACTCGGCCGCCTCGTCGAAGCGGCCGCGCTGCGCCTGCAGCACGCCCAGCAGGTGCAGCGCGTCGGGATTTGCGGGCTCGGCGGCCAGCACGGCCCGGTAGGCGGCCTCGGCCTCGTCGAGACGGCCGCCGCCGTGGCACCGCATGGCCTGCTGCAGGCGCTGCGCGGCGCTGGGCGCGGCGTGGTCGGCGAGGCTGGCGTTGTCGTTCGGCATGAAGATTTCGGTTGCCCGGTGCCCGACTCTGAAGCAAAGTATCGAGGGCGGCAAGCCGCGACGCCCCTTAGCCTGACAGGTAGCCTCCACCGCCTGCCGGAGTTCCGGGGACACCCCACCAGCCCAGCATCCACTCCATGCCCGGACGCCTGCAGTTCACGCTGGAAACCGGCCGCCCGGCCGCTGCCGCACGGCGCGGCCGCGGGCCGATGCGGCTGCTGGTCGTGGGCGACTTCAGCGCGCGCCCGGCGGCCGAACGCCGGCCACTGGCCGAGCGGCCCACGCACCGCGTCGACGTCGACACCCTGGACGAGGTCATCGCACGTCTGGCGCCGCGCCTGCAGACGACGGCAGGCCCCGTGGACTTCACGCAGCTCGACGACTTCCACCCCGACGCGCTGTACCAGCGGCTGCCGCTGTTCGACGCGCTTCGCCAGTCGCGCGCACGGCCGCCGGAGCAGGCGGCGGACCTGCTGGGCGCGCTGCTGGGACAAGGCGCGCCCTCGGCCGCCGGTGCGCCCAGGACGGCCGCGCCGGCCACGGGCATCGAGGCCTTGCTGCAGCGCGTGGTGGCGCCGCACATCGTGCCGGACACGCGCGCCCAGACGCAGGCCTACCTGAGTGCCGTCGACAGTGCGATCGCCGAGCAGATGCGCGCGCTGCTGCACGACCCGGCCTTCCAGGCGCTGGAGGCAGCCTGGCGCGGCGTGCAGTGGCTGATCGGCAGCCTGGAGCTGGGCGACGACCTGCAACTGCACCTGTTCGACGCCTCGCGTGACGAACTGCTGGCCGACGTCGTCGCCAGCCAGGGCCGGCTGGCCGAGACCGGGCTGCACCGTGCGCTGGCCGACCGCTGGCGCGGCGTGCCGGGTGGCGAGCCGTGGCACCTGCTGGCAGGTCTGTATCGGTTCGGACCCTCGGACGCCGACATCGGCCTGCTTGCCGCGTTGGGCCTCGTCGCCATCCAGGCTGGCGGGCCGTTCATCGCCGAGGGCGACCGTGCGCTCGCCGGGTCCGCGGACGATCCGGCACTGGCCGGCTGGCGCGCACTGCGCGGCAGCGAGGCCGCGCCCTGGATCGGCCTGGCCGCGCCGCGCGTGCTGCTGCGTCTGCCCTACGGCAAGGCCCATGACCCGGTGGTCTCGTTCGCCTTCGAGGAGTTCGACGGCGCCCCCGCGCACGAGCACTTCCTGTGGGGCAACCCGGCGCTGGCGGCGGCGCTGCTGACCGGCCGCGCCTTCACGCTCAACGGCTGGGACTTCGAGCCCGGCGACGAGCGCGAGATCGGCGACCTGCCGGCCTATGCCTTCACGCAGAACGGCGAACGCGAGCTGCAGGCCTGCGCCGAGCAGTACCTGGGCGAGGAAGGCGGCAACGCCCTTCTGCAGGCCGGGCTGATGCCGGTGCTGAGCCACCGGCATCGCAATGCGGTGACGGTGATGCGGATGCAGTCGGTGGCGGAGCCGGCCATCCCGTTGAGGGTTCAAGCGAATTGAACTGCATTGCCCGCGGGAATGACAGTTGCTGTCGGCGTCGACGCCACATCGGTGGCTCTGCTGCAACGTGGACCCTCTGGCGTGCCGGACGAGGCTACTGCATCATTCAGCCGATCATGGACGTCCTCCATTCATGCTGACCGTTCGCGCGGAGCAGCTTCATCAGCTCGCCGTTCCGCTGGAGGCGAGTTTTCTGGACGATCTGGCGGTCATGGTACGCAATGCCTTTCCCGCGGCCAGCGAGCCGGACGAGGCGGCACTTCGCGAAGGCGTCGGCAACGCGTTGCGGCAGGCTGATGCCTGGGGGTTGACCACAGAGCAGTCGGCCGCCTTCGCGGTCTGGCTCCTGTACAGGCTTGGACCCGGGCTGCGCGGCGACGTGTGCGCGGACCTGCGCCGCGTGCTGGAGGCCGACGATCTCGCCCCGTCCGAGAAGGTCCACCTGGCCACGCGGTGGCTCGCAGCCCGCGGGATCGACTGACACGGTCCGGCCTCGATGCCTTGGCGGATCTTCTCGCGTCGTGTTCGTCACCAACCGGTGGCGGTCTGTCCCATCCCGGGAGAATTGTTCGTCACGGTGAGCCGTTCCGACAACGGTGCGGGTATCGAAGGCGCGGCCGTTGCACTTGCTGGCGGCCCCGAGAACGCAGGACCCGTGACCAACCGCTTCGGCAGTTCGCACCGCCAGCCCTGCGCTCCGGGCACCTATGTGGTGAGCGTTGGCCTCGCAGATCGCAACGCCTTGCTCTATGAACAACCGGAGCCGGTGACCAACGTCGTCGTACCTCCCGGCGGCCAAGGCTTCTGCGATGTCGATGTGGACCCGTGGGCCACGCTCGCGGTCGAAGTGCTGAAACGCCACGACAACACGCCCATCGCCCAGGTCCCGGTGGTGGTCACCGGTCCTTCGAATCGCACCGGCGCACGCCCGCGCCCCAGCGCGGCGCGCAACGCGCCGACGGCACACAACGGCAAGGTGCACTTTCCCCAGCTCACCCACGGCAGCTACGCGGTGGACGTGACGACCGGCACACGCTACGTCCCCATTGCGCAGCAGGCCGTGCAACTGGCCGTGGGCCAGCAGCATGTCCTGCGCATACTGCTCGACTGCAAGCCGACGCTGCGTATCAAGGTGCTCCGCGAAGGCGACAATCAGCCGTGCGCGAACGTCAAGGTCAACGCGCTGCGATCAGGCGCGGCTGCAGCACTTTCGGCGACCACGGACACCGACGGCATCTGCCTCTTCCAGCACGTGGACTCGGGAGACTACACCGTCGAGCCGGAACTCGATGGCGAGACACGCAAGCTCTACCGATGGCGCGTTCCGAAACCAGCCCCTGCCGCGACGACGCTCCCACTGCGCGACGAGGTGTCCGAGGTTACGCTGCACCTGAAACCACGCAAGCTAGAGCTCGTGTCCACCGACGATCACTTCGCACCGCGCGCGGAGTCGCTGGACGTCAAGTACCACATTGCGAACCTGAGTGGCCGCACCGTGACCCTCGAGATTCACGGCACCGACTACCCGAACAACCCGATCTATCGGCACGAACTCGACGACGGTGAGCGTACCGACGGCGACGACCGCACGATCTCGTGGGATGGCAAGGCAAACTGCAGCGCAGGGCCGTTGTCGGGTGGCAAGTACATACACCCCAAGTACGCACCCTATACGGTCAAACTCAGTTCGAAGCTCGGCCATGACGGCGTTCGAGAGGCATCGTTCAAGGTGCTCTACCACAGCGTGCAGCTCGAACTGGGCACCTGGGTGGCCGGCGCCGCGCCCACGCAGGCCGCGGACCCGGTCAAGTGGGTCAAGCACCGGCTCAACGATCTCGGTTACTTCGCCGGACCGGTCAATGCCGCCGTGAACGACCAGCTTCGGCGCGCTGTGCGCCGGTACACGCGAGCGCACACGGGTCTGTACGGCGGCGTCAAGGAAATCGACGACCATACGAACGCCACGTTCCAGACCCAGCTGGCCAATGGCGAAGGCGCCCGCAACTTGCTTGCCGGCGGCTCACTTCCGGGCGTCGGCAACACCGCGCGCGCCTACATCGACCACGACTTCTTCTATGGAGGCATCGGTGCCACCGACGAGTTCGTGCAAGCCGACGGCCACAGCGCGAAGGATCGGCGGTACCTGGACGGCTGGGAGGTTCCGATCGAGGCCCGGGTGCTGCTGGTCTCGAAGGCCGACGACGGCACCAGTGCGCGCGCCGGCGTCGATGCCCCGGAGGCGGTTGGCGACATCGACATCCGCTTTCACGCCGAGGATCCGGCAGAGGACACTTCGGGGCTGCCGACGAACAAGCCGCGCGATGCGAACGTCCCCAGCCCGGTTCGCGAGTACGTCGACAAGGCGCTCAAGGCCACGCGCGGCGGCGATCCCGACGACGACAACTGCCCAGCGGCGCAGAACGGCGCGCGTGGCGGACGCATCTACTTCCGTATTGGGACGGTCCACGAGCCCTGGCGCCTCACTTCGAGCCACGACGACGGCTTCGTACCGTGTTGCGTCGATCCGGCCCACGCCAACAAGGTTGGACGCGCAGGGGCACTGTTCCGAGGTTCGTACATTGCCGGCGACGACTATGTCCTTCACGCCAGCATTTCGTTTACGCACGGCAGCACCGATCTGGGCAACAAGCAGGCGCTGCTCGGCCTGCACCGGGAGCATCAGCAACGACTTCCCGCCAACGCCGGCCGGGGTGTCGAGGACGTGCTGTCCGTGAAGACCGGCAAGATTGAGCTCTGGCGCCGCCATCACATCGCCGCGGTTGTCCAGTGGCCCGCCTCGGGCCGTGCGATCACCTGGGCCGACGTTCAGTCGCGCTACGCACAGGCCGCCTGCGATCTGCAGACGGGAGGCACTGTGCAGGTGCCGATGGCCACGCTATTTCCTGCCGGGTCGGCCCACGAAGGCACGCTGCTCGCCGAGATCCGAGCCGCTGCCGACCCGACCAATGCCTCTGCAGCACCGACGCTGCGCAACGAGTACTTCGCCTGGCCACTGCCCACTCAGGGCGCCGCGGAGTCCGACGACGACTGGGCCCAGCGGGTCTGGGACCTCATGGGCTGGTACTCAGAGCTGGAGTTGCCGGTCGGCCCGCTTGACGAGCGGATCGGTCAGTTGATCGCACAGCGAGTACAGGAACTCAACGGCCCAGGAGCGATCGTCTGGGAGCAGGACTGGTGCCCGTCGTTGACGGGTTTGAATGGCGGGGTCTACAACCGACCGGGTCTCTACTGCAAGGGCGAGCCCGACGGCGTGGTGCTGATGAACAACCAGATGACGGCCACGGAGCAGCACGGATTCCTCTACGCCCATGAGCTGGCGCACACGCGCTTCCTGTGGCACCACGAAACGTCGAGGAGCGGCTGGCTGAAGCGGCTGTTCAGGCTGGCAAACTACGACAACCGCGACCACCACGACCTGAATGATCACAATTGCATGATGTGCTACCCCGACGGGATCACGTCACGTCCGGGACTGTCGTGGAACATCGGCGACGCGGCCGAACCGCGCTTCTGCGGCAAGTGCACGCTGAAGCTGCGCGGATGGAAGATCGTCGCGGGGCTGCCCAAGGAAAGCTGAGCCCACAGCAACACGAGCAATGATGAGCCTCGACCTTCATCTGCGGATCGCTGATGCCGTGACGCTGGTGCAGGCACCGGTCATGGCGCACGTCATGGCGCGCAACACCGGCACCGGGTCGGAACTGCTGCCGTCCGGCCTGGGTCGCCCCGAGACCCTTGTGATCGTCCTGAGCCGGCCCGACGGCGAAGTCCTGCAACGTGTTCCCTCGAGCGGACCGAGCCGCAGGGACCGCCCCCAGGCGGCGCCACGTCTTGAACCACTGGGGCCGGGCGCCACGGTCGGCTGGCACCTCGATCTTGCCGGCGTCCTGGACCTCGCGCAGCCCGGCGAGTACCGGATCCATGCCGAGTTGCGTGATCCAGACCGCGGCCTGAGGTCGACCAGTCCGGCGGTGCCGATCACGGCGCTGCCAAACCGTTGCGGAAGCTTCGACCTGCTGCGCAGTCGCGTCGCCCTTGACATGACCTACGTGCTGCAGCCGTGCAGCGACGGCAGTGCGCTGCTGTCGTTTCGAAGCAGCACAGCGCTCGACCAGACCCGCAAGCGGGTCCGGCTGTCGTTGCCGGCAGGCGTTGACGCACGAATCGCAGAGACGGACTATTCCAGCCTCGAGTCGTTCACCGACGACTACACACGCGCCGTGGTCTGGCTGGCCGGAGGCAGCCTGCACCGTCAGATGGTCAGCGCCGACAGCGCACTGCCGCCGCTGGACAGCGTGCCCGTGGTCGAAGGTCTCCGTCTGGTCGGGCATCCAGTGCAGCAGCGCAACGGCGCGCTCTTGGCAGTGACTGCCGACCGGTCAGGCCGCTTGCAGAGCCGTGCCTTCGACGCCAGCCTGACGCCGACGGAAGTTCGCGACCTCGGCACGGTGAGCGAGCAGGAGTTGATCGAGATTGCGTCGGCGCCCGGCGGTCAGCTCTGGGTACTGCGGGCCGAAAGGATGTCGACCCAGGTGCGGGCCACGCTTTACCGCCCGGGCGGGCCGAGCGTTGATGCTGTGCTGCTGCCGCAGGACGCCACGTCCGGACGTTCGCTCTGGCTGGGATTGCGGGCCGAGACAGGCGTTCCTTGGGCGTCGGCGCCTCGGCTGCTGGCGGCGCAGCTGGTCGAACGGCGCCACGACACCGGGGCTCAAGCCTTGTTGCGCCTGTGGTCGATACCGCTGAGCGACGGCCAGCCTGGCGAGCCCAAGGCTGTCGACGCGCCGATCGATAGGAGCGTGTTGCAGCCGGGCGAGTCCTTCGTGTCGGCTCAGGTCGCGCGCGCCGGGCAGTTTGTCTACGCCCTCTTGCTGACCAGTCGCGGCAGGCTGCTGTTCAGCACCGGCGGCCAAGCGCCGACGCCGATGCTCGACCTCCCGGACACGGCGGCCCAGGGCGCGCGCTTGTCGCCTGACGTAGCGGGGACGGCCTGGGTCTTCTGGCCAACGCCGGAGGCGGGTGTGGCGGCGGAGTTGATCTTCCAGCCGCCGCAGAAGTAGCGAACTGCGGCCTCGATCCCTGAAAAAGGCGCGTGCAGCGCGTGATCGCCGTGCAGCACACGACGGCACCCAAAGGCCCGCCGACATCCCATCAGGAGGTCAGACCTTGGCGTCCATCGCGCCGATAGGCGCCTGTCGCACGACCAAGACGCCGGATTGCTGGCTGTACTCGACAACTGAGCCGGCAGATGCCGACTCCACCAAGAAGCGGTCCACCGGGCCGAAGATCTCTGTCAACTCTGCTGCCGTACAAGTCGGGAGGTAGGCACCGAGTACTCGCGGATCGAAGTACCTGAAGATCAGCTTGCGGCCGGTCTCGTCCAAGACTGTCAGGAACTTGCGCAGGTGGTGCCGCAGGTTGGCTGCATCCTCAATGCTGACGAAGATCCCCCAGCTGCGCCCCCAGCCCTCGTCCAGCAGCCGCTCGGTGAACCGATGCCCGGGCAGCAATTCCACCATGTGCGGCGCCACCAACTCCAGCTCGCGCGGCAGACGGCCGCTGTACAGGCAGAGGAACTCCAGCCGCGACTCCAGCAGCAGGCGGTAGATCGCCGGGTCGCGCGCGCAGTCCAGCACCGCCCAGACGCTGGCGTGCCGCGCCTGCCCCGGCGGCCAGAGCACGCCCAGGATCTGTTGGCGAAGTTCGGGGGTCATGCGGTGGCGGCCTGTCCACCCTTCGGCGCGGCGCGGGTGCACTCTTCGCAGAACGGCACGCCGTCCCGCGCTGCCTGCACCAGCACGGCGGCCATGGCGGCGGCGTCGCGCGCCGGTGCGAAGGTGGTCGCTGGCGCGGCAGCGGGCGCGGCGGCGGGTGCCGGATTGCGCCGCGGCGATGCGGGGGGTGGTGATGCTGCCGGCGGACCGGCGAGCCGCACCAGCGGCAGCAGCCTAGGCGGGCCCTGCGCCGGCCGGTCCAGCTCCGCGCCGGGATCGCGCAAGCGCAGAGCCGCGATCTCGTGCCCGTCCAGCCGCCAGGCCTCGGCATTGAGGGCCAGAGCCGCCGCCTCGCCACGGCGCGCATGGCACCAGGCCGGGTCTGCCCACTGGGCAGCGTCCAGGCCGGGGGCCGCGCCGTCGACATTGGCTGAAGGGAAGTCGGCAGGTTGCATCGCGAAGGGCTCAGTTCAGCAGCGGTGCCGCGCACAGGGCCGCAGGAGTAGACAACATCCGGCATGCAAGGCGATCACGCCAACCCGAACTTGTTCGTGGCCTTGCTCTCGATGCCGGCGAAGAAGCCGTTCTTCGAGTCTCGAACGCAGTCAGATCCAGCGAATCGGGCCGCAAAGGCCGCTTGTTGCGGGTACGCGGATTCTTGATGTCGACGCCCAGCGCGACCCGCTCCATGCGCAGCCGATTGCCCGTTGCCGCGTTCAGGGGAAATGGACGACCTAACCGCAATTCCGGACCCCGGATTCGATCACCTGCGCGTCGAAACCCTCCATCGCATAGGCGATGCCCATCTGTTGCTGAACGCAAACTTCGACGTCCTGAAAGTTCAACTCGACTCCGTCCCCGCACGAGGTGACATGGAATGCGACACCAGGGAACTCGATATCGTGCAGACGGCGGATGGTCGCTAGCCAAGACGAAATCACGGGAAGCAAGAAATCCGACCCCGGCTTCCTTGACCCCGATCCCCTGCTGATTCCGCGCTTCGCCGCAGTAAACCGTCAAAGACCGCGCGCATCTACAAACGAAAATTCTGAATATTCTTGACGAGAAATGTAGGCGAGTGCGTATTCAACTCGAATATAGCATCACACTTCGTAGGGTCTGCAAAGTCAATCATGACGAAATTCGGCATGAATGCCTTCAACTTGGTAGCACTGTCGAATCCGTCGATCCGACGAAACGTGTTGTTGCGCGCC
>JBKDQY010000057.1:0-15512 GCA_046341655.1 Betaproteobacteria bacterium | reverse complement strand
GGCAGGGCCGTGCGGTCGGCCGTGTCCTTCAGCAGCAGCGTGCTCACCATGCCCACGCCGCCATCCAGTGCCGCGGCCAGCGCCCGCGTACCGAAGCGGCCGCCCACCACCAGCGTCTTGCAGCGGTGGGTGCCGTGCAGGTCGGCCCAGGCCACGCGCACCTGCTCCAGGCCCGCGGCCTCCACGCGGGCGAGCAACTCGCGCGCGTTCCCGGGCGTCTCGCGGGCCAGCCGCTCGGCCGGCGTCATGCCGGCGCGGCCGCGGTGCGCGACGGCGCGGCCAGCCAGGGCGCGGCCTCGCGCAGTGCGCGGGCCTTGTCCGCCCAGTGCGCCTCCCAGCCCTGGGCCGGGGCGATGCAGTCGATGGTGGCCGGGCCCGTCAGCGCGGCCGCCGCCGCGGCGTCCAGCACCATCGGCGGGGTGCCGCCGGCCTGCACCGCGTCGATGGCCGCCAGCAGCAGCCGCCGGTTGGCCATGATGACCTTGTCGCTGGTGCCCAGGTGCTCGCGGGTGCGGTCCTGGATCGGGCCCATGCTCTCCACGGCCCACTGGTCGTGCCGGTTGATGTCGTCCTCGCCCAGGCCGAGGAAGGTGCGCGTGCGCTGCTCCTCGGGGCTGAAGCCCCAGTCGTCGTGGCGGCCGTGGCGCGGCACGTAGTCGGGCAGCTGCAGGTGCGGCAGGCGCTGGGCGCGCATGGTCTCGTGGTCCAGCGGCGCGCCGAAGCTGGTGAACAAGCTGTACCAGTAGGTGTGCGTGTCGTCCACCGGCACGTGCCACTGCGTGATGGTCAGCATGTCCGACAGCGGGATCACGAAGGTCTGCGGGAACAGCGAGTTCGTCACGCGCACGTGGGTGTGGCGCTCGTCGATGAGCCGCAGCGTGGTGACGCGCGTGAGCCCGGGGGACAGCGACTCGTGGCGGATCTCGGGGCTGCAGCGCTCGCGCATCACGCGGGTCATCGGCCAGCGCTGGCCGTCGACGTCGCCCACGCTGGCGCTGCGGAACTGGCGGCCGTAGGCGTCGGCGCCGGGGTCGTCGTCGAGCATGCGGTGCAGGAAGCTCGGGTGCGCGGGGTCGATGCCCACCTCCACGGCCTGCAGCCAGTTGCAGTGCCACTGGCCCTTGAAGGCGAAGGCGTGGCTGGCCGGCGCGACGAAAGCATCGAGCGCCGGCAGCGCCGGCGGCTCCTGGCCCTCGGGGCCCAGCCAGGCCCACACGACGCCGGCCACCACCTGCGTGGGGTATCGGCGCTGGCGCACGCGCTGGCACAGCGTGGAGCCCACAGGCTCGGCAGGCGTCTCCAGGCAGCGGCCCTCGGCGTCGAAGGCCCAGCCGTGGAAGGGGCACCGAATGCGGTCGCCCTCGTGGCGCGCGAAGGCCAGGTCGGCGCCACGGTGCGGGCAGTCGCGGTCCAGCAGGCCCCAGCGGCCAGCCTCGTCGCGGAACAGCACCAGGTCCTGCCCCAGCAGCCGCACGGCCTTCAGCGGCCGCCCGGCCATGCGCGGGTCGAAGCGCGGGTCGAACTCGTCGAGCAGCGCCGCGGGCTGCCAGTAGCGCCGCAGCAGCTCGCCACAGGGCGTGCCGGGGCCGACTCGGGTGATGCGGTCGTTGAGGTGCGATTGCATGGTGGTGGCCAGTCTAGGGCGCGCGGGCGGCCGGCACCACGGTGTGATCCGGGGTGTCGGGCGGGCAAGAGCCAGGCGGTGGGGCGTGGACGCGGGGTTCCGCAGCGGCTAGCCTCGGCAGAGTGAGACACCGCCTGGCCACCCACGTCCGCGCCGTCGCGCTCGCCGCGCTGGGGCTCGCCGCGCTGGGCCAGCCCGGCGGCATGGCCGTGGCCCAAGGTGTGCAGGTGCTGCGCGCCGAGGTCGGCCTGCTGGCACCAGCAGACGCCACCGGCCGCCAGGCCTTCACGCCCGCGGGGGTGCTGCCGCTGCGCGACGGCCAGGAGTTCGCCTGGCGGCTGGTGGTGCAGACGCGCCAGCCCTTCGTGCGCGTGCGCGAGGAGCTCACGCTGCCGGCCGAGCCCCGCACCTGGGGCGACCCCGATCCCGGCGTGAGGCGCCGCACCACCCCCGACGGCCGCACCGCCATCACCGAGTGGCGCCTGGCCCCCCAGGACGGCGTGCTGCAGAGCGCCTGGACCGTGACCACCGGCGACCCACCGGGCACCTGGGTGCTGACGCTGACGGTGGAGGATCAGGCACCGCGGGTGTTCCGCCTGCAGGCGCGGCCGCAGGCGGCGCGCTGATCAGGCGCCGGCGCGCAAGAGGGGCCGCAGTGCGGGCCAGACGTTGTCGAGCATGCGCGGCTGCGCCTCGGCCGTGGGGTGGATGCGGTCGGGCTGGAAGAAGCGATCGGCGTCGGGCACGTCGGCCACGCCGGCCAATATGAACGGCACCAGCGCCGCGCCTTCGGCCTTGGCCACGGTGGCGAAGAGGTTCGCGAACGCCTCGCCGTAGGGGCGGCCGTAGTTGGGCGGCACCTGCACGCCCGCGATCAGCACGCGCGCACCCGCGGCCTTGGCGGCCTGCGCCATGGCCGTCAGGTTGCCCTGGGTCATGGCCAGCGGCAGGCCGCGCAGCGCGTCGTTGCCGCCGAGTTCGATCACCACGACGCGCGGGCTGTGTTCGCGCAGCAGCGTCGGCAGCCGCGTGCGGCCTCCCGAGGTGGTGTCGCCGCTGATGCTGGCGTTGACCACGCGCCAGGGCAGCTTCTCGCGCGCCAGGCGCTGGCTGAGCAGGTTCACCCAGCCGGCCCCGCGCGCCAGGCCGTACTCGGCCGACAGGCTGTCGCCCACGACCAGGATCACCGGCTGCGCGGGCGCGGCCGCGGCGGGTGTCCCTTGCGCCTGGGCGGCCGTGGCCAGCAGCGCCGGCCCGGCCAGGGCCAGCGCGCTACAGTGCCGCACCGCAGCAACCACCCAGCGCCGCCGCGCCCCTTGCGCCGGGCGGCTCGCAAGCTTCATGTCTGAACCCATCATCGCGGTGGAACGAGTCACCAAGCAGGTGGCCGACGCCACCGGGACGCTCACCATACTGCATGAGGTCGATTTCCGGCTCGTGGCACGGGAATCCGTGGCCATCGTCGGCGCCTCGGGCTCGGGCAAGAGCACGCTGCTGTCGATCCTGGCAGGGCTGGACGTGCCGAGCTCGGGCACCGTCCGGCTCGCGGGCATCGACCTCTTCGCGATGGACGAGGACGCGCGCGCCGCGGTGCGCTCGGAGCACGTGGGCTTCGTGTTCCAGAGCTTCCAGCTGCTAGCCAACCTTACGGCGCTGGAGAACGTGATGCTGCCGCTGGAGCTCAAGGGCGACGCCGCCGCGCGCACCAAGGCCACCGAGATGCTGCAGCGCGTGGGGCTGGCCGAGCGCCTGGGCCACTACCCGCGCGTGCTCAGCGGCGGCGAGCAGCAGCGCGTGGCGCTGGCGCGCGCCTTCGTCACGCGGCCGGCGCTGCTGCTGGCCGACGAGCCCACCGGCAGCCTGGACTTCGCCACCGGTGCGACGGTGATGGACCTGATGTTCGACATGAACCGCGAGGCCGGCACGACGCTGGTGCTGGTGACCCACGACCGCGCCATCGCCGCGCGCTGCGACCGCCAGCTGCGCATGCAAGCCGGTCGCCTGAGCGAGGAGCCGCGCGAGCCGGTGCCCGCCGCCTGAGCCTCAGACGCCCAGGAATTCCGCCAGCGCGGCGTCGTCGCGCAGCGCCTCGCTTCTGCCCTGCAGCACGACCGTGCCCTTCTGCAGCACCACGGCGCGGTCGGCGTGCTCCAGCACCTTGCGGTAGTTGCGGTCGACGATCAGCGTGGCGATGCCGTCGGCGCGGATCTCGCCGATGACGCGCCAGATCTCGGCCACGATCAGCGGCGCCAGACCCTCGGTGGCCTCGTCGAGGATCACCAGCTCGGGCTGCGTCATCAGCGCGCGGCCGATCGACAGCATCTGCTGTTCGCCGCCGGAGAGCTGGCCGCCGAGGTGGCCGATGCGCTCTGCCAGCCGCGGGAAGGTCTCCATCACGCGCTCGAAGCTCCAGCCGCGCCCCCGCGGCGCCACCTCGGCCGGCTTGGCAGCCATGACCAGGTTCTCGCGCACGCTCAGGGTGGGGAATACGCCGCGGCCCTCGGGCACATAGGCCACGCCGCGGCGCGCCACCTCGTGCGGGCGCGCGCGCGAGAAGTCCTGGCCGAACAGGTGGATCTGTCCCTCGCGCTGGGCCACGTGGCCCAGCAGCGTTCGGATCAGCGTGCTCTTGCCCATGCCGTTGCGGCCGAGCAGGCCCACGGTCTCGCCGCGGGCAATGGACAGGTCCACGCCGTGCAGCACGTGGCTGCTGCCGTACCAGGCGTGGATGGCACGCGCGTCGAGGATGGGATCGGTGGCGAGCGGCGTCATGTCAGTGCCCGCCCTCATGTCCACCGAGATAGGCCGCCTGCACCTGCGCGTCGCCGCGCACGGCCTCGGGCGTGCCGTGCGCGATGACCGCGCCGTTGACCATCACCGTGATGCGGTCGGCCACGCGGAACACGGCGTCCATGTCGTGCTCCACCAGCAGGATGGCGTGACCGGCCTTCAGCTCGTGCAGCAGGGCCAGCATGCGCTCGGTCTCCTCGGCCCCCATGCCGGCCAGCGGCTCGTCGAGCAGCAGCACCTGCGGCTCGGTGGCCAGGCACATGGCAATCTCCAGCTGCCGCTTCTGGCCGTGGCTCAGCAGGCCGGCGGGGCGCTCGAGGTAATCGCCCAGGCCCGCGCGCCCGGCGGCCTCGCGCGCGGCGGCGTTGCTGGGCCTGCAGCGCGCCGCAGGCTCCCACAGCGCCCAGGGCCGGGGGGTGCGGGCCTGCGCCGCGAGGCGGCAGTTCTCCAGCACCGAGAAGCTCGGGAAGATGGTGGTGCGCTGGTAGCTGCGCCCCAGCCCCGCGCGCGCGCGACGGGGCTGCGACCAGGCGGTGACGTCCCGGCCCAGCAGCTCCACCGTGCCGGCCGAGGGCGGGAACTCGCCCGAGAGGATGTTGATCAGCGTGCTCTTGCCCGCGCCGTTGGTGCCGATGACCGCGTGCACGGCGCCGCGCCAGAGCTCCAGCGAGACCTCGTTGACGGCCACCAGGCCGCCCCAGCGGCGCGTGATGCCGCGGCCGCGCAGCAGCACCTCGCCGGGCGATGCCAGGGACTCGCTCATCGCTGCTCCTTCAGGCCCGGGCTGGCCTCGGCCCGGCGCGAAGCGCGCCCGGCCAGCCGCGCCGCCCACTGCGCCGGGATCCCCACCAGCCCACGGGGCAGCAGCGCCACGCTGGCGATGATGGTCAGGCCCAGGCCCAGGTGCCAGTGCTTGGCGAAGCCGCCGAAGATCGCCTCGCTCTTGAAGAACTCCTGCAGCAGCACGTAGGCGAAGGCGCCGATCAGCGCGCCGCGCAGGTGACCGATGCCGCCGAGGATGATCATGATCAGCACCGAGCCCGAGAGGTGCCAGCTCATCAGCTCGGGGTTGACGTAGCCGTCCTTCACCGCGAACAGGAAGCCCGCCAGCCCCGCGATGGCGCCGCTGAGCGTGAAGGCCGCGAGCTTGTAGGGGTCGGTGGCGAAGCCGGTGGCGCGCATGCGCTGCTCGTTGACGCGGATGCCCGCCAGTGCGCGCCCGAAGCGCGAGCGCGAGACCACGGCCAGCAGCGCGAACGTGGCCAGCAGCGCCGCCCAGGCGAAGCCGTACATCACGACGCCGCCCTTGAGCTCGAACACGCCCGGTATGGCCGGCTTGGCGTTGAGGTAGATGCCGTCGGTGCCGCCGCCCAGCGGCGTGTCGTGCACCACGTAGTAGGCCATCTGCGCGAAGGCCAGCGTCACCATGATGAAGTACACGCCCTTGGTGCGCAGGCTTAAGGCACCCACGGCCAGCGCGTACAGCGCGGCCGCGGCCACGCAGGCCGGCAGCAGCCACAGAAGGTTGGCCGCGTCGTAGCCCGGGCTCAGCAGCACCGCCGCGTAGGCCCCGATGCCGAAGAAGGCCGCGTGGCCGAAGCACACAAGGCCGGTGCCGCCCACCAGCAGCTCCAGGCTCAGCGCGAAGATCGCGAAGATCATGATCTTGGCGACGAGGTCGAGCCCGTAGCTTCCGGCCACCAGCGGGTAGGCCGCAAGCGCCGCGAACACCGCGACGACGAAACCGATCCGGCCGGCCGAGGGCCGAAGCAGGGCGTCGCTCATGCTCAGCCTGCCTTGAAGAGCCCGTCGGGCCGCCAGAGGAGGATCAGCGCCATCAGCACGTACACCAGCACGCCGGCTGCCGAAGGCAGCAGCACCTTGCCGAAGGTGTCGACGAAGCCGATCAGCAGCGCCGCCACCAGCGCACCACGGATCGAGCCGATGCCGCCGATGACGACGACGACGAAGCAGATGATCAGCACCGACTGCCCCATGCCCGGGTAGACGCTGCTGACCGGCGCGGCCACCATGCCCGCGAAGGCCGCCAGCGCCACGCCGCCCGCAAACACCACGCGGTACAGGAACGAGATGTCCACGCCCAGCGACTGCACCATCTCGCGGTTGGTGCTGCCGGCGCGGATCATCATGCCCAGCCGCGTGCGCGTGAACACCAGGTACATGCCCAGCGCCAGCGCGATGCACACGCCCGAGATGAACAGGCGGTAGACCGGGTAGGTCATCACCTCCCCCAGCGGCAGCGCGGCGCCCAGCAGAGGCGGCACCTTCACGCCGTGCACGTCGTCGCCCACGATGAGGCTGCGCACCTCCTCGAACACCAGGATCAGGCCGTAGGTCATCAGCACCTGCTGCAGGTGCTCGCGCTCGTAGAGATAGCTGTAGAACGCCCACTCGAGCACGTAGCCCAGCAGCACCGCCAGCACCACGCCCACCGCCAGCACCGAGAAGAAGCCGCCGCCGAAGGTGGCGGCCATCGGCGCCGACAGCGCGAACGCCATGTACGCGCCGATCATGTAGAAGCTGCCGTGGGCCAGGTTGATGACGCCCATGATCCCGAAGATGAGCGTCAGCCCGCTGGCCACCAGGAACAGCAGCAGCCCGTACTGCACCGCGTTCAGGCACTGGATGAGGAAGGTGGCGAAGTCCATGCGGTGCGGCGTTCGATGGCGCGGCCGGGTGCGTCAGCGCATGTTGCAGCCGCGGGCGGGGTCGGGCAGCACCTTCACGGCGATGCCGGTCATGGCGTTGTCGCGGCCCTTGGCCTCGCGGATGTAGAAGTCCTGCACCGGGTTGCCGGCAGCGGCCAGGGTGTACTTGCCGCGCGGGCTGTCGATGCTGGCCCGGCGCATGGCCGAGAGCATGGCGTCGCGGTTCTTCACGTCGCCCTTCACTGCATTGAGGCCGGCGGCCAGGATCTGCGCCGCGTCGTAGCCCTGCACGGCGTACACGTCGGGCTGCAGCTTGTAGCGGACAGCGTAGGCCGCGCGGAACTTGTTGTCGCGCGGCGTGTTCAGGCCGTCGGCGTAGTGCAGCGCGGTCTGCAGGCCCTGGGCCGAGGCGCCCTGGGCCTCGAGCACGCCATCCGTGAGGAAGCCCGAGCCGATGAGCGGCGAGGTGCGGCGCAGGCCGGCGGCGTCGTAGTCCTTCACGAACTTGGCCGCGCCGGCGCCGGCGAAGAAGGCGAAGACCACGTCGGGCTTCTGCGCGGCGATCTCGGTGAGCAGGGCCTGGAACTCGACGTTCGGGAACGGCAGCGTGAGCTCCTTGATGACCTTGCCGCCGCCCTTCTCGAAGGCCTCGGTGAAGCCCTTGGCCGACTCCTGGCCCGCGGCGTAGTTCCAGTAGATGGTGACGGCGCGCTTGTAGCCCTTCTGCGCCGCCATCACCCCCGAGGCGAAGCCCGGCTGCCAGTTGCTGAAGCTGCTGCGCACGATGTTGGGCGCGCACAGCGGGCCGGTGATGGCGTCGGCGCCGGCGTTGGGCACGATCAGCGGCGTGCCGCTCTCGCGCACGGCGCGCGCCATGGCCAGCGCCACACCCGAGTGCACGGTGCCGACGATCACGTCGACGTTGTCGCGCTTGATGAGCTTGTTGACGTTGTCGGTGGCCTTGGAGGGGTCGCTCTCGTCGTCGACGCGCACGAACTCGATCTCGCGGCCGGCGAGCTTGCCGCCCTGCTCGTCCACGTGGAGGCGGAAGCCGTTCTCGATGGCGGTGCCCAGCGCGGCGAAGGTGCCGGTGGCCGGCAGCATGAGGCCGACCTTGAGCTTGGCCTGCTGGGCTTGCGCGGCCAGCGGGGCGGCCAGCGCGACGGCGGCGGCCAGGGCGATGCGGGTGATGTTCAAGGGGTCGTCTCCGGGTGGTGGTGTTGGAAGAACGCGCCGACGGCGGCGATGAGGCGCTCGGGCTGGTCGCGGTGCGGCGAGTGGCCGCAGGCGGGCAGCTCGAGCAGCTGCGTCTGCGGCACCCGCTCGCGGATGCCGCGGATCTGCGCCAGCGTGCCGTACTCGTCGTCGAGGCCCTGCACCGCCAGCAGCGGACACTGGATGGTGCCGATCTCCCCCGCGATGTTCCAGCCGCGAAAACGCGCATCCAGCCAGATGTCGTTCCAGCCCCGGAAGGCCGAGTCGGGGTCGTCGTGGTGGCGCGCCAGGCGCTGGCGCAGGTCCGTCGTCTCGTAGGCGGCGCGGGCCTTCTCGATGCTGGCGATGGACAGGTCCTCCACCAGGATGTGCGGCGCCAGCACCACGCAGCGGCTCACCCGGGCGGGCCAGCGCGCCGCGTGCAGCAGCGCGATGGAGCCGCCGTCGCTGTGGCCGAACAGCGCGTACGGCGCCTGCACGCCCAGGGCCTGCAGCAGCGCCGGCATCACCTCGTGGGCCTGGCGGTGCATGAAGTCGGGATCCCAGCGCTCGCCGGCCGCGCGTGGCGTGCCGCGGCCGTAGCCGGGGCGCGAATACACCAGGCCGCGGCAGCCCAGCGCCGCGCACAGGCGCGCCGGGAAGTCGCGCCACATCGACACCGAGCCCAGGCCCTCGTGCAGGAACACCAGCACCCCGCCGGGCCCGGGCTCGGGCGCGCCCACCCAGGCGTGCTCGATGCGCACCGGGCGGCCGGCCCAGTCGACGTCGACGAAGCCCTGGCTCACGCGCGGGCCTCGCGCTCGCGCAGCTTGAAGCGCTGGATCTTGCCGGTGGCCGTCTTGGGCAGCTCCGCCACGAACTCGATCTGGCGCGGGTACTTGTAGGGCGCCAGCTTGTCCTTGACGAAGGCCTTGAGCTCGGCGTCCGTCGCCGAGCCACCGGCCTTGAGCACGACGAAGGCCTTGGTCTTGGTCAGGCCTTCGGCGTCGGGCACGCCGATGACGGCCGCCTCCAGCACCGCGGGGTGCTGCACCAGCGTGGCCTCGACCTCGAAGGGGCTGACGTAGATGCCGCTGACCTTGAGCATGTCGTCGCTGCGGCCGGCGTAGGTGTAGGTGCCGTCCGCGTTGCGGGTGTACTTGTCGCCGCTCTTCGTCCAGCCGCCCTGGAAGGTCTCGCGCGTCTTCGCGGCGTTGCCCCAGTACATCATCGCGGCGCTGGGGCCGTGGATGTACAGGTCGCCGGGCTCGCCGTCGGGCACGGGACCGCCATCGTCACCCTGCAGGCGGATCTGGTAGCCGGGCACGGGCCAGCCCGTGGTGCCGTAGCGGCAGTCGCCCGGGCGGTTGCTGATGAAGATGTGCAGCATCTCGGTGCTGCCGATGCCGTCGACGATGTCCACGCCGTAGTGCGCCTTGAAGCGCTGGCCCAGTTCGGCCGGCAGCGCCTCGCCGGCGCTGCTGCACAGGCGCAGCCGCACGTCGCCCGGCGCCGGCAGCGCGGGCGAGGCCAGCATGCCGGCAAAGCCCGTGGGGGCGCCGAAGAACACCGTGGGCTGGAAGCCATGCACCCCGCCCTTCCAGCGCCGGAACGTGGCCTCGGGCGTGGGCCGCTCGCCCATCAGCAGCACGGTGGCGCCCACGCTCATCGGGAAGCTCAGGCCGTTGCCCAGGCCGTAGGCGAAGAACAGCTTGGCGGCCGAGAAGCACACGTCGTCCTCGCGCAGGCCCAGCACGCGGCGGCCGTAGAGCTCGGCCGTCCAGTAGGGGTTGGCGTGCGAGTGGACCGTGCCCTTGGGGCGGCCGGTGGAGCCCGACGAGTACAGCCAGAAGGCGGGATCGTCGCGGCCGGTGGGCGCGGGCTTCTCGAGCGGCACCTGCGCGTCGGTGAAGGCCTCGAAGTCGACCTCGGCCGGGTGCAGCGGCGCCACAGGGTGCGAGACGATCACCTTCTGCACCTCGTGGTCGCTCTTCACCAGCGCGGCGTTGAGCGCCGGCAGCAGCGCGCCACTGACGAGCACGGCCTGCGCGCGCGAGTGCTCCAGCATGTAGGCGTAGTCGTCGGCCGTGAGCAGCGTGTTCACGGCCACCGGCACGAGGCCGCCGTAGATCGCGCCCAGGAAGGCCACCGGCCAGTCGATGCCGTCCTGCATCAGCAGCAGCACGCGCTCCTCGCGCCGGAGGCCCAGGCCGCGCAGGCCGGCGGCCACGCGGCGCGCGCGGGCCTCCAGCGCAGCGTAGGTCAGCAGGCCGGTGTCGTCGACGAAGGCCGCCTTGGAGCCGCGGCCTTGGTTCAGCGCCAGCAGGTGGGCGGCGAAGTTGAAGCGCTCGGGCGGCGCCGCGACGGGGAGCTCGGTGTCCATGGGCTTGTCTCCGGAGTCTGGTCGCTCTGGTGAGGGCGCGTGGTTCAGCCCAGCGCACCCAGCACGGCGCTGCCGGCCTGCAGCGCGGCGCGGCGGTGGTAGAAGTTCAGCGCCTTCAGGCCGCCGAGTTCCTCGCCGCCACCGGCGCGGCCGGGGCCGCCGTGCAACGACTGCGGCATCACGTTGCCGTGGCCGGTGTGCGTGGCCCCGACCTCGGGGCTGACGACGTGCACGCGGCCGTGGCTGGCGGCCAGCTCGAGCGCGGCGCCGGCCAGCGCGGCGGCGTCGCTGCCGTAGACCGACGCCACCAGCGAGCCCTGGCCGCGCCGCGCCAGCGCCAGCGCGTGCGGCAGGTCGCGGTAGGCCACGAGCGTGCTGACGGGACCGAACACCTCGTGGTCGTGCACCAGAGCCGCGCCATCGGCCTCGCGCGCACCCAGCAGCGTGGGGGCGACGCAGCACGAGCGCTCGGGGTCGGCGTCCACCAGCGGCTGGCGCGCGCCGTCGTGCAGCACCTCGGCCTGCGTCTTCAGCCGCGCCAGGCCTTCCAGCACCGCGGCCTTCTGCGCGCGGCTGACGAGCGCGCCCATGCGCACGGCCTCTTGGCGCGGGTTGCCCACGGCCACCTTGGCCAGGCGCGCCGACACGGCCGCGGCGACGGCGTCGTACAGCCCGGCCGGCACCAGCACGCGGCGGATCGCGGTGCACTTCTGCCCCGACTTGACCGTCATCTCGCGCGCCACCTCCTTGACCAGCAGCTCAAAGGCTTCGGAACCCGCCCCCTCGCCGGGCAGCAGCAGCGCACTGTTCAGGCTGTCGGCCTCGATGTTGGTGCGCACCGAGCGCTCGGCCACCGCCGCGTGGCGGCGGATCACGGCGGCCGTGTCGGCGCTGCCGGTGAACGACAGCACGTCGAAGGGCTCGAGCGCATCCAGCAGCCCGGCCGAGCTGCCGCAGACGACGCTCAGCGCCCCGGGCGGCAGCACGCCGGACTCGACCACATCGGCCACCATGCGCTGCGTCAGCCAGGCCGTGGCCGTGGCGGGCTTGACGACCACCGGCACGCCGCTGAGCAGCGCCGGCGCGGCCTTCTCCCACAGCCCCCAGGCCGGGAAGTTGAAGGCGTTGATGAACAGCGCCAGCCCCGGCGTGGGCACCTGCACGTGCTGGCTCAGGAAGGGCGGCTCCTTGCCCAGGCGGGCGGCCTCGCCGTCGAGCAGGAAGCGGCGCTCGCCCGCGCCCTTGCCCAGCTCGGCGCCCCACTTCGCGTACTGCGACAGCGTGTACAGGGCACCGTCGACGTCGACCGCGGTGTCGTTCTTCACCGTGCCGCTGTTGGCCAGCGAGATGGCGTAGTAGTCGTCGCGCCGCGCCTGCAGCACGGCACCGACGCGCGCCAGCAGCTCGGCGCGCTGGCCGTAGCTCAGCGCCCGCAGCGCCGCGCCGCCGGCATCGCGCGCAAAGGCGAAGGCGGCGGGCAGGTCCAGCCCGGTGGCATCGACGCGCACGAGTTCGTCGCCCTTGACGGGATCGAACAGCGGCGTTCCTGCGCCGCTGCCGGCCTGCCAGCGGCCGGCCACGAAGTTGCTCAGCAGTTCAGGCATGTTCATCCTTGGTGGAGTCGATGTGCCCCTGGCGGAAGCCGGCACGGCATCAGCGGGTGGCCGCGGCTCCGGCTGCGCCGGTGCGGGCCAGTCAGTTCGGCCCTGTCCACCCCGCGGCGCCCCTGGTTCGCCGTCGTGTCGATCAGGCGGCCGGCCGCGTGGTGAGCCCGGCCATCTGTCGCCGGAAGGTGTCTGGGTTCATGACGATGATCAAACTGCACGGCTTGCCGCCAGGAATGTTATGCACTATTGTGCGCATCGCCACGTTAAGATCGCGAATCCACCATGTCAAGCACTATATTGCAGCCCCCCGGGTTTTCACCGGGTGGCGATGCGGACGCTGACGAAGCCAAGAACCCCTTCCTGGTGGCCCTGGGAGAGCGCGTGCGCGCGCTCAGAGCCAGGCGCGGCATGACGCGCAAGGCCGTGGCGCTGGCGGCCGATGTCAGCGAACGGCACCTGGCCAACCTGGAGTACGGCATCGGCAACGCCAGCATCCTGGTGCTGCTGCAGGTGGCCCGGGCGCTGCAGTGCAGCCTGGCGGAACTGCTGGGCGACGTGACGACCTCCAGCCCCGAGTGGCTGCTGCTGCGCGAACTGCTCGAGCACCGCGACGAGACGACGCTGAGGCGGGTGCGCGAGGCCGTGGGCCAGATGCTGGGCACCGGCGGCGGCAACGCCCGCACCACGGCGCGCAGCCCGCGAGTGGCGCTGGTGGGACTGCGCGGCGCCGGCAAGAGCACACTCGGCGCGATGCTGGCCGAGGACCTCGGCTTCCCGTTCGTGGAACTCAGCCGCGAGATCGAGAAGTTCGCCGGCTGCAGCGTCAGCGAGATCCAGGGCCTGTACGGCCAGAACGCCTACCGACGCTACGAGCGCCGCGCGCTCGAGGAGGCGATCCAGATATACCCCGAGGCCGTCATCGCCACGCCCGGCGGCATCGTCAGCGACGCCGCCACCTTCAACCTGCTGCTGGCCCACTGCACCACCGTGGGGCTGCAGGCCTCGCCCGAGGACCACATGGGCCGCGTCGCGGCCCAGGGCGACCTGCGCCCCATGGCCGCCAGCCGCGAGGCAATGGACGACCTCCGGGGCATCCTCGCCGGCCGCGCTGCCTTCTATTCCAAGGCCGAGCTGCGCGTGGACACCAGCGGCCAGGACCTGCCGGCCACCTTCGTGCTGCTGCGGGCGCGCGTGCGCGAGGCGCTGGGCTTGACGCCGCCTTGACTTCAAAAAATGCATTAAAGTGCTTTACACGCTCGAGAGTAGGCACTATTATTCATCTCACGCACCGATCGCCACCTGAACCCCACTTCATCCCAGGAGCCCGCCGTGAGCCACCCCGCCCGAGTCGACTACCAGACCTCGCCGAGCCAGTACCGCCACTGGAAGCTGAAGTTCGAGGGGCCCGTGGCCACGCTGCTGGCGGACTTCGCCGAGGACGGTGGCCTGCGCCCCGGCTACAAGCTCAAGCTCAACAGCTACGACCTGGGCGTGGACATCGAGCTCAACGACGCGCTCAACCGCATCCGCTTCGAGCACCCCGAGGTGCGCACGGTGGTCGTCACCAGCGCCAAGGACAAGGTCTTCTGCTCGGGCGCCAACATCTTCATGCTGGGCGTCAGCAGCCACGCCTGGAAGGTGAACTTCTGCAAGTTCACCAACGAGACGCGCAATGGCATCGAGGACAGCAGCGCGCACTCGGGCCTGAAGTTCCTGGCCGCCGTCAACGGCGCCTGTGCCGGCGGCGGCTACGAGCTCGCGCTGGCCTGCGACGAGATCCTGCTGGTCGATGACCGCAGCAGCGCGGTAAGCCTGCCCGAGGTGCCGCTGCTGGGGGTGCTGCCCGGCACCGGCGGCCTGACCCGCGTGACCGACAAGCGCAAGGTGCGGCACGACCTGGCCGACATCTTCTGCACCACCAACGAGGGCGTGCGCGGCCAGAAGGCCAAGGACTGGCGCCTGGTCGACGACATCGCCAAGCCCGCGGCCTTTGCCGCCCGGGTCCAGGAGCGCGCGCGCGAGCTGGCGGCGCAGAGCGACCGCCCGGCCGACGCCCGCGGCGTGGCGCTGCCGCCGCTGCAGCGCACGATCGAGACCGATGCGCTGCGCTACCCGCACGTGACGGTCAGCATCGACCGCGCCAAGCGCGTGGCCAGCTTCACCGTGAAGGCCCCGCAGGGTGCGCAGCCCTCGGACATCGCCGGGATCGAGGCCGCCGGCGCCGCCTGGTACCCGCTGGCCATGGCCCGCGAGCTCGACGACGCCATCCTAGAGATGCGCACCAACGAGCCCGAGATCGGCACCTGGCTCGTGCGAACCGAGGGTGATGCCGAAGCCGTGCGGGCAATGGACGCCGTGCTGCAGGCCCACCGCGGCCACTGGCTGGTGCGCGAGACGCTCGGCCTGCTGCGCCGCACCTTCAGCCGGCTCGACGTCTCCAGCCGCAGCCTGTTCGCGCTGATCGAGCCGGGCTCGTGCTTCACCGGCAGCCTGCTCGAGCTGGCCCTGGCCTGCGACCGCAGCTACATGCTGATGCTGCCCGATGAGCCCGCGCGCACGCCCAAGGTCGGCGTGACCGAGCTGAACTTCGGCACCTACCCCATGGCCACCGGCCAGAGCCGGCTGGCCCGCCGCTTCTACGAGGAGGCCGCCCCGCTGGCCGCGGTGCGCGCCACGCTCGGCCAGGCGCTGGACGCCGACGCCGCCTTCGCGCTGGGCCTGGTCACGAGCAACCCCGACGACATCGACTGGGCCGACGAGACCCGCATCGCCATCGAGGAGCGCGTGGCCATGAGCCCCGACGCGCTCACGGGCATGGAGGCCAACCTGCGCTTCAACGGCGTGGAGACCATGGCCACGCGCGTGTTCGGCCGCCTCACCGCCTGGCAGAACTGGATCTTCCAGCGCCCCAACGCCGTGGGCGAGAAGGGTGCGCTCAAGGTCTACGGCAAGGGCGACAAGGCCGCCTTCGACTGGCATCGCGTCTGAGCTTGAACCCACCACCGTTCGCGCGTTCCCCCACCACCATTCGCGCGTTCCCCCACCACCGTTCGCGCTGAGCCTGTCGAAGCGCCCGCAAACCACACACCCACCACCGTTCGCGCTGAGCCTGTCGAAGCGCATGTGCACCACCCACCGGGCTTCGACAAGCTCAGCCCGAACGGTGGTCCCAACCAGGAGACCTGCATGAGCACCATCAACTACAGCGAGAAGATCCCCAACAACGTCAACCTCGACGAGGACCG
>JBKDQY010000056.1:0-3471 GCA_046341655.1 Betaproteobacteria bacterium | reverse complement strand
CCGCGCCGCGTTTTCTTCCCACGACCGCCCGTTTCCTGCCGCAGGCCGGCAACGCCCGGGCTGCCGACGCCGTCGGCACGCCTGCCCTGCAAGGGCAGCGCATGTCCGACTGGGCGCCGGCGTCGGCGCAGCGCGTGCGCGGGGTCGAGACGGTGGCGATCGCGGCGGTGATGGGCTACTTCGCGGTCGGCCTGCTCGCCACGATGCTGGGCGGCTGACGGCTCAACCGCCACGGCGGGCGCGGGGCACCTGGCCGGGGGGCGGGGGGGCCCGTTTTCGTCTGGGGTGGTCATATCTGCCTACCCCCGCTTCCCGTACCACTGGTTTGGAACATCTCCGCGGGGTTGATGAACTTACGCTTGCCTGAATCCGTGACCTGACCTCGCAACGCGCGCACCCTGCGGTTGAATCCGACATGAGTTGTACGCTGGGCGACGGGACAATGCGGTGCCATGCCTTTCAGATGACGCCGGTCAGCTTGTCCAGCAGCTTCATCAGGTCCGGCGGCTGCCGGACGATGTGATAGCTCCACCGGCCGAAGCGCCCGTCGTTGTTGACCGCGGTGCACCAGCGGTGCGCGGCCTGGGCCTTCACCTCGGCGTCGCCGGGCTGGCCCTTCACTTCGACCATCAGTCGCACGCCCGTCGTCAGGTCCACGATGAAGTCCGGCAGGTAGCGTCGGCGGATGCCGTCCTTGCGGTACGGCACGATGAAGCCCAGGTGGTCGTTCTTGACCCACTTGGCGACGCCCTCGTGGGCGTCCAGGGCCGTGGCCGCCGCCTGCTCCCAGGTCTTCGTGTCCGCCACGATGGCGTTCAGGTGGCACTTCTGCACCGGCCAGGGCTGCCGGCCGGTGAAGAACTCGACATGCCGCGTCGAGCGCTCGCCCGCCGGCCCCGGCGTGATGATGGGCCGCTCCTGCGTCTTGCCGCTCTCGTCCACCGGCATCAGCGAGTCGAACAGGATGCCCACCGCCTGCTGGAAGTACGGGTTCAGTGCCACGTCCTGCGGCGCCCGGTTGCCCGACAGCTTCAGCTTCTCGGCCAGGAACCGGGTCGTGTAGCCCAGCAGTTGCGGGAACAGCCGGTGCGTTGGGATGACATCGCCACGGTCGGCCAGCCACTGCTGCGTCAGCACCTTGGCCATGGTGAAGGCCACCTGCTGCACCCGCACCTTGGCGCGCCACTGCTCCAGGTTCACCACGTCCGCCGCGCCTGGGCCGTAGGCCGCCAAGGCGCCGTCCTGCGTGGTCAACCCCTTCATCAGCGTCACGTCGGGCACCGTCATGGGGTTCAGCTCCAAGGTCGGCACCTTGGGCCAGTCCATGGTCAGGCGGGTCACGCCGGGATCGGCGTACCCTTCCACCACCGGAAAGCCCAGCTCGTACTGCGCCTTGGCCTGCACGGCGTAAATCTGGTTGGCCGGCGGTGATGGCGGCTGCTGGGCGCCGCCCTCCACCTTGAACGGGATGAGCTCGAAGGGCACGCCGAAGACCTTGGCGGTCTCCTCGCGGAAGAAGCCGGTGGCCTCGTCCACCGCGTAGGACGTGCGCCGCAGCGCCCGGCCGACCACCTGCTCGCACAGCAGTTGCGAACCGAAGGGGCGCAAGCCCACCACGTGCGTCACGGTCGTGGCGTCCCAGCCCTCGGACAGCATGGCCACGCTGATGATGCAGCGCACCTCGCGGCCGGGCGGCACGCTGGCGTCGATGGTCACCAGGCCGCTTCCCTCGTCGTTTCGGTCGTCCTCCAGGGCCTTGCGGTTGTGCTTCTCGACCATGGCCACATACTCTTCGGGCACCTTGTTGCCCGGCCAGCCGGTCTTGCCGATGGTCTCCAGCACGAAGCGCAGGCGCCGCGCCTCGTCGTTCTTGCCACCGCCCTCGGCGATGTCCTCGGCCACCTTGCTGTCCACCCGCACGGTCCATTCACGGCCCGGGGCGTTGCGGAACTGCTCGGGCGCCGCACCGTAGGTGGCGTTGCCGTTGGCAAGCCAGTCGTACAGCTCCTTGGCCAGCGCGGTGTCGCGGCAGACGATGATGAAGACTGGCGGCACGTCGGTCTTGCGGTGGCCGGCCTTGAACTGCGCTGACCACTGCTCGGCCGTCTTGCGCCACTCGTCGGCCAGTTGCACGATGGGCTGCGTCGCATAGCGCATCAGCACGTCGGGCGTCAGCTTGCCGCTGTGGCCTTCCTTCTCGGCAATCTCCTGCACCCACCGCCACACGTTGAAGTAGGCCGGTGTCTCGGTGCCGCCGATGTCCTGCGTGGGGAGCTGCGGAATCTTCACCAGGCCGGCTTCGATGGCCTCCAGCAGGCTGAAGTCGGACACCACCCAGGGGAAGGGCTTGCCCACCTCGTTGCCGCTGCCCTGGATGAAGAACGGCGTGGCCGACAGGTCCACGCACAGCCGCACGCCATTGGTCCGGCCGCCCAGCGCCTTGTTGATGCGGTCCAGGCCTTCAATCCATACCGTCGCCTCGCGGGCATCGACCTCGGCCGTTTCCTCGTCGATGGCGAAGGTGTCCTCGGCGTCGAGCTTGCCGCGCCGGTAGGCGTGGTGGGCCTCGTCGTTCATCACCAGGATGGCCGAGCTGCGCCCCTTGCGGTTGCCCAGCACGCGGCGCAGGAAGGCGGTGTCGCTCTCGTAGTAGCGCACCTCCTTCACCTCGAAGCCGGTGAGCTGGCCCTTGTTGTCCCGCAGCTCGCGCAGGATGTCGAAGGCGCCGGTCAGCGCCTGCTGCCGGATGTCGGCCTCGGTCACCGCGTCCTTGCCGCCCACCTTCACGGTGCGCAGCTACTCCACCGGCACGCCGCGCTTCACCACCAAGGCCTTCGTGCCGTTCACGTCGGTCAGCTCGCGCCGCTCCAGGTTGTGCCAGTTGGTGATGAAGACCTCGCCCTTGCGCAGGTCGGGCATGCGGTGCAGCGGCACCAGTTGCCGGGTGCGGTACAGACTGAGCTCGTCCAGGTTGGGGTCGAGCTCGCGCAGCCGGTCGCGGATGGTGACGTTCGGGCAAACGATGAGCACCGTGTCCGAGTAGGCCGAGGCCTGCGGCTGCGCCACCTTGTTCAGGATGGACCAGGCCGACAGCATGCCCATCACCGTGGTCTTGCCGCTGCCCGTGGCCATCTTCAGCGCGTAGCGCACGAAGGCCTTGTAACCCTCGGCCTTGGCGTCGTCGCCCGGCTCGTCGCTGGGCACGTTGATGCCCTGCTTCAGGTCGTCCGGCCCCTCCACCAGGAACAGCACCGTCTCCACCGCTTCGAGCTGGGCGAAGAACAGCCGCTGCGAGCGGTGAGGCGACCGCCACAGTTCCAGCAGTTCCCGCGTGACCTTCGTTGCGCCGGCATAGTCGCGCTCCCGCCACTCGCGCAGGCGCTGACGAATGAGGTTGGCCAGGTCCAGCAGGTATTCCTGGCCCTTGGATGCGTCGTCCAGCAGCGACTGCTGGCCCTTGGCCTTGCGCCC
>JBKDQY010000055.1:0-11185 GCA_046341655.1 Betaproteobacteria bacterium | reverse complement strand
TCACCGCGCGCTACAGCAACGGCCGCGCCCAGGCGGCGGGCCAGGTCGAGCTGGCCAACTTCCGCAACCCGCAGGGCCTGCAGCCGCTGGGCGACAACCGCTGGGGACGCACCAACGCCTCGGGCGAGGCCATCCTGGGCGTGCCGGGGCAGGGCAACCTGGGTGTGCTGCAGGACGGCGCGCTGGAGGAGAGCAACATCGACCTGACCGGTGAGCTGGTGAACATGATCGTCGCGCAGCGCATCTACCAGGCCAACGCGCAGACCATCAAGACGCAGGACCAGGTGCTGCAGACCCTGGTCAACCTGAGATAAGGCCCACCCCCGCAGCGGCTGACGCCGCTCCCCCTCAAGGGGGCGCCGCCAGCGGCCCGGCAGAGCCGGTTCCGCGGTGGCCGCTTGACCCGGAGCTCAAATGGATCGACTCATCTACCTCTCGATGGCCGGGGCGAAGGCGACGCTGCAGCGCCAGGACTCGCTCGCCAACAACCTGGCCAATGCCTCGACCACGGGCTTCCGCGCCGAGATGCAGGCCTTCCGCGCCGTGCCGGTGCGCGGCGAGGGCGCGACCACCCGCGCCTATGTGCTGGAGAGCACCATCGGCCACGATTCGCGGCCCGGCGCGATGCAGGCCACCGGCCGCAGCCTCGACGTCGCGGCGCAGGGCAACGCCTGGTTCGCCGTGCAGTCGCTCGACGGCACCGAGGCCTATACGCGCGCTGGTGCACTGGAGGTCGACGCCCAGGGCCAGATCGTCACGCCCGCCGGCTTGCCGGTGCTCGGCGACGGCGGCCCGATCACCGTGGGCCTGAATGCCAAGATCGAGATCGGTGTCGACGGCAGCATCTCCAGCTCGGTGGGCAACGCCCGGCCGCAGCCTGTGGGTCGGCTGAAGCTGGTCACGCCCGAGGCGCCGCTGATTCGTGGCACGGACGGATTGTTTCGTGCCGGCGACGGTGCCGACCTGCCGGCCGACGCGACCGCGCGCGTGAGCAGCGGCATGCTCGAAGGCTCCAACGTGAGCCCGGTCGAGACGATGGTGGCGATGATCGCCGCGGCGCGCCAGTTCGAGCAGCAGATGAAGGCGCTGCAGGGCGCCGAAGCGCGCGAGCAGCAGGCGGCGAAGCTGCTGTCGCCGTCGGCGGGCTGACGGCGCGCGCCGAGGCGCACACCCAGCCCGGAACTGGCCCCCGCCGAACCCGCTTTTCGGCCCATGGCCTGCCTCAAGCCCGACGGAAGATGCCATTCATCTTCAAGGCCTCAGGCACCACCCCATGATTCGCTCGCTCTGGATCGCCAAGACCGGCATGGAAGGCCAGCAAACCAAGCTGGACGCCATCTCGAACAACCTCGCCAACGTCGGCACCAACGGCTTCAAGCGCGCCGGTGTGCAGTTCGAGGACCTGATGTACCAGAACCTGCGCCCCGCCGGCGCAGCCGCGGCCGAGCAGACCACGCTGCCCACCGGCCTGCAGGTGGGCCTGGGCGTGCGGGCGGCGTCGGCCACGCGCAACTTCCAGCAGGGCGCGCTGCAGCAGACGGGCAACAACTTCGACCTGGCGATCAAGGGCCAGGGCTTCTTCCAGATCTCGCTGCCCGACGGCACCACGGGCTACACGCGCGACGGCGCCTTCCAGGTCGACGCCAACGGGCAGCTCGTCACCAACGCCGGCTACGCCGTGCAGCCGGGCATCACCGTGCCGGCCAATGCCGTGGCCGTGTCGGTGGCCGCCGACGGCACCGTCAGCGCCACGCTGCCCGGGCAGACGGCGCCGCAGGGCCTGGGGCAGCTGCAGCTCGCCTCGTTCGTGAACCCGGCCGGGCTCGAGAGCCGCGGCGGCAACCTGTTCGCCGAGACCGCTTCCAGCGGCGCGCCGCAGACCGGGGCGCCCACGGCCAATGGCCTGGGCGCGCTGCAGAGCGGCTTCGTCGAAGGCAGCAACGTCAATGTGGTCGAGGAACTGGTGAGCATGATCGCCACGCAGCGCGCCTACGAGCTCAACTCCAAGGCCATCCAGACCTCAGACCAGATGCTGCAGCGCCTGGGGCAGCTGTGACGCGCGCCCTCGCAAGGCTGTTGCTGGCCGCGGCCCTGCTGCCGGGCTGCGCCTACGTGGGCCCGCATGTCGACGTGGGCGACACCAAGCCCCTGGCGCCGTCGCCCGAGCCTGCCGTCCCCGGGCCGGCCACGGGCGGCATCTTCAGCGCGACCGGCTACCGGCCGCTGTTCGAGGACCACCGCGCGCGCCTGGTGGGCGACACGCTCACCGTGAACATCGTCGAGCGCGTCAGCGCCACCGCCTCCAGCACCAGCACGGTGGAGAGGACCGGCGCGATGTCCGGCGGCGTCACTGCGTTGCCTGGCATCAGCCCGAACGCCCTGCGCCGCGCCACGGCCGACGCGAACCTCTCGTCCACGGCCGAGGGCAGCGGCAGCACCGAGAACCGCAACGAGTTCAGCGGCAAGATCACCGTCGTCGTGCGCCAGGTGCTGCCCAACGGCCACCTGATCGTCACCGGCGAGAAGCAGATCGGCGTCAACCAGAACATCGACGTGCTGCGCTTCTCGGGCCAGGTCGACCCGCGCGCCATCCAGCCCGGCAACAGCGTGCCCAGTGCCGCCATCGCCAACGTGCGCCTGGAGCAGCGCGGCCGCGGCGCCGCCGCCGAGGCGCAGGCCATGGGCTGGCTGCAGCGCTTCTTCCTCAACGTGCTTCCGATCTGAGCCATGCGACCCGACCCCCACCCCGACCGCCTGATGCGCTGGACGCTCGTCATCGCCGCGCTGGCCGCGAGCACGGCCGTGTGGTGGCCCGTGCCCGTGGGTGCCGCCGCCGTGGCGCCGCCGTCCACCCAGCGCATCAAGGAGCTGGCCGCCGTGCAGGGCGTGCGCAGCAACCAGCTGCTGGGCTACGGCCTCGTCGTGGGCCTGGACGGCACGGGCGACCAGGCCACGCAGTCGCCCAACACCACGCAGAGCCTGCAGTCGCTGCTGCAGCAGCTGGGCGTCACGCTGCCGGCCGGCACCAGCCTGTCGCCGCGCAACGTGGCGGCGGTGCTGGTGACGGCGCAGCTGCCGCCGTTCGCGCAGCCAGGGCAGTCCATCGACGTCACCGTCAGCTCGATGGGCAACGCCAAGAGCCTGCGCGGCGGCACGCTGATCGCCACGCCGCTGAAGGGTGCCGACGGCCAGATCTACGCGCTGGCCCAGGGCAACCTGCTCGTCGGCGGCGCCGGCGCCAGCGCTGGCGGCAGCAAGGTGCAGATCAACCACCTGTCGGCCGGCCGCATTCCCGAGGGCGCCACGGTGGAGCGCGGCGTGCCCACGCCGCTGCTGGAGGGCGACGCACTCACGCTGGGCGTCAGGGCCAGCGACTTCGCCACCGCCTCGGCCATCGCGGAGGCCATCAACCGCGCCCACGGCGACGATACGGCCGAGGCGCTGGACGGCCGCAGCGTGCGCGTGAAGATGCCGGCTCAGGCCGGCGCCCGCCTGGCCTTCCTGGCGCAGATCGAGAACCTGCCGGTGGCGCTGGCGCGGCCGGCCGCCCGCGTGGTGCTCAACGCGCGCACCGGCTCGATCATCGTCAACGACGCCGTCACGCTGGGCCCCTGCGCGGTGGCGCACGGCAACCTGTCGGTCACCATCAGCACCACGCCGCTGGTGAGCCAGCCCAACGCGCTGGCCGGCGGCAACACGGTGCAGGCCGAGCGCAGCGACATTTCGATCTCGCAGCAGGGCGGATCGCTGATCACGCTGCCGGCCAGCGCCAGGCTGGCCGACGTGGTCAAGGCGCTCAACGCGCTGGGCGCCACGCCCATGGACCTGCTGGCCATCCTGCAGGCCATGAAGACCGCCGGCGCGCTGAACGCCGAGATCGAGGTCATCTGAGCATGGCGGCCGTTCCCTCACTGGCACTCGCGCAGCCCTCGGCGTCCACCGGGCTGGCCGGCGACGCGCGCTCCCTCGACGCCCTGCGCAGCCGCGCCTCCGCCGACCCCCGCGGCGCCGTCCGCGAGGCCTCGCGTCAGTTCGAGGCCCTGTTCATGAACGAGCTGATGAAGTCCATGCGCGCCACCGCGCTGGAGTCCGACGACGGCAGCGGCAGCCTGTCGGGCCGCAACCTGTCGATCTCGATGCTCGACGGGCAGTTCGCGCAGCAGCTCTCCGGGCGGCTGGGTGGGTTGTCCGAGGCCATCCAGCGTCAGCTCGAGCGCCAGATGGGCCTGGCCCCCGGCCCCATTCCGGTGACGGGCAGCGCCAACAACACGCCCGCGCCCTTGTCGGCCCAGCCGCAGCCGGTGCGCGTGCCGCAGACCGGCGCCGCCGGCTTCGTGCAGCAGCACATGGACGCGGCGCAGCGCGCGCAGGCCGAGACGGGCATCCCGGCGGCGTTCATGGTGTCGCAGGCGGCGCTGGAGACCGGCTGGGGCCGCAGGGAAATCCGCCACGCCGACGGCTCGCCGAGCTTCAACCTGTTCGGCATCAAGGCCGGCGCGGGCTGGAAGGGGCCGGTGGCGGAGATCGTCACCACCGAGTACGTCGACGGCCGGCCGCAGAAGGTGACGGCGAAGTTCCGTGCCTACGGCAGCTACGCCGAGAGCTTTGCCGACTACGCGCGGCTGATGACGCAGAGCCCGCGCTACGCCGCCGCCACGCAGGCCGTGGCCGCGCAGTCGCGCGGCGCCGCCGCCGGCGACGCCACGCAGGCCGCGCGCTTCGCGACGGGCCTGCAGCAGGCCGGCTACGCCACCGACCCGGCCTATGCCGACAAGCTCACGCGCGTGATCAACACCACGCTGCGGCTGCAGCGTTCGCTGGCGGCCTGAAGGAGCACCTGGGCATGAGCTTGTCACCGCTGATCTCGCTGGGGATGAGGGCCATGGCGGCGAGCTACGCCGGGCTGCAGGTCACCGGCCACAACATCGCCAATGCCAGCGTCGAGGGCTATTCGCGGCAGCAGGTGTCGCTGACCACCCCTGAGGGGCAGTTCACCGGCTCGGGCTTCTTCGGCCGCGGCGTGATGGTGCAGTCGGTGACGCGGGCCCACGACGCGATGCTCACGCGCGAAGCGGCCACCGCACGCTCGCTGGCGGCGATGGACTCCGCCCGCCTGACGCAGCGGCGCCGCCGGGAGCAGGTGTTCCAGCTCGGCGAGAACGGCCTGGGCGCGGCCACCGTCGAGCTGATGGACGCGTTCACCGACCTGGCCAACCGCCCGGACGACCTCTCGACGCGCCAGGTGGTGCTGGCGCGGGCGCGCGACCTGGCCGACCGCATCGGCGAGGTCGACGACGGGCTCAACGCCGCGCAGGGCGGCGTGGCTGCCGCGATGCGCGTGAGCGTGCAGCAGATCAACAGCCTGGCCAACGGCATCGCCGAGGCCAACCGCCGCATCGCCGACCTGAAAGGCCTCGGGCAGCCGGCCAACGACGTGCTCGACGAGCGCGACCGCCTGATCTCGCGCCTGGCCGAGCAGGTGCAGGTCACGCGCATGGAGGCCGACGACGGCACGATGTCCGTGTTCATCGGCGGCGGGCAGCGGCTGGTGCTGGGCCGCGAGGCGGTGCAGCTGGAACTGCAGCAGGACGCTGCCGACACGTCGCGCCTGGCCGTGGCGGTGGTCGAGGGCAGCACGCGCCGCGTGCTCGACGAGGGCCTGCTGGCCGGCGGCGCCCTGGCGGGGCTGATGCGCTTCCAGAACGACGATCTGGTGGACGCCCGCGCCCGCGTGGGCCAGTTCGCCGCCAGCGTCGGCGGCGCCGTCAACGCGCAGCAGGTGCTCGGCCTGAACCTGCAGCCGCCGCCCGGCAGCGTGCCGTCGCAGCCGATGTTCGCCATCGGCGGGCCCCAGGTGCTGCCCAACCAGGGCAACCAGCGCTCCGGCCCCGGCGCCTTCATCGGTTCGGTGTCGATCGGCATCGACGACTTCGCGCAGCTGCAACCCAGCGAGTACGAGCTGCAGGAGAGCGCGCCGGGCTCGGGCGCCTGGGTGCTGACGCGGCTGCGTGACGGCCTGCAGACCGCGGTGGCCGACGGCGACGTCGTCGACGGCATGCGCATCACCTTCGGCGCTCCACCCCCGCAGCCCGGCGACCGCTTCCTGCTGCAGCCCGTGTCGCGCGCGGCCAGCAGCTTCGAGGCGCTGCTCGACGACCCGCTGGACGTCGCCGCCGCGTCGCCGCTGACCGCCAGCGCCAGCCCGGCCAACGTCGGCACCGCCGCGGTGGCCTCGCTGCGCATGACGGGCACGCCGCTGGCCGCCGATGCCACGGCCACCTTCAACTTCGTCAACGACAGCGGCAGCTACACCTGGGAACTGCGCGACGGCGGCGGCGCGTTGCTCGGCAGCGGCTCGGCCACCTGGACGCCCGGCTCGACGCTGCCGCCCGCCGGCACCGACATCAACGGCTTCTCGCTGCGCCTGACGGGCGTGCCCCGCAACGGCGACGTGCTCAGCGTCGCGCCCACGCCGGCCGGCGCGGTGGCTGCGAGCAACGGCAATGCCAACGCGCTGCAGGGGCTGCGCGACGCCGCCATCACCGGGGGCCGCACGCCCATCGATGCCTGGAGCGACACGCTGGCCGACATCGGCGTGCGCGTGCAGAGCGGGCAGACGGCCTCGACCATCTCTCAGTCCGTCTCGCAGCAGGCGGAGACGCTGCGCGCCGACAAGTCCGAGGTCAACCTCGACGAGGAGGCGGCGCGGCTGATCGAGTACCAGCAGAGCTACCAGGCTGCGGCCAAGGTGCTGCAGGTGGCGCAGACCGTGTTCCAGCAACTCATCGACGTCGCCGGCCGGTGACCGCCATGCGAATCTCCAGCAACAACGCCTACGAGACCTCCGTCGGAAACCTCCAGAAGCGCCAGACGGCGCTCACCGAGGCGCAGGAGCGCCTGACCAGCGGCAAGCGGGTGCTGCGCCCGAGCGACGACCCGGCCGCCGCCGCGGTGGCCGAGCGCGCCCTGGCCGCGCAGCAGCGCAGCGAGGCGCAGCTGCGCGCGCTGGGCGCCAGCCGCAACTCGATGCAGCTGTCCGAGGCCGCTCTCGGCGACGGCGGCGAACTGCTGGCGCAGGCGCGCGAGCTGCTGATGTCGGCCGGCAACGGCAGCTACACCGACGCCGATCGCGCGTCCATCGCCCAGGCCATCCGCGGCCTGCGCAACGACCTCCTGGCCGTGGCCAACCGCCAGGACGGCGCGGGCCGCTACCTGTTCGGCGGCCAGGGCGCGGACACGCCGCCGCTGGTGGACGCGCCCGGCGGCGTGGCCTACGCCGGCACCGACGGGCAACTGCTGGCGGCCGGCGGCACCGCCACACCGCTGTCCATCGACGGCCGCTCGGCCTGGCTGTCCGCCGAAGACCCCGCCGCGCCAGGCACCACGGTGTCGCTGTTCGACGCGCTCGACCGCGTCGTCGCCGACCTGGCCACGCCCGGCCGCAGCGGCGACCAGATCGCGGCCACGGTGAGCCGTGGTCTGGCCGAGTTCGACGTCGCGGGCGACCAGCTGGCCTCGTGGCGGTCGCGCGCGGGCGAGGCGCTCAACCGCATCGACGGCCTGGAGCAGCGCGTGCAGCAGGCCAAGCTCGATGCGCAGACCGAGCGTTCCGAGGCCGAGGACCTCGACCTGCTGGAGGCGATCTCCGACTTCCAGAACCGGCAGTCCGGCTACGATGCGGCGTTGAAGACGTACTCCATTGTCCAGCGGATGAGCCTGTTCGAATACCTGCGCTGACCCACCGGCCCCTCTCGCGGACGACCCCATGTTCGAGCACTCCGTTCTGGACCACCTGGTCCTGGGCTACAGCCCCATCGTCGATCGCCAGCGCGCCGTGGTGGCGACGCGGCTGACCGTCTTCCCCGAGCGGCCCGATGCCGTCCCCGACGTGGCCCAGCTGCAGCTGGCGCTGCAGCAGGTGTGGCCGGCGCCGGCAGCGGCGGGCGACCTCAAACTCACGCTGCGGCCGCTGCAGCCGGCCGGCAGCGCTGCCGTCGCGCCCGCCCGCACCGGGCTCACCCCGGTGTCGCTCAACCTCGCGGGCGAGTCGCTGGTGAAGGCTGCGCTGCGCGTGGTGCCGGTGCCGCACCTGATGATCGAGGTGCCGTCGTTCATGGCCACCGATGCCGCGCTGGCCCCGGCGCTGCGGGAGCAGCACGCCGCCGGCGGCATCCTGCTCATCAAGGGCCGCCCGCTGAGCCCGGTGGCGCCCGAGGTGCTGGCCTGCTTCAGCCACATCCTGATCGAGGCTGCCGAAGACCGCCGGGGTGGCGCCATGCCCGCGCCCGGGGTGCGCCAGGTCAGCACGGTGACGGCCGGCGTGCGCAGCGCCGCCGATGCCGAGGCGGCCTTCCTGCGCGGCGCCATCGCCGTGCAGGGCTGGCCCTTCGACGACCCGCTGCCCGCCGCCAGCGCGCGCGGCAAGGTGGCCACCGACGTCCAGGTGGTGATGGAGCTGATCCAGGGCGTGGACCGCGAGCAGCCGGTGGGTCAGCTCGAGTCCGTGCTCAAGCGCGACCCGACGCTGGCGTTCCGGCTGCTGCGCTACCTCAACTCGCCGGCCTTCGGTCTGCGCACCGAGGTCACCAGTTTCGGCCACGCCATCATGATGCTGGGCTACGCCCGCCTGAAGCGCTGGCTGGTGCTGCTGCTGGCCTCGTCGAGCAAGGGCGCCAACGCGCGGCCGCTGCTGTATGCGGCCGTGCGCCGCGGGCTGATGATGGAGGAGCTCGGCCGCGCCCAGAGCGACGCCGAGATGCGCGGCGAGATGTTCATCTGCGGCGTGTTCTCGCTGCTCGACAAGCTGTTGCAGCAGCCCTTCGGCGAGCTGTTGCGCAGCGTCCCGGTGCCCGAGCGCGTGCGCCAGACCCTGCTGGCCGAGCCCGGCACCGAGGCCGGCGGGCCCTACGGGCCCTACCTCGAGCTGGTGCGGGCGATCGAGAACGAATCGGTGTTCGAGATCCGCGAGTGCGCCGAGCGGCTGCTGCTGGGCCCGGGCGAGATCAACCGGGCGCTGCTGGCGTCGCTGCGCCAGGCGCAGCAGCTCGACGGATGAACCAGGGGCGCGGCCGCGCCGAGCCCGAGTCCGAGCGTGCCGCGCCCGTGGCGCGCGGGCCGGCCGGCGGTGCCGCCGGTGTGCCCCCGCTGCTCCAGGGGCTGTGGGATTCCACGATGCCCGCGCTGCTGCGCGGCCCCGACTTCCGCGTCGTCGACGCCAACGAAGCGCTGGCCCAGCTGCTCGGCCGGCCGCGGGCGCGCCTGCGCGGCCTCGATCCGGTTGCCTGGCTGCCGCCCGAGGATCGCGAACTGGCCCACCAGGAACGTCGGCTGGCCGGGCCCGGCGCGGCCTCGCGCTGCCGCATGGCCGACCGCGACGGCCGCATGCGCTGGTTCACCCCCACGGTCCTGGCGGTGGCCGAGCCGGGCCGGCCGCCCCGCTGGCTGGTGCTGCTGCACGACGAGACCGCCGAGCACGACGCCCGCGAACAGGCCCGCCGTGCCGACGCCGAGCTGGGACACTGGTTCGAGCTCAGCCCCGTCGGGATGCTGGTGTACGACAGCCATGGCCTGGTGCTGCGCAGCAACGCCGCCTTCGAGGCCCTGGTCGACCGCGTGCCCGAGGTGCTGCACGGCGCGGCCCCGGCGCTGCAGCAGCTGCTGGGCTGGGTGGCCTCGCCGGGGGGTGGCGCGCTGGAGCCGGCCTTGGTGCCCGGCGCGCGGGCGATCGAGCGCCAGGCCGCGCTGGCCGGCCCGCGCGGTCTGCGCCGGCTGTGGGCTCGCCTGTCGTGCCAGGGCGGGCAGTCGGGCGAGACCCGCGTCATGGCCGTGGTGGAGGATCGCAGCGCCGAGCAGGAGCTGGAGCGTGCCCACCGCGAGATGGGCCTGCTCATGGACAGCGGCAGCATCGGCGTGGCCACTTTCGACCCCGCGCAGGGCTGGCTGCTGCCGCCGCCTGCCGACGCCGCCGGCGCGCCGGGCGCGCGTGCCGAGGCCGCCCAGGCCAGCGCCCTGGTGGGCGTGAGCCGCGACACGGTGCTGCCGGAGTCGCGCCCCGACTACGAACGCCTGCTGCAGGCGCTGAAGCTGGGCGAGGCCGCCGACGTCACCTACGCGGTGCGCCACCCGGAGCTGGGTCAGCGCTGGCTGCAGACCCGCGTGCGGCCGCATGCGGGCGGCGGCGGCCGCGCCACCTCCGTCATCACGCGCGACATCACCGACCAGCACGGCGCCAAGCTGCGCAGCGAGCGGCTGATGCACGAGATGGCCACCGTCCTCGACAGCTCGCCGGCCGGCGTGGCCTACCTGCGCGGCCCGGCGCTGGTGCGCTGCAACCGCCGTTTCGAGCGCATGCTGGGCTTCGCTGCCGGGGCCGCGGCCGGGGCCTCGCTGGAGGAGATCCTCGCGCGCAGCGTCGGCCCGGTGCGCGCCGTGCAGGACGCGCTGGCGGCGCTGGCCGAGGGCCGCACCTTCGAGGCCGAGCTGCCGCTGCTGCGCGAGGACGGCCAGCCGCGCTGGTATTCGTTCAGCGTGCGCCGTGCCGGACCGGCCGGCGAGCAGGCCGAGGCCGTGGCCGTGCTCACCGACATCACGCGCCTGAAGACGCAGCAGGCCGAGCTCGAGAAGTCGGTGCGCGACCGCGAGCTCATGTTCAACGTGTCCGAGGTCGGCATCGTCTGGCAGCGCGGCACGCGCATCGAACGCGCCAACCGGGCCATGGCCCTGCTCACCGGCTGGAGCGCCACCGAGCTGGCCACCCTGGACCCCGCCGAGCTCTACGCCGACACGCGCAGCTGCGTCGAGTTCGAGGCCCGCATCGCGCAGGGTCTGCAGGGCGAGGGACGCTTCCTCGGCGAGCGGCTGCTCAAGCGCCGCGACGGCAGCCGCGTGTGGGTGCAGGTGGCCGTGCGGCAGGTCGATCCCGAGGATGCCGAGGCCGGCGTCATCAGCAGCTTCGTCGACATCGACGAGCGCCGCCGCGCGCGCGAGTCGCTGGCCGAGCAGGCCGAGCGCACGCGCGCCATCCTCGACTCGGTGCTGGTGGGCATCGTCACGGTGTCGGAGCGCGGCATCGAGTGGATCAACCGCTCGGCACGGCGCATGTTCGAGTGCGAGCTCGCCGACTTCCTGTGCGAACCCATCTCCATCGGCGCCACGCCCGAGCCCGGACACCCGATTCTGCGCGGCG
>JBKDQY010000054.1:0-5159 GCA_046341655.1 Betaproteobacteria bacterium | reverse complement strand
GCCTGCCAGAACGGCGAGCTGGCGATGGCGAAGAAGGCCCTGCCCGACGCGCAGCAGCAGTTCGAGGCCGCGCTGAAGCACACCCCCGAGGACTACGCCGCCAACCTGCGCATGGCGCAGTGCCTGGCGGCGCAGAACCGGCTCGCCGACGCCCGCCGCTACGCCGAGACCGCGCGCCGCGTCTACCCGCAGGAGGCCCAGGCCATGAAGCTGGGCGCCTCGCTCAAGCTGGGCCTGCGCGAGCCGGCCGCGGCGCTGGCCGACCTTCAGGCCTACGACCGCGTGCTGCCCGGCGACCCCGGCGTGCTGTTCCTCAAGGGCGTGTCGCTCGACGGCATGGGCCAGTCGCGCCCGGCGGCCGAGCATTACGCGGCCTTCCTGCGCGTCACGCAGCAGGGCGGCGCGGCGCAGCACGCCACCGCGCGCCTGAAGGCCCTGGGCTACCTGCGCTGAAGCAGCGCGGCCACCCAGGCCACGCCCACGCACAGCAGCGTGCCCGCGGGCACCGCCCACAGGAACGACAGCCGCGTGAGGGCCACCAGCGCCAGCATGGCCAGCACCGACACCGCCGCCCCGGCGATGACGTGGCGGCCGGCCACGGCCCGCCCCGCCAGGCGCTCGGTCAAGCGCCCGGCCGGCCCGGACAGCAGCACCGCCCCGAGCAGCGCGCCGTAGGTGGCCGAGGCCACCGACAGCGCCAGCACCACCACCGGCGTGTCGCGGCCGCCGGCCAGCACGAGGAAGCCCAGCGCCGTGGCCGTGAGCAGGACACCCCACAGCCAGGCGAACGCCCGCCCGGCACGCAGCAGCGCCGCGCCGTCGGCCTGCGGCCGCCAGGTGGCGTACAGGTCGTGCGTCATCGACGAGGCCAGCGCGCTGATCGAGGAGCTGACGGTGCTCATCGCCGCCGCCAGCACGCCCGCGATCACCAGGCCGGCCAGCCCGGCGGGCAGCTGCTCGAGCACGAAGCGGGGCAGCAGCTCGTCGCCGCGCAGGCCGGCCGGCGCGTGGCCCGCGGCCCACAGCGCCGTGCCCACGGCCAGGAACAGCGCGAACTGCGCGATCACGAACACGCCCGAGCCCACCAGCGCCCAGCGCGCCTGCGACAGCGAGCGCGTGGCCAGCAGGCGCTGCACGATGATGTGGTCGGTGCCGTGGCTGGCGGCCGACAGCAGCGCCCCGCCGGCCAGGCCGGCGAGCAGGCTGTACGGCGCGCCCGGCTCCAGGTGGATGAGCTGCAGCTTGCCGGCCTCGGCCGCGCGCGCGAAGGCCTCGGCCGCGCCGCCGGCCATGGGCAGGGCCACCCACAGCACCGCCACGCCGCCGGCCAGGAAGACGGCCAGCTGCAGCACGTCGGTCCAGACCACGGCGCGCAGGCCGCCGAAGGCCGTGTACAGCAGCGTCAGGGCGCCCAGCGCGAGGATGGCCCAGCCGGCGTCCCAGCCCGTGACCAGCGCCAGCGGAATGGCCCCCGCGAACAGCCGCACGCCGTCGGCCAGCAGCCGCGTGACCAGGAACACCACCGACAGCGCGCGCCGCGTGCCCACGCCGAAGCGCCGCTGCAGCCGCTCGTAGGCCGTCTGCTGGCTGCCGCTGAAGTAGCCGGGCAGCAGCCACACCGCCACGGCGATGCGGCCCAGCAGGTAGCCGAAGGCCAGCTGCAGGAAGCCGAAGTCGCCGCGCGCCGCGATGCCGGGCACCGAGATGACGGTGAGCGCCGAGGTCTCGGTGGCCACCACCGACAGCATCACCGCCCAGGCGGGCAGCTGTCTCGCGCCGAGAAAGTAGTCCTCGGCCGTGCTTGCGCGCTGCGCCAGCGCGAAGCCCACGCCCAGCGTCAAGAGCAGGTAGCCGGCGATGACGACCAGGTCGAGCGTCTCCACGGTCGGGCACCCGTCAGGCCGCGCCAGCCGCGGCCGCGGCGGCCGCCAGCCCCAGCAGCCGTGGCAGGTTGCCGGCGGCGGCCTGCGCCTGCGCCTTCATGCGCGCCAGCGCCGCCTGTCGGCCGGCGTCGGCCTTGTCGACGCCACCGATCAGGCGGCCGAAGGCGTCGAGCCGGCACTGGCGGATCCACTGGCGCAGCGCGGCGTCCTGGCCCCACAGCGCCTGGTTGCGCATGTTCGCGGCGATCGTCTGCACGTAGCCGGCCGTGGTGTGCGGGAAGGGCACCGGCTGGCAGAGGTGGTTCTTCGCCGCGTCGTCGGCGTGGTGGGCCTCGACCCAGGCCGTGAGCGCGGCGCTGAAGCTGACCAGCGGCGCACGCAGCAGCTGCACCACGATGCGGCCGCCCTGGAACACCGGCTGCGGCGGCCTGAAGCGCACCGCCGACGCGGTGCAGTCGACGAACAGCGCGCCGGGCTCGACGGCCACGCGGCCCTGCTGCAGCTGCATCCCGCCGGCGTCGATCGCGGTCACGCGGCCCAGGCGCACGACGTCGTGCACGCGCCGGAGCTCGTCCACCTCGGCCTGCGACACCGTGGCCAGGTGGAACATCGTCGGCCAGCGCGTGGGGTCGATGCGCAGCAGCGCGCCGCAGGCTTCCAGGCGGGCATAGAGGTCGTCGACCGAGGTGGCCTCGGCCACGGCCTGCATCTGGTCGGCCTGGCCGCCGATGGCCTCGAAGAAGAACTCCGGCGCGTTCTGCGTGCCCAGGCGGTTGACCAGCCAGCTGTCGCGCGGCACCACCCAGGTGATGGCCTCGGGCGGCGCGCCCGACTGCAGCAGCCAGATGCAGGTGTCCATCGCCGTCTTGCCGGCGCCGAGCACGACGAAGCGCCGCGGCGCCGACCCGCCCTGCGCCTGCTGCCACAGCCCCGGCAGCGCGTTCGGCGGCACCACGCGCACGCCCTCGGCCACCGCGAAGCCCGGCGTGTGCGTGGCCGGCACCTGGGGGCTGAAGTACGTGGCGTCGACGACCTTGCGGCGCACGCGCAGCACGGTGCGCCGGCCCGACAGCAGCGACTCGACGACGTGGCCGCCGTCGGATTCGCCGAGGTGGTTGCTCAGCGGGTGGTAGCTCACGCGGCCGCTGGCCAGCAGCCGGTGGTTCATCACACGGTCGAAGTAGGCGCAGACCTCGGCGCCGCTGGCCAGCTCCGCCATGCCGCGGTTCAGGCCCACGGCGTCGGTGAGGCCGCTGCCGAGCTCCGTCGACGCCACGCCGTAGAAGGCCGAGGGCTGGTGCAGCGTGACGAAGGGGTAGGCGTCGTTCCAGTGCCCGCCGGGCTTGCCGTGGCGGTCGACCAGCGTGATGTGCGCGTCGGTCTCGGCGAGCAGGGTGTCGGCGAAAGCCAGGCCCGTGGCCCCGGCGCCGATGATCAGGTAGTCGGTGTCGGCGTGGGGCATGGTGTGTGCGGTGGGGTCTGGCCGCCCTGATGCTGGGCTTCAAGGAGCGCGGTGTGCCGATTGCCGCCTGCGAAGGGCTGCGAGGCGCCGTTACGCGCGACGCCAATCGGCGCCGGGGATGATGCGCTTCATGAACTCGTCGAACATCGGGACCGTGAAAGCGGTGTCACCGTGGTTCGGGCTCCAGATCATTCCCTTGGAAATCAGTGAACTGCGCGTGGGCGCGAGCGACGTGACCTTGGCGGGGTAGCAGGCTGCGATGTCGCCCGAGCGGTGTGGGCCGGCGCCAAGTTCGGCCATCGCACGCAGATAGCGCTTTTCCTTCGGCGTAAGCCGGTCGAAGCGCACGCGAAAGAAGCTCTCGTCGAGGGCGGCCACGGCGCTGCCGGACGCGCGCTGCACGGCGTCGATGCTGATCGGCGAGTGCGCCGCCTGTTCCCAGGTATGGAAGCCCCATTGCTGGAGGAAGTACGCATAGCCATGCGTGACCTCGACCAGCTTGTTCAGTGCGGCTTCGTCGATGTCCACCCCTTCCTTCTGGAGCGGCACGCGGATCGCGCGTTCGGCCGCCGGCCCCGTGAGGGCGCCGATCTCCGGGAAGTTGAAAAGGCGCTCGGCATACGACTTCGCATTGCCCATCCGGCCGCGAAGCTGTGGCAGGCCTGCGCCCACGAGCACGACCGGCAGTTGCTGCTGCTCGACGCGGTGCATGGCCGTGATGAGCACCGCCAACTGGTCCTCCGCCACGTACTGCAGTTCGTCGATGAAGATGGCCTCGGCAGTGCCCGCGGCCTTCGCCGCGCGGCCGACCTGCTCGAAGAGCGCTTGCAGATCGTGCTCGAGGTCGCCGTTGTCGGCGAGTCCGGGCTCGGGCTCGTAGTCGAGGCCGACCTCGAGATCCTGATACTTGATCTTCATCTTGCCGGCGAAGCCGGCGAGTGCACGCAGGCCGCGAACGGCAAAGTCCCTGGCTGCCGCCACGTTGCTGAGTCTCAGCAATGCCTGACGCAGCTGGGGCGCGAGGATCGCTGGCAGCGACCGGCCCTCCGGTGCCTCGATGCGGATCGTGTGAATCCCTGCCGCTTCGGCTTCACCCCGGATTCGATCGAGCAGGACGGTCTTGCCGACCCCACGCAGGCCGACCAGCATCGCGCTCTTCGCGTGCCGGCCAGTCCGAGCGCGCTGGAGCGCGACATGCATCTCCTTCAGAAGCGCATCGCGGCCAGCAAGCTCAACCGGCGGCGAGCCCGCGCCTGGCACGAACGGGTTTCGTATGGAGTCCATCGAGTGCGTATTCTATAGCGATCTTTGGGAGTTTATGTGGAACACATAAGAAGAGAAAGTCGTGCATAAACGTTTGCCGGATCAAGACTTTCACGCGGGCAGACCGGGCGCTCAGGTGGAGGCCGCAGTCCGCCCTGTCGGAGGCCACCCAAGGGACGGTGGCCAGCTCATGTCCAACCGCTTGTCGCCCTACGCCGAATACAAATGCCGCTGAAACCCCACGAACACCCGCCGCACCTGGTCCGGCCGGCCGAGTTCCGCGAAGGCATCCGCGATCGCGTTGCGGTACTTCAGCTTCAGCAGCGGCGAGAGCTTGTCGGCGTCGAGCTCGTCCACGCCCTGCGCCACGTACTGCGCGAGCACGAACTCCACGAAGGCGCGCTGCTTGTCGGTGAACTCGGCGGCAGTCGCGGCGCGCGCAGCCTCGGCGCGCTCGGCGCGAGGGACGGGCGGCGCTGCGAAGGAGACGTAGGCGAGCACGTCGAACAGGTCGCTGTTCTCGGCCTCGATCACGCGCTGCATCTCGGCCA
>JBKDQY010000053.1:0-5507 GCA_046341655.1 Betaproteobacteria bacterium | reverse complement strand
GCGCTGGGCCTGCCGGACGATGCGCCGGTTCTGGCGGTGCTGCCCGGCAGCCGCGGGTCGGAGATCGACGCCATCGCGCCGGTGTGCCTGCAGGCGGCGGCCCGCCTGCAGCGAGAGCGGCCGCGCCTGCGGCTGCTGCTGCCGGCGGCCCCGGGCTTTCGTGATCGGCTGCAAGCCGAGGTGAGTCGACATGCCGCCGAGGCCACCGTGACGCTGCTGGACGGTCGCTCCCACGAGGCGCTGGCCGCCTGCGACGTGGCGCTGGTGGCCAGTGGCACGGCCACGCTGGAGACGGCGCTGTTCAAGCGGCCCATGGTCATCGGCTACCGCATGAACGCGCTGAGCTGGCAGCTCATGAAGCGCATGGCCTACCAGCCCTGGGTGGGGCTGCCCAACATCCTGGCGCGCGAGTTCGTCGTGCCCGAGCGCATCCAGGAACGCTGCGACCCGGCCCAGCTCGAGCGCGACGTGCTCGCCTGGCTGGACGACGCCGCCCGGCGCGAACGCGTGGCGGCGCGCTTCACCGAGCTCCACCACCAGCTGCGCCGCAACACGGCGCAGCGGGCGACCGATGCCCTCGCGCAGGTCTTCGCGCTCTAGGCCCCTGCGCCTGCAGGAGCTGGGCCCGGGCTGGGAGGCCCCCGGCCTGGTGGCGGGCGTCGACGAGGCCGGCCGCGGCCCGCTGGCCGGTCCCGTGGTGGCTGCGGCCGTGATCCTGGACGATCTTCAGCCCATCCGCGGCCTGGCCGATTCCAAGGCGCTCACGCCGCTGCGGCGAGAGCGCCTGCACGACGAGATCCGTGCGCGCGCCCTGTGCTGCAGCGTCGCCCAGGCCAGCGTGGAGGAGATCGACCGCCTGAACATCCTGCAGGCCACGCTGCTGGCCATGCGGCGCGCCGTCGAGGGCCTGCGCCTGCTGCCGCACCGCGTGGTGGTCGACGGCAACCGCGCACCGGCGCTGCCCATGCCCGTGCAGGCCGTCGTCAAGGGCGACGCCCGGGTGGCGGTCGTCTCCGCGGCCTCCATCCTGGCCAAGGTCGCGCGCGACCGCCTGTGCGCGGACCTGCACCAGCGGTTTCCGCACTACGGCTTCGACGGCCACAAGGGATACCCGACGCCCGCGCACCTGGCCGCGCTGCGCGAGCACGGGCCGTGCCCCGAGCACCGCCGCAGCTACGCGCCGGTGCGCGCCTGCCTGGGCGAGGAGCCGCCCGCGTGACCGAGCCGCAGCGCATCGCCTCGCGCGACAACCCGCTGCTGGTGCGCCTGCGCCGGCTGGCGCAGGACGCCACCGCGTACCGCCGCGTCGGGCAGGCCTGGCTGGAGGGCGATCACCTCTGCAGCGCCTACGTGCAGCACGGTGGCCACGCTGCGCAGGCCGTGTTCACCGACGAGGCCTGGCAGGAGCCCGCCCTGCGCGCGCTGGCCGCGGGTGCGCACCGCGTCGTGAGGGTGCCGGCGGCGCACTTTGCCGGCATCAGCAGCCTGCCCAGCCCGGCGCCGATGGGATTCCTGGTCGACCTGCCCGCCGCCGCCGCGCTGCAGCCCACGGCGCCGACGCTGGTGCTCGACCGCGTGCAGGACGCCGGCAACGTGGGCAGCATGCTGCGCAGCGCCGCGGCCTTCGGCGTGAGGCAGGTGGTGGCGCTCAAGGGTACGGCGGCGCTGTGGGCGCCGAAAGTGCTGCGTGCCGGCATGGGGGCGCACTTCGGGCTGGCGCTGTTCGACGGCGCAGAGCCCGCGCTGCTGGACGGACTGGCCGTGCCGCTGGTGGCCACCAGCCCCCACGCCGCGGCCAGCCTGCCGACGGCCGCGCTCCCCTGGCCCTGCGCCTGGCTGCTGGGCCACGAAGGGCAGGGGGTCGATCCCGACCTGCAGGCCCGCTGCGCGCACACCGTGCGCATCCCGCAGCCCGGTGGCGGGGAGTCGCTCAACGTGGCCGCCGCGGCGGCCGTGTGCCTTTACGAATCCGCCCGGCGGGCGGCCGTTCAGTAGATCAGCCTGTCCGGGCGCAGGTCGCGCAGGATGGTGGTGGCGATCTCCTCGATGCTCTTGTGCGTGGACGACAGCCACGACACCCCCTCGCGCCGCATCATGGCCTCGGCCTCGCGCACCTCGTAGCGGCAGTTCTCGACCGCGGCGTACTTGCTGCCCGGACGTCGCTCGTTGCGGATCTGCGAGAGGCGGTCGGGGTCGATGGTCAGGCCGAAGCACTTGCGCTTGAAGGGGGCCAGCGGCGTGGGCAGGCGGCCGCGCTCGAAGTCCTCGGGGATCAGCGGGTAGTTGGCGGCCTTGATGCCGTGCTGCATGGCCAGGTAGAGGCTGGTGGGCGTCTTGCCGCTGCGGCTCACGCCCAGCAGGATGACGTCGGCCTGCTCGAGGTTGCGCGCGCTCTGGCCGTCGTCGTGCGCGAGGCTGAAGTTGATGGCGTCGATGCGGTCGGAGTACTCCTGGCTGCGGCTGATGTCGGAGAAGCGGCCCACGCGGTGGTTGCTCTTGACGCCGAACTCCTGCTCGAGTGGCTCGACGAAGGTGCGGAACATGTCCATCACCAGGCCCTTGCAGCCGTGGCTGCCGTCGCCGGTGAGGATGTCGCGCACGTCCTCGCGCACCAGCGTCACGAAGACGATGGGCCGCTGGCCCTCGCGCTCGGCGGTGGCATCGATCTCGGCACGCACCTGGCGGGCCTTCTCGGGGGTGTCGATGAAGGGCCGGCGCACGTGCCGGGGCCTGGCCGAGAACTGCGCCAGGATGGAGTTGCCGAAGGTCTCGGCAGTGATGCCGGTGCCGTCCGAGACAAAGAACACGGTGCGTTCGGGCATGGGGGCGGGCCCGGCGGCCCGACGGCTGACACGATCAGGTCATCATAAGGAAAGCGTCCCTAGAATCCGCCGCATGCCTCCGCACGGAACGCGCCCCACCCGCGCCGACACGCCCCTCACCGGCTTCGAACCCGAAGAACAAGCCGCCGGCAGCAGGACGATCGGCAGGGCGCCCATGGCGGCACCGGTTTACCCGCATCACGGAGCTTCCCCATGGCACAGGCATCGCTGGCGACCGCCCTGGTCGTACCGTTCGAACAACTGAGGATGACCGACGTCGAGGTCGTTGGCGGCAAGAACGCCAGCCTCGGCGAGATGATCAGCCAGCTGGCGCACGCCGGCGTCCGCGTGCCCGGGGGCTTTGCCACCACGGCGCACGCCTTCCGCACCTTCCTGCGCGAGGGCGGGCTCGAGGAGCGCATCAACGACGCGCTCGCCCGGCTCGACGTCGACGACGTGCGTGCCCTCGCCGAGACCGGGGCGATGGTGCGCCGCTGGGTGGTGGAGGCGCCGCTGCCGGCCGCGCTGGAGGCCGAGGTCCGCGCCCACTACGAGCGCCTGGTGGCCGAGTCGCCCGACGCCAGCTTCGCGGTGCGCTCGTCGGCCACTGCCGAGGACCTGCCGGACGCCAGCTTCGCGGGCCAGCAGGAAACCTTCCTGAACGTGCGCGGCATCGACGAGGTGCTGCTGCACATGAAGGAGGTGTTCGCCTCGCTGTACAACGATCGCGCCATCAGCTACCGCGTGCACAAGGGCTTCGCGCACGCCGACGTGGCGCTGTCGGCCGGCGTGCAGCGCATGGTGCGTTCCGACGTCGGCGCCGCAGGCGTGCTGTTCACGATCGACACCGAGAGCGGCTTCCCCGACGTCGTGTTCATCACCGCCAGCTACGGGCTGGGAGAACTTGTCGTGCAGGGCTCGGTGAATCCCGACGAGTTCTTCGTCCACAAGCCCACGCTGGCGGCCGGGCGCTTCCCGGTCATCCGCCGCGTGCTGGGCAGCAAGCTGCAGCGCATGGAGTTCGCCAGCGCGGCCGACCGCGCGGCGGGCTCGCGCCTCGTCAAGACCCTCGACACCCCGCCGGAGCAGCGCAACCGCTACGCCATCACCGACGCCGACGCGATCGAGCTGGCCCGGTACGCGGTGATCATCGAGAAGCACTACGGCCGCCCGATGGACGTGGAGTGGGGCAAGGACGGCATCGACGGCAAGCTGTACATCCTGCAGGCCCGCCCCGAGACCGTGAAGAGCCAGGCCGGCGCGGTGGAACAGCGCTTCAAGCTCAAGGGAGACCACCGCAGGACGCCGGTGCTGGCCGAGGGCCGCGCCATCGGCCAGAAGGTGGGCACGGGCCCGGTGCGGCTGGTGCGCAGCACCGCCGAGATGGAGCGCGTGCAGCCCGGCGACATCCTCGTCACCGACATGACCGATCCCAACTGGGAGCCGGTGATGAAGCGCGCCGCGGCCATCGTCACCAACCGCGGCGGGCGCACCTGCCACGCCGCCATCATCGCCCGCGAGCTCGGCATCCCCGCCGTGGTGGGCTGCGGCGACGCCACCGAGAAACTGGCCGAGGGCGCGCTCGTCACCGTCAGCTGCGCCGAGGGCGACACCGGCTTCATCTACGACGGGCTGATCGAGACCGAGGTCACCGAGGTCCAGCGCGGCGAGATGCCGTACTGCCCGATCAAGATCATGATGAACGTCGGCAACCCGACGCTGGCCTTCGACTTCGCTCAGATGCCGTCCAGCGGCGTCGGCCTGGCGCGGCTGGAGTTCATCATCAACAACAACATCGGGGTCCACCCGAAGGCCATCCTCGACTATCCCAACATCGACGCCGACCTCAAGAAGGCGGTCGAGAGCGTGGCGCGCGGCCACGCCAGCCCGCGCGCGTTCTACGTCGACAAGCTGGTCGAGGGCGTGGCCACCATCGCGGCGGCCTTCTGGCCGCGGCCGGTGATCGTCCGCCTGTCGGACTTCAAGAGCAACGAGTACCGCAAGCTGATCGGCGGAACGCGCTACGAGCCCGACGAGGAGAACCCCATGCTGGGCTTCCGCGGGGCCAGCCGCTACATCAGCGGCGACTTTGCCGACGCCTTCGCCATGGAGTGCGAGGCGCTCAAGCGCGTGCGCGTCGACATGGGCCTGACGAACGTCGAGATCATGGTGCCCTTCGTGCGCACCGTGAAGCAGGCCGAGCGCGTCAAGGCCATGCTGGCCGAAAGGGGCCTGAAGCGTGCGGCCGAGGGCGGCACCGACGGCCTGCGCCTGATCATGATGTGCGAGGTGCCCAGCAACGCCATCCTGGCCGAGCAGTTCCTCGAGCACTTCGACGGCATGAGCATCGGCAGCAACGATCTCACGCAGCTCACGCTGGGCCTGGACCGCGACAGCGGCCTGGAGCAGCTGGCGCACGACTTCGACGAGCGCGACCCGGCCGTGAAGGCCCTGATTTCGCGCGCGATCGCGGCTTGCCGTGCCACCGGCAAGTACGTGGGTATCTGCGGCCAGGGCCCGAGCGACCACCCCGACTTCGCCGATTGGCTGGCCCAGGAAGGCATCGTCTCGATCTCGCTGAACCCCGACACGGTGATCGAGACCTGGCTGCGACTGGCCAAGCGCTGAACGGCACGGTGCACGCGCTTACAGGACTCGGAGTGCCCTTGCAGGGCCTCCGGTCTT
>JBKDQY010000052.1:0-3092 GCA_046341655.1 Betaproteobacteria bacterium | reverse complement strand
CGATCCGGCCGCGCGCGGCGGTCTGGTTCTCCACGGCCGACATCAGGTTGGACACCACGTTCTCGAAGCGGTTCTGGCGCGAGCCCCAGGTGGCGCGCTGGCTGTTGATCTCGTTCAGCGCCGTGTCGATGCTGGCGATGGCCGACTGGGCGTTGGCCTGGGTGGTGATCTGCATCGTGGGCGTCTCCGTGCCCGAGATGACGGCAGTGCCCGTGACGGCCGTGATGTTGGTGGTGCCTGCCCAGTTGTAGTTGTCGAACGACAGGCGGTCGATGCTGCTGTTGTTGTTGGCGCCGATCTGGAAGTTGTTGCTGCCGGTGGACGCGAGGATCGTCACGCCGTTGAACTGCGTGCCGCCCAGCGTACGCGTCGCCTCCTGGGCCATCTGCACGAACTCGCGGTTCAGGCTCACGAGGTCGTCGCTGTTGTTGGTGCCGTTGGCGGCCTGAACGGCCAGCTCGCGCATGCGCTGGAAGATGTCGCCGGTCTTGCCCAGCGCGCCCTCGGCCACTTGGGCCAGCGAGATCGCGTCGTTGGAGTTGCGCAACGCGACGTTCATGCCGCGCACCTGGGTGTTCATGCGCTCGGCGATGGCCAGGCCGGCGGCGTCGTCGCGGGCGGTGTTGACGCGCAGGCCCGAGGACAGGCGCTTGATCGAGGTGGCGAGGTCGCCCTGGCTGGTCTTGAGGTTGCGCTGGGCGTTCAGCGAGATCAGGTTGGTGTTGATGCTGGACATGTGTAGCTCCGAAAGATGAAGGTTGACCCTGGGCAATTGCCCGGCAGCCGCCGCGTATGCCCCACGAGGACGCATTCGGCGGTGGCCCGCAACGCTCCCGGCCCGTGGCCGCCTTGGTCGGGCGCCGCTTCGCCGGGGAACCCGCCCGGGCCAACCCATGCCGCCATGACACTGCCGCGTTGCCGCCGCCACGCCTTGACCGCCCGCTGGTCCGGACCCCGCAGCCCCGATTTCGCAGCTGCGTTGACGGGTTATCGATCCGGCCAGCCGAAGATTTAGGCCCCTAAACACCCTTTTTTCCGATCGTCAGGACAAATGCGCCGCGCGGAGGGGGCTGTTCGGGGCATCCCCGGTCCCGCGGTGGCGGGAACATGCACCGGCACAGCCAAGGCCCGCGGGCCCCTGTGCAGGCCGGTGCCGTTGGGGCCCCGGCCGAGCCCGGAGACCCCATGGACCGCACGACCCACCACGTTCCGCCTGCCGCGCGACTCCGGGCGCTCGCCCGGCCTTGCCGCCTGCCCACCGAGCGGGGCCTGCGATGAGTGCCGCAGCTTCGACGCCGCGTTCGCGCGGAGCCAGCGGCGCCCGCCACTGGCAGGCCGGGCGCGACCTCATGGCGCGGCGCGACTGGGCGGCCGCGGCCAGGGCCTTCGAGAAGGCTACCCGTGCCACGCCGGACGACGCCCTGTACTGGCTGAACCTGGCCAACGCCCGGCGCCATGCCGGCGCCTTCGAGGCCGCCGAGGCCGCCGTGCGCCGGCTGCTCGCGCTGGAGCCCGGCCACGTGCTGGGCCAGCAGGTTCTGGGCGACGTGCTGGCCGGCCAGCATCGCTACGCCGAGAGCGCGGCGGTCTTCGCGGCGCTGGAGGCCGCCGGCACGCGGGAACCCGAGACCATGGCGCGCCACGCCAGCATGCTGCTGGCGCTGTGCCGCCCGCGCGAGGCGCTCGACGTGCTGATCCGCGCACTCGGCGTCAACCCCGGGGTGGTGGCGATTCACGTGATGATGGCCGACGCGTTCCGCGACCAGGGCCTCAAGCGTGAGGCCGTGGAGTGCCTGAAGACGGTGCGGGCCCTGCAGCCCGCACACCTCGAGGCCCTGAACCAGCTGTCGTTCGAGAAGCGCTTCGTCGCCGACTGGAGCGACCTCGACGCCGACATCGACGCCATCGCGCGCGGCCTGTCGGAAAGCCCGCAGCAGCGCGCGCGCGTGGTGGCGGCCTTCGGCACCCTTTCGCTGCCCTTGCCGGCGGCCTTGCAACGCGTGGCGGCGGCGCAGGAGTCGGCGGCCTACGAGGCCAATGCGCGGCCGCTGCCGCCGCTGGACGCCGCCGCGCGCGCGCGGCGTGCGGCGCGCGCCCGCGTGCGCGTAGGTTTCGTCAGCTACGACTTCCGCGAGCACCCCGTGTCGCAGCTGCTCGTGGAGGTGCTGGAGCAGATGGACCGCAGCCGCTTCGAGCTGGTGCTGTACAGCAGCGGCCCCGACGACGGCTCGCTGCTGCGGGCCCGCATCGCCGCCGCGGCCGACCGCTTCGTGGACATCCGCGGCCAGTCCGACGCCGAGGCTGCCGCGCGCATCCGCGCCGACGAGATCGACCTGCTGGTGGACCTGGCCGGGCACACCCGCGGCCACCGCCTGGGCGTGTTCGCCGCGCGGCCCGCACCGCTGCAGCTGGGCTACCTGGGCTACCCGGGCACGACGGGCGCGAACTTCATGGACTACTTCGTGGGTGACGCCATCGCCTCGCCGCTGGCGCACGAGGCGCAGTTCAGCGAACGGATCGTGCAGCTGCCCGGCTGCTTCCAGCCCAACGGGCGCTGGCGTCCGCTGCCGAAGCCGATGACGCGTGCCCAGGCCGGCCTGGCCGAGGACGACTTCGTGATGTGCGCGTTCAACCACACCTACAAGATCGGCCCCCAGGCCTTCGACGCCTGGTGCCGCGTGATGCGCCGCGTGCCGCGCGCGGTGCTGTGGATCCGGGAGAGCAACGGCCAGCTGCACGACAACGTGCGCCGCGAGGCCGCGCTGCGCGGCGTGGCGCCGGAGCGCATCGTGTTCGCGCCGCACGTGCCCTACGACGTGCACTTCTCGCGCCTGGCGCTGGCCGACGTCTTCGTCGACACCTGGCCGTACAACGCCCACACCACGGCGGCCGATGCCTTGTGGGCCGGCGTGCCCGTGGTGACGCTGCCGGGCGAGAGCTTCGCGTCGCGCGTGGCGGCCAGCATCCTGGCGGCCGTCGGCCTGGAGGGCCTGGCGATGGGCTCGGTCGAGGACTACGAGGCCGCGCTGGTGACCATGGCCACGGACCCGGAGGTGCTGCCCGGCCTGCGGGCGCACCTGGTGGACAACCGG
>JBKDQY010000051.1:0-5369 GCA_046341655.1 Betaproteobacteria bacterium | reverse complement strand
GAACAGCTCGGCCTCCTGCTGCTCGGCGATGGCCGCGTAGCGATCGCGGAAGGCGGGATCGGCGGCGTCGATGAACAGCTGCTCGCCCGTCTCGGCGTCTTCCACGGTGACCAGGCCCACGTCGGGCAGCGCCATCTCCATGGGGTCCCACAGGCGCACGGCCACGACCTCGTGGCGGCGGGCCAGGCGCGCCAGCGCGTCGGCCCAGCCCGGCGCCGAGATGAAGTCCGACACCACGAACACCAGCGAGCGCCGCGTCATCACGCCGTCGGCCATCCGCAGCAACTCGGCCAGCTGCGTGCCGGCCGGCCGCGCGCCCGGCATGGCCTTGGCGCGGGGCATGCGCATGCGGGCCAGCAGCTCCAGCACGTGGGCGCGGCTGGTGCGAGGCGGCAGCACGGTGTCGACGCGCTGCCCGTACAGCACCGCGCCGGCCCGGTTGCCGTGGCGCGTGATCACGCGCGCCAGCGTCGCCACGAAGCCGCTGGAGACCGCCAGCTTGGTGACGTCGCCGCTGCCGAAATCGACGCTGCCGGACAGGTCGAGCAGGAACCAGGCGGTCATGTCGCGGTCTTCGAGGAACTGGCGCACGTAGGGCGTCTGCAGCCGCGCCGTGACGTTCCAGTCGATGTGGCGCACGTCGTCGTGCAGCTGGTACTCGCGCAGGTCGGCCAGGTCGACGCCGCCGCCGCGGAAGAGGGTGCGGTAGTCGCCCTGCAGCAGGCCGTCCAGGCGGCGGATCACCGTCCACTCCAGCTTGCGGAGCAGGGCGTCGGCGTCGGTAGCCAGGGCGGTCATGGCGAGGCTCGTTCAGGCCTGCGGGTGGGTGAGCGGCTTGTCCGGGGCCGTCACCTTCTTGAGGACGTTCCCGATCAGGCCGTCGGCCGTGATGCCCTCGGCCAGCGCCTCGTAGCTGAGCACCACGCGGTGGCGCAGCACGTCGTGCACGAGGTCGGTGATGTCCTCGGGCAGCACGTAGCGGCGGCCGCGCATCAGCGCCAGCGCCTTGCCGCCCTCGACCAGGCCGATGGTGGCGCGCGGGCTGGCGCCGTAGGTGATGTACTTCGCGGCGTCGGGCAGGTCGTACCGGGCAGGGTTGCGGGTGGCGCCCACCAGCCTGACGGCGTACTGCATCAGGCTCGGGTCGCAGTAGACGGCGCGGCACTCGCGCTGCAGCGCAGCCAGCGCGTGCGTGTCGGTGACGGGGCCGATGTCCACGGGCTGGCCGGTCACGCGCTCGGCGATGACGAACTCCTCCTCCTCGGTGGGGTAGTCGACCAGCACCTTCATCATGAATCGATCCACCTGCGCCTCGGGCAGGGGGTAGGTGCCTTCGGTCTCGATGGGGTTCTGCGTCGCCATCACCACGAAGGGGTCGGGCACCCGGTGCGTCTCGCCGGCGATCGTGACCTGCCGCTCCTGCATCACCTCGAGCAGCGCGCTCTGCACCTTGGCCGGCGCGCGGTTGATCTCGTCGGCCAGCAGCAGGTTGGCGAACACCGGGCCCAGGCTGGTGCCGAATTCGCCGGTCTTCTGGTTGAAGATGCGTGTGCCCACCAGGTCGGCCGGCACCAGGTCGGGCGTGAACTGGATGCGCTTGAAGCTGCCACGCACCGTGCGCGCCAGCGTCTTGACGGTCAGCGTCTTGGCCAGCCCCGGCACGCCTTCCACCAGCAGGTGGCCCTGGGCCAGCAGCGCCACCATCACGCGCTCGAGGAAGCGGTCCTGGCCGACGACGACGCGCTTGACCTCGTAGAGGACGCGCTCCATCAAGGCGGCAGTGGCCTGGGCTTGTTCGTGCATGTCGGGGTCCGTTGCGGTGAGGGGTCAGAAGGGCGGCATGCCCGCGGCCTGGGCCGCGTTCTCGATGGGCACGGCGAAGCCGATGCCGATGAAGGTGCGCTGCTCGCTGGGGTTGAGGATGGCGGTCACGATGCCCACGACCTGCCCGTCCATCGTGACCAGCGGCCCGCCGCTGTTGCCCGGGTTGGCGGCGGCGTCGAACTGGATCAGGTTGTTCAGCGTGCGTTCGCCGGCCTCGCTGCGGAACTCGCGCTTCAGGCCGCTGACGACGCCGTAGCTGACGCTGGGCCCGATGCCGAAGGGGTGGCCGACGGCGATGACGTGGTCGCCCGGCTGCAGGTCGGCGGTGGAGCGCATGGTGGCGGCCTCGAGGTCGTCGGGCAGGTCCAGCGCCTTGAGCACGGCGAGGTCGTTCTCGGGCTGCGCGCCCACCATCACCGCGTCGCTCTCGTGGCCGTTGGCGAAGCGCACGCGGATCTTGCGGCTGCCCCAGACCACGTGAAGGTTGGTGAGGATGGTGCCGTTGTCGATGATGACGACGCCGGTGCCCAGGCTGCGGTCCATGGCGCGGCGCTCGGGGTTCTCCTGGCCATCGTCGTCCTCGCTCATCAGCCCGGTGACGCGCACCACCGAGGGCAGGATGGCCTGGTAGGCCTTGGCGGCCTGCGAGGGCAGGGGTTCCTTCTCGAGGCTCTCACGGACGGCGCGGTCGATGTCGGCCTGCGTCACGGCGCGCTGGCCGGGGCCGAAGCGCTGCACGGCGGTCACGGCCAGAACCGCCAGCAGCGCGCAGGTCACGGCCCAAAGGGCCGGGTGGGTGCCGCGGCGCCAGGGGCGGCCTGAAGCTCCGGGCGCGGCGTCGGCGCCGGGCGCTGCGGCGGCGGTCGCCTCGACCGCGGGCGACGACGCGGAAGCGGCCGACGCAGACGCTGCCGCCGAGGCGCCGCGGCGGGGGGAACGGCTGGTCAGCGGGGCCTTGTTCATGGGCGCGGCGTCCTGGGTGGGGCGGTTCGATCGCGTTCGGCCTCACCCTATCACGGAAGGCCCGGCCGCGCAGCCTGGGTGGCGCGGCCCTGACGTCGGCGCGGCATCATCACTGCCCATGTGGATCGACTCGCACTGCCACCTCGACGCGCTCGAGTTCGAAGCCGACCGCGCCGCGGTGGTGCAGCGCGCCCGCATCGCGGGGGTGACGATGCTGGTGCTGCCAGCGGTGGCCGTCGACCACATCGACGCCGTGGTGGCGCTGTCGCACCAGCACGGGCTGGCCTACGCCCTGGGCATCCACCCGCTGTGGTGCGACCGTGCCGGCGAAGACGATCTGGAGCGGCTGCGCCAGGCCCTGCACCGCCACCGCGACGACCCGCGGCTGGTCGCCGTGGGCGAGATCGGCCTGGACCACTTCGTGCCCGGCCTCGACCCGGTGCGGCAGCAGCACTTCTACCTCGCACAGCTGCGCCTGGCGCGCGACGCCGGCCTGCCGGTGATCCTGCACGTTCGCCGCTCGGCCGACGCGCTGCTGGCCGGTCTGCGGCGCATCGAGGTGCCCGGCGGCATCGCGCACGCCTTCAACGGCAGCGAACAGCAGGCGCGGCGCTTCGTCGAGCGCGGCTTCCGCCTGGGCTTCGGCGGCACGCTCACTTTCGAGCCGGCGCGGCAGATCCGGACCCTGGCCGCCACGCTGCCGCTGGAGGCCCTGGTGCTGGAGACCGACGCGCCCGACATCCCGCCGCAGTGGCTGTACCGCACCGCCGCCGAACGCGCGGCCGGTGTGCCGCAGGGCCGCAACGAGCCGGCCGAGCTGCCGCGCATCGGCGGCGTGCTGGCCAGCCTGCGTGGGCTGCCGCTGGCCGAGCTGGCCGCGGCCACCGTGGCCAACGCGCAGGCGGCGCTGCCGCGGCTGGCGGCGCTGCACCCAGGGGTGGCGGCGTGACGGCACTGCCGCGGCTCGTGGGCCTCGCGCCCGTCATCGCCCGCGGTACGCGGCTGGTGGTGCTGGGCAGCTTCCCGGGCGTGGCCTCGCTGCAGGCGCGGCAGTACTACGCCCACCCCCGCAACCAGTTCTGGCAACTGGTGGGCGAGTTGCTGGGCGAGCCGCTGCCGGCGCTGCCCTACCGCGAGCGCCTGGCGCGGCTGCGCGAACGCGGCGTGGGCCTGTGGGACGTCTACGCCAGTTGCCGCCGCGCGGGCAGCCTCGACAGCGCCATCGAGGCCGCCGAGCTCAACGACCTGGCCAGCCTGCGGCGCCGCGCGCCGGGCCTGCGGGCGGTGGCGCACAACGGTGGCGAGAGCGCCCGCCATCGCCGCCACACCGAGGCCCTGGGCCTGCCCGTGTGGCGGTTGCCCAGCAGCAGCCCGGCCAACGCCAGCTGGAGCTTCGAGCGCAAGCTCGCCAAGTGGCAGGAGGCCTTCGCGTTTGCCGGCCTGACTCCAGTGGCTGCGGCCGGGGCAAATGCGGCAACATCGGTGGCCATGAGCGTCGATCCTTCGGTCCCATGATGCTGGCGCGCAGCCGCGTGCCGCGATGAGCGAGACCCGCAGCCCCCAGCCGTTGCCCGGCGTGACGCTGTCCGAGGACGACGGCGTGCGCTACCTGCACCTGGACACGCCCTGGATCCAGGGCGGCATGCGCATCCGCGCGCCGCAGGTGGTCGAGATCGACTACATCCAGCGCATGCTGGCCGCGCTGCTGTGGCTGTCGCCCGCGGCGCTGGCCGAGGGCGCGGCGGTGCAGCTGGGGCTGGGGGCCGGGGCGCTGACGCGGTTCACGTCGCAGCAGCTGAAGATGGCCACCACGGTGGTGGAGATCAACCCGCAGGTGATCGCCGCCAACCAGCGCCACTTCCACCTGCCGCGCGAGGCGCTGGTGGTCCGCGGCGACGCCGCCGACTGGCTGGCGCAGGCCGAGGCGCGCTCGGTGCGGCTGCTGTTCGTGGACCTGTACGACCATGAGGCCGCCGCGCCCGTGCTGGACGACGCCGGCTTCTACGCCGCCTGCCACCGGGTGCTGCAAGAAGGCGGTGTGATGGCCGTTAATTTGTTCGGTCGCGACGCCAGCTTCCATGACAGCATCGACCGCATCGCCGGGGACTTCGGCAGCGAACACACCTGGAGCCTGCGGCCCACTCGGCAGGGCAACAGCGTGGCGGTTGCAGGCCGAGGCGTGGTGCTGCCGCCGCGCGAGGAGTTGCTCTTGCGGGCCGCGCAGCTGGAGCAGCGCTTCGGGCGGCTCAAGCTGCTGGCACGGCAGTGGCCGCGCATGATCCGGCCGTTTCAACCGCCTTCCTGACCCGGTCCCGTCACCTCCCGATGTCTGCCGTGAACGCTGCCCGCACCCCACCCGCTCCGGCGGCTTCGCCCCCGGCGCAGGCCCCGGTCAAGGGCCGGCTGGAGTGGCCGCTTCTGCTGCAGTGGCTGCGCGAGGACGGCTTCATCGGCCCTGCCGACGCCGAGCGCGTGACGGCCCGCTTTCGCGCCGGCGCCAGCAGCCTGCACCCGCTGGTGCGGCTGGGCGGTGCCGGGCTGCTGCGCCGCGGCTCGGGCGCGGCGCTCGACACCGAGGCGCT
>JBKDQY010000050.1:0-8129 GCA_046341655.1 Betaproteobacteria bacterium | reverse complement strand
GGATCACGGTGGTCCAGAAGTCGTGGCCGCGGAACTTGCGGTCGATCAGCCAGGCGAGGAAGAAGCCGATCAGCGTCTGCAGCAGCAGCGTCCAGAACACGAAGTGCGCGGTGGCCTGCATCGCGGCCCACACGTCGGGGTCGGTGAGGATGCTGCGGTAGTGGTCCAGGCCGACGTCGAGCACCGGTGCGTTCGGGCGGTTGGCGCGGTAGTTGGTGAACGACAGCCGGATCGTCCACAGAAGCGGGAAGATGTTGATCGCCAGCAGCAGCACCATCGTCGGGGCGATGAACAGCCACGCCAGGGCGCGGTCGGACAGGCCGCGCAGACGCTCGGCCACCACCGGCGGGGTGGCGGCGGCGGCGCGCTGCGCGACGGGGTCGAGCCTCGACATGCGGGGTCCGGCTGGATCGGTGGTGTCGGGATCGTACGGGGCGTCGGCCGGCGCCCGTGCGGGGCACCGGCCGACGGCGTGGCAGGCCTACTTCAGCTTGCCCTCTTCCTTGAAGACCTTGGTCCAGTCGGCCACCAGCGCGTCCATCGCCTCCTTGGCCGTGCCCTTGTCGGCGACGACGAAGTCATGCACGCGCTTCTGCATCGCCAGCAGCAGCTGGGCGTAGGCGGGCTCCTGCCAGAAGTCCTTCACGCCGCCCATCGCCTCCAGGAAGTCGGCCGCGAACGGCGCGGTCTTGGCGAAGCCCGGGTCCTTCAGCACCGCGTTGTGGCACGAATAGCCGCCCAGCGACCACCACTTCTTCTGCACGTCGGCCTGCGCGAACCACTTGATGTACTCGAGCGCCTCGTTGCGGTTGGGCGAGTAGCTCACCACCGAGATGCCCTGGCCGCCCAGCGTGGAGGCGGCGACCTTCTGGCGCGGGTTCACGAAGAAGCCGATCTTGTTGCCGCCGACCTTCTCGTCCTTGAACAGGCCGGGGAAGAAGGCGAACCAGTTCATCTGCATCGCGACCTGGCCGCTCTTGAACGCGTCGAGTCCCTCCTGCATGTAGGCGTTGGTGTAGCCCGGCGGGGTGCAGCACTTGTAGAGCGACTTGTAGAAGTCCAGGGCCTCGACGGCGTCCTTGCTGTTCGTGAAGCCGGCCATGCTGTACGGCTTCTTCGGGTCGTCGTACTGAAGGCCCCAGCTGTACATCGCGGCCGTCACGCCCATCGTGATGCCCTCGGAGCCGCGCTCGGTGAAGATGGCCGCGCCGTAGACCTTCTTGCCGTCGATCTCCCGGCCCTGGAAAAACTCGGCCACCTGCTTCAGCTCGGTCCAGGTCTTGGGCGGGGCGAGGTCGCGGTTGTGCTTCTTCTTGAACTCGTCGCGCAGCGCCGGGCGCGCGAACCAGTCCTTGCGGTAGGTCCAGCCCAGCGCGTCGCCCATGGCCGGCAGCGCGTAGTAGTTCTGGCTGCCCTTGGGCCAGGTGCTGTAGGCGTACACCGTGGCGGGCAGGAAGTCGCTCATCTTGATGTTGTTCTTGGCGAAGAAGTCGTTGAGCTTGACGTAGTGGCCGTTCTCGGCCGAGCCGCCGATCCACTGGCTGTCGCCGATCATCAGGTCGCACAGCTTGCCCTTGCTGTTGAGCTCGTTGAGCATGCGGTCGGCGAAGTTCGGCCAGGGCACGAACTCGAACTTCATGTTGATCTTGGTCTTGGCGGTGAAGTCCTTGCTCAGCTCCACCAGCGCGTTGGCCGGGTCCCAGGCGGCCCAGCACAAAGTCAGCGTCTTGCCCTGCGCGAAGGCCGAGGGGGCGCTGAGCGACAGCACCGCCAGTGCGGCGGCGAGACTCTTGAAGCGGCGGATCGGGAATCCCATGCGTTGTCTCCTCAGTGTTGTCGGGCGCACACGATGCGGACCGCCGGGCCGGCGGCCGGGCGGTGTCGGGGCAGCGTGCCCGCGGCCTGCTGCTTAGTCGTGTTTATTCAACTAAACATCGGGCGCGTCAACCCTGGTGAAACCCTGCTTCGCCGCAGGCCGGCCGCGACCGAAGCCGCGACCGTGTACCGCGGCCAGATGCACGCGTCCCACCGCAACCCGCCTGATGCACCAGTTCGTCCACCGCCGGCGTGGCACGACCCCTCAAGGTATTCCAAGAAATCGTCCGCACCTCCGTGGGTCAAATCTCAGTCGGCGCCAACACTCGTCAACTCACCCGGAAGGTGAAGTCATGGCTGTCGTATGCGTTGGGATCGATCTGGCCAAGAACGTGTTTGCGGTGCACGGGGCCGAGCACCTGGGCCGCCGTTTCGTATCCATAAACCCCCGAGGTCACACCAGGCACCGCGCGGGTCGACGATGGGGTGCGGGGTCGGAGAATGGCGATCCGCCCTCTTGTATGCTATTGTCATACATTGCTTGAAGGTGTCTTGATGCCAACTGCTTCCGCTGCCGTCTTGAGTGTTCGCGTCAGTGCCAGCGAACGTGCCTTGCTGGAGGCCGCTGCCGAACAGGCCAGCACCAACCTCAGTGACTTCGTGCGGCGGCGGGCGCTCGAAGCGGCAGAGTCCGACCTGCTGAATCGCCGCATCGTGACGATTGCGGCGAAAGACTGGGCCCGGTTCGAGGCCTGGGCCGGTTCGCCAGCGCAGGAAGTCCCGGAGCTTCGAAGGCTGTCCAAGACTCGTCCCGTCTGGCAGAAGTGACCTTGGGCGCGATGGCCGCCTTCACGGCGCCGCGGCCTCTGTCGGCCGACGACGATACGGCGGCGTTCGATTGTGGGCGCGACGCCCTGAACCACTGGTTCCGCCGCCATGCCTGGCGCAACCAGGAACTGGGGGTCTCTCGTACAAGCGTGATCTGTGATGCGGAATCAGGCAGCGTCGTTGGCTACGTGAGCCTGTCGACGGCGCAGGTCGAGCGAGCCTGGTTGCCGAAGGCGCAGCAACGCAATCGACCCGACCCTCTGCCTGCCGTCCTGCTGGGCCAGCTGGGGGTCGACCTGCGCTGGCAGGGGCAGGGCATCGCGCGATCGCTGATGTTCTATGCCCTCACGACGGCCGTGCGCCTGTCCGGGCAGATAGGCTGTTTCTGTGTGCTGACGCATCCGCTGGATGACGATGTGCGGGCGCTCCATGCGTCCTTCGGATTCGAGGATCTTCCGTTCGACCCCGGGCGCAGCATGGCGGTTCGCATCGCGGATCTGGTTCGCAGCGGCTTTGGCGCAACCGACTGAAGTTTCAACCTGGTTCCGGCAGTTGATCGCTTGCTGCCGCATCCAAGTCCCTTTCCGGTCAGACCGATCCGATCAGGACCCGCTTCACCGGGGGGTGTCGGCGCTACACACCCGATCACGCCGCCCTCGGGTGCGTCCAAGCGCCGGGCCCAGACGGATGGCCCGCCAGTTCATGTTGGGCGTGGTTCAAACCCCCGAGGGCTTGCCTATCCACCACGAGCTGTTCGCTGGCAACCCGGCCGAGGGGCCCACCTTGCCTTCGTTGCGCAAGGTGCTGCAGCGCTTACCGCACAGCCGCCGGCTGCCGTACAGGTGCAGGTGCTGGAAACGGCCGTCAGCGGCGAGGCGGGCGCTCGATGCACTCGCGGGCCGGTTTCCGCGCGCCGCAAACGCGGCACACTCCGCGTCGAGACGTCGATCACTGGCAAGGCAGTTTCTGGGATCTGAGCCGAGGCCTGCAGGCCGACTGATCCCGAACGCGTAGGTCCCGATGCCGAAGTCGAAACCCGAGGATCTGGAGTCCTTCCTGCGCCGACAGGATGCAGGAACCCTGGTCGCCGTCTTGCTCGAGCTTGCCGGCGCTCATGAGCCCGTGCAGGCCCGGCTGTCACGGATGCAGATCGCCAGTCGGCCGGACAAGCTCGCCACCACGTTCAGGAAGACGCTCGCTGCGTGGAAGCGCTCCACCCGGTTCTTCGGCTACCGGGAAGCGGCGGCGTTCGGCCGCGAACTCGAAGACTGGCTGGACCAGGTCGCGCGGGAGTTGCTGCCCCATCACCCGCCCGCGGCCGTCGAGCTCTTCGAGAACTTCATCGAGGCCGACGCCACCTGGTTCGGCCGCGCCGACGACTCTGGCGGCGCCATCGGCGACGCCGTGCGCGCCGCGTGCCAGCACTGGCTGCAGGCCGCGGCCGCCTGCGAGATGCCGGCCGACGCCTGGCCCGATCGCCTGCTCAAGCTCTACGAGGGGGACGAGTACGGCGCGCGCGAGCATCTGCTGCGGCACGCGCACCTTCTGCTCGACGAGCCTGCACAGCGCCGGCTCGTCGCCGAACTCGAGTCCCGCCTGGAGCAGGCGCAGTCCCGGGCGTCCACGGCCGACCGCATGCCCTACGCGGTGGCGCGCGTCTCGGCCGCGCTGTCGCTGCTGTCGGAATCACTGCGCGACCCCGACATCCTCGTGCGTGCCACCCAACGGCTCTCGCCCGACCCGAATGCGGTCCAGCGGCAAGGATTCGTCCGCGCCTACATGGATGCCGACCGGCTGGCCGACGCACTCGTGTGGCTGCAGCAGCCCTGGGGCCACTTCGAAGGCAGCCGGCAAAGCCTGCTGGCGGAGGTCCTCGAGCGGCTCGGACGCTTCGAAGAGAGCCTGCCGATCCGGCAGCGAGCGTTCGAGGACTCTCTGTCGGTGCATGATCTGGAACGCTGGCTCGAGCATCTGCCGGATACGGACCGCCCCCAGGCCAGGGAGCGCGCCCGGCAATTGGCGCTGGCGCATGACGAGCCGACGGCGGCAGCCAAGCTGCTGCTGCACCTGGGCGAGGTCGAGGCGGCGGAGAACAGGCTGCTGGCCGGGGCGGCTCACATCGATGGTGGCGACTATGGCAGCCTGGTTCCGCTGGCCAAGTCCCTGCGTGCGCACGACTGCCTGCGCGCCGAAACCGCGGTGTACCGCGCCCTGCTCCACGGCATCCTGGATCGCGCGAACGCGCGCGCCTATGGGCATGCCGCCCGGTACTGGTCCCGGCTCGGAGAGGTTGCCGCCAGCGGCATCGCGTTGCAGCCGTTGACACCGCACGAGGCCTACGTTGCCGAGATCCGCACCCGCCACGCCCGCAAGACATCGTTCTGGGCTCACGTGAACGGTGCGCGTCGCGAACAGCCCCGTCCGGCGGGTTCCACCGACGATGACGACGAGGACTTGCTCACCTAGTGTGGCGCGCTCGAAGTCCTTGAACCTATTGGCGCAGGCCAATGTCGGCGTCGCCGCGGGCCGGTCTTGCCTTGTCGGCCAGCTCACTGGAATGGGTGTGCCGCAGCCTGCTGCGCGAGGGCCCGGCGGCGCTGGAGCGCAAGGCGGCCGAGGCGCCACCGGGGGCCAACGGCCTGAGCTTCCTGCCCTACCTGTCGGGCGAGCGCACGCCGCTGTGGAGCCCCTGGGCCAGCGGGGCCATGCTCGGGCTGCGCCTGAGCAGCCGCCCGGCCGATCTGGCGCGCGCGGTCTTCGAGGGCCTGGCCGCCATCCTGGCCGTGGCCACCGGGCGTGCGGCTGACCTGGTCGACGCGAGCCGGCGCTTCACCGCCATCGAGCGCTGGATCGAACCGCAAGCGCATACGCGCGCTGCCCATTGCTCGGCCTATGAGCGCTACCGGGCCGCGTCGGCAGCGTTGGCGCCCGGCTTCGCCCGCGACGCCGGCCACCACGGCGACTGACGCTCAGGCCGTGCCGCGTGTCCGGTGTCTGGTGTCCGGTGTCGGGGCATGGATTCGGTGATGAGTCCGTCGTCGCGCAGCTTCAACAGGTGCGCCTGCAGCGAGCGCCGTGCCATCGCATTCCGCTTCGGCGGCACGTCGTCGTCGACGGCAGCCAGCAGCCGGTCCATCGTCGGAGCCCAAGCGCTGGATCAGCGTGAGGACGCCGCCCGGCCTTCATCGGCCGCGAGCCCGGCGCCGTCCAGCAGATGCCGGGTGACCACGCGCTGCACCACCCGCAGCACCGGCCGGAGTGCCAGAGCCACTAGCCGCCCGCCGTCGTGCTACCATTGTGCTTACTGAAAGGTTTCGGAGCAGACCATGGAAGTCGCGATCCGCAAGATGGGCAACTCGCAGGGTGTGTTGATCCCCAAGCCCATCCTGGCCCAGGTAGGCCTGGAAGGCACGGCCGACCTGCAGGTGCGCGATGGTGTGATCGAGATCCGCGCCATCCACCGCAACCCGCGTGAAGGATGGGCCGACGACGCGCGGCGCCTGGCCGCACAGGGCGGCGACGCGCTGGTCTGGCCGGAGGTCGCCAACGAGGGCGACGACAAACTGGTCTGGTGATGAAGACCGGCGACATCTGGCTGGCCCAGCTCGACCCGACAGTGGGCAGCGAGATCCAGAAGACCCGACCCTGCGTCGTGATCTCGCCCGACGACATGAACGCGCACTTGCGCACCGTGATCGTGGCACCCATGACCACTGGGTCGCGGCCCGCGCGGTTCCGCGTTGCGCTCACCTTCCAGGGCAAGCAGGGCCTGATCGTGCTAGATCAGATCCGAACGCTCGACCGTGTGCGCTTGGTCAAACGGCTGGGTGCCCTGCGCCCGGCGACGCTGGCTTCAGCGCTGCAGACTTTGCAGGCCATGTTCGCACCCTGACCCGATTGTTGGCCCCTGCTCGAATTCGCCAGGAAGAGAGTGGGGCGCGGGCAGACCTCGCGCGCGCCGTCCCGCAGCAAATGGTGCACATCGAACGATGCATCCGGGTTCGCCCGCCTAGTCTTGCGGCATCGTCACCATGCGCCAGCTGCCCGAACCGACAAGGGCGTCATCTTCGTTACCTTGGAGGACGAAATCGGCAGCGTCAACATCATCGCCTGTGGCCACATCCGTGTGCCCGCCGCATGGTGCTGCTGCGCTCACGGCTGCTCGTTGCGGCCGCGCAGCTGGGGACCTTGCTTGGGGGCGTTCGTGGCGCGTCGCCCGCGCGAGCGACTGCTTCAAGGCGATCAATTCAAGGGGGCGAGTGTCGCTGATGGGTCGTGAAGAGAACCTCGAGTTGTCGCCCGCCAGCAGACACTCGGTCTCGCCACCGACCACTGGCCTCGCCGCTCGATAAGTACAGAACAGCGCGGCGCACCACACTAGAACGAGACGCGTTCGACTTCCTCGACGGTCAGCAGGCCCTGGCGCCGGTCGTACAGGCCGGTCGTGCGGGCCGACTCGTGGTTGGCCATCTGCTGCGCGATCTCCAGGCGTCCCCCGTTGCGCAGGTACTCGGTGATGCCCGTGGCGCGGAAACTGTGGCAACCGATGCGCGTGCGGATGCCGGCCGCCTCGGCCCTGCGGCCGATCATGCGGAAGACATCGCCCTGCCCCATGGGGTTGCCCGACAAGCGCCCCGACCGACCAGCCACGGCCTGGAAGAGCCAGGTCTTGCCCGCCTCCAGCTGCGCCCCCTCGATGTAGGCCTGCAGCCAGGCCTCGAGGTTGTGGTGGCACGGCATCTCGTGTTCCTTGCCCCCCTTCTCGTGCAGCCGAACCCAGGTTCTGCGCGCCTGGACGTAGACATCCTCCACGCGCATCTGGATCGCCGCGCCGACGCGCGCGAAGGTGTAGACCATCAGGCCGATGAGGGCGCGGTCCCGTAGCCCGATGACGGTGCTGGTGTCGATGGCGTCGATCAACGCCCGGGCCTCTTCGGCCGACAGCACGGGCGTCTTGCCCTTCTTCACCGAGTGCCTGGGCCCGCGCACCGAACTGGCCGGGTTCATCGGCATGACCTGGCCGATGACGAGCCAGTCGAAGAGCATGCGCAACGCGGCCAGGCGCTGCTTCACGGAGGGAGCAGCGAGCTGCAGCCCCTCGATGTAGGCAGCCACGTGCAGGGGCTGGACCTGGCGCACGTCTTTCAGGCCCTGCCGATCGCACCAGGTCGAGAAGTCGGCTACGCCGCGCGCGTAGGCCTTGCGGGTGTTCGGGTTGCGGATGTTGACAGCAAAGAACTCGAACGCGCGCCTTGCAGCTGCGGCGTCAGGCGCATAGAGCGCGGGCACGGCACTGGAGGCGTCGGTGCCACTGAACGCGCCCGGCGGGGTGGTGACGATGACCGCCCTAGACATCGACAGACCAGACCTGCACGCCACTGCGCTCAAGAAATGGTTGCCGGGCCGTGCCGGGGAACAGGGGCGAGGCGAAGAAGACGTACCGGTGGGCCTCGGTGCGGTTGGCCAGCTTGAGCAGATCCTTGGCG
>JBKDQY010000049.1:0-2848 GCA_046341655.1 Betaproteobacteria bacterium | reverse complement strand
GCGACGCCGCGGCCTGCGTGGCCGAGCGCGCCGACGAGCCCGGCCGCGCCGAGCTGCGCGGCCTGCACGACGAGCTCGAGCGCCGGGTGCGCCAGCGCGACGCCTTCTTCGCGGCCAACGAGCGCTTCCACCTCGCGCTGCTGCGCCTGGCCGGCAACCGCTGGGCCGAGCAGACGGTGCGGGACCTGCGCAAGGTGATGAAGCTCAACCGCCACCACTCGCTGTTCAAGCGCGGGCGGCTGGCCGAGAGCCTGGCCGAGCACCGCGAGCTGATGGCCGCCATCGAGCGGCGCGACGCCGCCGCCGCGGCCCTGCTGATGCGCGAGCACTTCGCGCACGGCCTGGAGGCCGCGGCCTGAGAGCGGCGGCAGAGCCGGCGCGCCGGTCAGACCGCGAGCAGCCGACGCAGCGCCTGCTCGCGGATCCCGAAGAAGCGCTGCAGCTCGTCGGCCTCGGCCAGTGCGGCGGCCCTCTCGGCCTCGCGCCGTGCCGTGGCCTCGGGCGGCCGCTTCACGGCCAGGATCATCTTGTTCTTGCGCGTGTGCTCCAGCGCCACGAACTCGAAGACCTGCGTCTCGTAGCCCTGGGCCTGCAGCAGCAGCGCGCGCAGCGTGTCGGTGAGCATCTCGGCCTGCTGCTCGGCGTGGATGCCGTGCTCGAACACGCTCCTCAGCGGCCCCGGGCTCAGCAGTTGCGGGCGCAGCTGCTTGTGGCAGCAGGGCGAGCAGACGATCAGCTGCGCGCCGGCCACGATGCCGCGGTGGATGGCGGCGTCGGTGGCGGTGTCGCAGGCGTGCAGCGCGATCATCACGTCGAATCGTTCCGGGGCCGCGGCCGCATCGCCCACGTCGCCCTGCACCATGCGCAGGCCCTGCAGGCCCAGGCCCTGGGCGATGCGGTTGCCCTCGGCCACCAGGTCGGCGCGCTGCTCGATGCCGCGCACGTCGAGCGCCAGGCTCCGGCGCGAGAGCCAGTCGTGCAGCGCGAACGTCAGGTAGGCGCGGCCGGCGCCGAAGTCCACCACGCGCACCGGCTCGGCGCGCGGCTGCAGCAGCGGCGTGCGCGCCAGCGCCTGCGAGACGATCTCGACGAAGCGGTTGATCTGCTTCCACTTGCGCGCCATGGCCGGCACGGGCTGGCCGTCGGGGGTCATCAGGCCCAGCGCGGCCAGGTAGGGCCGGTCGGCCGGCAGCGGCCGCGGCTTGGCGCGGTCGTGCGCCTGCGGCGCGGCCGGCGCGGCGGCGGCGCGTGGCGCGATGCTGACGTGGCCGCTGCCCCGCTTGCCGAAGCGCAGCTCGGCCTCCAGGGTGGCGCCGTCGAAGTGCGCGTGGCGGAAGCGCGGGCCCAGCCAGGCGGCGACGAGTGCCAGGCCCTCCTCGGGTGGGTGGTTGTGCGTGAGCTCGCGCGTGGCGTGGCGGCTGACGACGCTGAGCACCGGGCCGCCGCGCAGCAGCAGCGGGCGCACGGTCACGCGCTGCAGGTCGGGCTCGGCCCCGACGGCCGCGCGCGGGCCCGACAGCACCAGCCGGTGCCAGCCGCCCTGCGCGAGCTGCTCGCGCAGCAGCGCAACGAAGCGCTCGCGCGCCGGGTCGGCGGCAGCGGGCGCGGGGTCGGTGACGGCGGGGTCGCTCACGCATCGGATTGTGTGGGGGCCGCGGGGTGGCCGGGCCGCGCGGCCCGGGCCGGGGCGGCCGCGACAATCGGGCACATGAACGACGCCGCCTTCGACACCGCCCGCCGCGCCTTCGAGGCCGGCCTGGCCGCGCAGCAGGCCGGCCGGCTGGCCGAGGCCGAGGCGCACTACCGCGCCTCGCTGGCGGCGTTGCCCGGGCGGCCCTCGACGCTGGCCAATCTGGGCGCCACGCTGCTGGGGCTCGGCCGTGCGGCCGAGGCGCTGCCGCTGCTGCAGCAGGCCAGCAGCGCGGCGCCCGCGCACGCGCCGGCCTGGGCCCACCTGGGCGAGGCGCTGCTGGCCCTGGGCCGCCCGGCCGAGGCGCTGCAGGCCTACGAGCGGCTGCTCGCGCTGCCCGAGGCGTCGCCGCGCGCGGCCTTGCGCCGCGCCGAGTGCCTGGCGCGGCTGGGCCGCCTCGGCGAGGCCCTGGCCGGGGCACGGGCCCTGTGCGAGCGCCACGCCGACTGGGCCGAGCCCTGGCTGCTGGCGGGTTCGCTGCACAAGGACCTGGGCCGGTCCGCCGACGCCGTCGCCGCGCTCGAGCGCGCCCAGGCGCTGGAGCCCGTGCCGCTGGCCGCCTGGCTGCTGGCCGGCCTGCGGGGCGCCCACGACGCCGACGCGCCGCCCCTGCCCCCCGACGGCTACGTCGAGGCGCTGTTCGACGGCTACGCCGCCGATTTCGACCGGCACCTCGAGACGCTGGAGTACCGGGCCCCCGAGCTGCTGATGCCGGGCCTCGTGGCCCGCCGCTACGCCACCGCGCTGGACCTGGGCTGCGGCACCGGGGTCGTCGGCCGCCTCGTGCGGCCCCTGGTGCGGCGGCGGGAGGGCCTGGACGTCTCCACGGCGATGATCGAGTGCGCCCGCGCCACCGGCGTCTACGACGCGCTGCACGCGGCCGAGCTGCTGGCCCACCTGCGGCAGCAGCCCGCCGGTTCGCTGGACCTGGTGCTGGCGGCCGACGTGTTCATCTACCTCGGCGACCTCGACCCCGTGTTCGCTGCCGTGCGGCGCGCGCTGGCACCCGGCGGCGTGTTCGCCTTCAGCGTGGAGTCCGCGCCCGCGGGCGCCGCCGTGGCCCTGCTGCCCACTGCGCGCTAGGCGCACGGCCGCGCCGCCCTGGAGGCCCTGGCCGCGCGCCACGGCCTGACGCACATCCAGCCGCCCGAGGCCGCC
>JBKDQY010000048.1:0-2704 GCA_046341655.1 Betaproteobacteria bacterium | reverse complement strand
CAGTACCTGCGCGGCAACGGCTTCGAGGTCGACACCGCCGGCTCGCTGGCCGCGGGCCGCGAGCGCCTGAAGCAGGGCGTCTCCGAGGCCCTGGTGCTGGACCTGATGCTCCCCGTCGGCGACGGCCTGGACTTCACGCGCGAGTTGCGCGCCGACCGCCGCACGCGGCGGCTGCCGCTGCTGATGCTCACCGCGCGCGGCGAGCCCACCGACCGCATCGTCGGCCTGGAGATCGGCGCCGACGACTACCTGCCCAAGCCCTTCGAGCCGCGCGAACTGCTGGCGCGCCTGAAGGCCTTGCTGCGCCGCGCCGCGCCCGAGCCCGGCGAGGACGAGGTGCTGCGCTTCGGCCGGCTCGAGGTGGACATCGGCGCCCGGCTGGCGCGGCTGGACGGCAACCCCTGCGACCTCACCAGCCACCAGTTCGAGCTGCTCACGGTGCTGGCGCGCGCGCCGGGCCGCGTGCTCAGCCGCGACCAGATCATGGACGCGCTGAAGGGCCACCCGCTGGAGGCCTTCGACCGCAGCATCGACGTGCACATCTCGCGCATCCGCGCCGTCATCGAGGACGACCCCAAGAACCCGCGCCGCGTGCTCACGGTGCGCGGCGCCGGCTACCTGTTCGCGAAGAAGCAGGACGCCGAGACATGAGCCCCCAGGCGCACGGCGTTCGCTGCGGCCGGGGCGGGGCCGGCTGACACGGCCGCCATGCGCTCCCTGTACGTCCGCATCTGGCTCACCGTGGTGGCCGCGCTGGCGCTGTTCGCGCTGGCGTCAGGCTGGATGGTGCAGCGCCACCTCGAGGAGCAGCGCGAGCGCAACGAGCGCGTGGTGCAGGAGCGCGTGGCCGCCTGGGCCGACCTGCTGCAGGCCTCGCTGCCACCGGCCGACGCGCCCGATGCCGATCAGGCCCGGGCGCTCGACGAGTGGTCGCTGCGCCTGCGCCGGCCGCTGGCGCTGGACGCCCCCGACGGCCGCCGCATCGCCGCCACCGAGCCTTTTCTGCGCCGCGGGCTCGACCGCCCCGAGGCGCGCGAGCGGCTGCGCGGCGTGCGGCTGGACGACGGCCGCACGCTGTGGGTGCCGCGGATGATGCGCCCGCGTGCGCTCGACGAGGGCCTGCGGCCGTCGATGATGGGGCCGCCGGGCGACAGGCCGGGCGGGCCGCCCGCGGCCGGCCTGGCCCCCTGGATGCCCGGCATGCACGGCCCCTGGCCCGAGGGCCTGGGCTTCGTCGCGCTGCTGGCGGTGCTGTTCGCGGCCGTGGCGGCCGGCGCCTGGCCGGTGGTGCGGCGGCTCACGCGGCGGCTGGAGGCGCTCAAGGCCGGCGTCGAGGCCTTCGGCGCCGGCCAGCTGAACCGCCGCGTCGACGAGGACGGGCGCGACGAGGTGGCGGCCGTGGCCAGCAGCTTCAACCACGCCGCTTCGCGCATCGAGGCGCTGCTGCGCGCCAACCAGAGCCTGCTGGCCAACGCCAGCCACGAGCTGCGCAGCCCGCTGGCGCGGCTGAAGATGGCCATCGCCATGCTCGACGACGCCGCGCCCGCCGAGCGCGCGCGGCTGAAGCGCGAGATCGACACCAACGTGGCCGAGCTCGACGCGCTCGTCGAGGAAGTGCTGCTGGCCAGCCGGCTGGATGCCCGCGGCACGCTGGAGCCGCCGCAGCCCGTGGCGCTGCTGGCCGTGGCCGCCGAGGAGGCGGCGCGCGCAGGCGCCACCGCCGAGGGCGACGACCTGCTGCTGCCCGGTGACGAGCGGCTGCTGCGCCGCGCCGTGCGCAACCTGCTCGAGAACGCCCGCCGCTATGCCGGCACCGGCGTGGAAGTGCAGGTGCGGCGCCGCGCCGACGGCGGCGCCGACGTCGTGGTGGCCGACCGCGGCCCCGGCGTGCCCGAGCACCTGCGCGAGCGCATCTTCGAGCCCTTCTTCCGCATGCCCGGCCACGCCGAGCGCGAGGGCGGCGTGGGCCTGGGGCTGAGCCTGGTGCGGCAGATCGCCGAGCGCCACGGCGGCCACGTGCGCTGCGAGCCGCGCGACGGCGGCGGCAGCCGCTTCGTCATCAGCCTGCCGGGGCGGCCCCCCGCCACCGCCTGAGCACCCAGCCCAGCACGGCGGTCAGGGCCACCGCGGCCACCACCAGCCCGGTCGTCGACGCGAACCAGTAGCCCGGCGCGCCGCGCAGCGCCGGTGGCGTGAGGCCTCCTGCGTCGAAGGCCAGCCAGTAGCCGCCGCCCAGGCCCACGCCCCACAGCGCGGCCACGTAGATGACCACCGAGACCACGGTAATCTTGTAGGCGCGCAGCACGAAGGCGGCGATGGTCTGTGCCGCGTCGGCGGCATGGAACACCGCCAGCCAGGCCACCAGCGGCAGCGCGGCGGCCAGCACGGCGGCGTCGCCCGTGTACAGGCCCAGCACCGGGCGGCGCAGCGCGAACACCAGCAGGCCCATGGCCACCGCGAGCAGCGTGCCCAGGGCCAGCGCGTGCCAGCCCAGGCGCGCCGCCTCGGCGTGGCGGCCGGCACCCACCGCCTGCGCCACCAGCGTGCTGCCGGCGTTGCCGAGGGCCAGCGGCACCATGAACATCAGGCTCACCAGGTTGACGGCCAGCTGGTGCCCCGCCACCGCCGTGGTGCCCAGCCGGCTGATGAACAGCGCCATGAACGCGAAGCCCGTCACCTCCACCAGGATCGACAGGCCCAGCGG
>JBKDQY010000047.1:0-7845 GCA_046341655.1 Betaproteobacteria bacterium | reverse complement strand
CGAGGTGCTCGAGATGGGCACGCTGGGCGGCGCGCGCGTGCTGGGCCGCGACGACATCGGCGCGCTGGCCCCCGGCATGGCGGCCGACCTGATCGGCGTGCCGCTGGCCGACGTGGCCCTGGCCGGCGCCGACGACCCGGTGGCCGCGATGCTGCTGTGCCAGGTGCCGCGCGTGGGCTTCGGCGTCGTCGGCGGCCGGCCCGTGGTGCGCGACGGCGAGCTGCAGACCCTGGATCTGCCGGCGCTGGTGCACCGCCACCGTCGGCTGGCGCGGCGGCTGGTGGACGGGGGCTGAGCACCCCGATCCGGGTAAACCCCGCATCGCGAACGGCCCTGCCGGGCCGGCGGACAGCCGCCAGATCCGAGAATCCACCCCCTCGAGCCCGCGCCCCGCCGGCCGCGGGCTACCCATCACCAGGAGACACTCCCATGCTCGGTCAGATGATGCAGCTGCCGCTGCTGATCTCGTCGCTCATCGTTCATGCCGAACGCCACCACGGCGAGCAGCTCGTGGTGTCGCGCCGCGTCGAGGGCGACATCCACCGAATCAGCTACCGTGAGCTGGCCGCGCGGGCCCGCCGCGTGGCCAACACCCTGGCGGGCCTGGGCGTCGCGCCCGGCGAGCGCGCCGCCACGCTGGCCGGGAACACGCACCGCCACATGGAGCTGTACTACGGCGTCAGCGGCAGCGGTCGCGTGCTGCACACCGTGAACCCGCGGCTGCACCCCGACCAGATCACCTACATCGCCGACCACGCCGAAGACCGCGTGATGTTCTTCGACATGACCTTCTGGCCGCTGATCCAGGCCGTGGCCGGCCGCACCAAGACCGTGAAGCACTGGGTGGCGATGACCGACCGTGCCCACATGCCGCCGGCTGAGCAGGCCGCCAAGGTGCCGGGCCTGCTGTGCTACGAGGAACTGCTCGAGGGCAGCAGCGACCGCTACGCCTGGCCCGTGTTCGACGAGAACACCGCCAGCAGCCTGTGCTACACCAGCGGCACCACCGGCAACCCCAAGGGCGTGCTGTACAGCCACCGCAGCACCGTGCTGCACACGATGGCCGCGGCGCTGCCCGACTGCCTGGGCTGCAGCGCCGCCGACGCCATCCTGCCCGTGGTACCGATGTTCCACGTCAACAGCTGGGGCATCGTCTACCTGGCGCCGATGACCGGGGCCAAGCTCGTGCTGCCCGGCCCGGGCCTGGACGGCAAGAGCCTGTACGAGCTGTTCGAGGGCGAGCGCGTCACCATCAGCGCCGGCGTGCCCACCGTGTGGCAGGGCCTGCTGGCGCACGTGGAGGCGCACGGCCTGAAGTTCAGCACCATGCGCAAGAGCGCCATCGGCGGCTCGGCCTGCCCGCCGGCGATGATCCGCAAGTTCCGCGACGCCTACGGCGTGCACGTGATCCACGCCTGGGGCATGACCGAGATGAGCCCCATCGGCACCGCCGCCGCCTTCAAGGCGCAGCACCACGCGCTCGACGACGAGGGCAAGCTCGCCGTGATGAGCACGCAGGGCCGCGCCGTCTACGGCGTGGACATGAAGATCGTCGGCGAGGACGGCGCCGATCTGCCCTGGGACGGCGCCGCCTCGGGCGACCTGCTGGTGCGCGGCCCCTGGATCCTCGACAGCTACTTCAAGGGCGAGGGCGGCAACCCCCTTGTGAAGGACGCCGACGGCAACGGCTGGTTCCCCACCGGCGACGTCGCCAAGATCACGCCCGAGGGCTACATGGTCATCACCGACCGCAGCAAGGACGTCATCAAGAGCGGCGGCGAGTGGATCGGCTCGATCGACCTCGAGAACATCGCGATGGCCCACCCGGCGGTGGCGATGGCGGCCTGCATCGCCGCGCACCACCCCAAGTGGGACGAGCGGCCGCTGCTGGTGGTCGTCAAGAAGCCCGGCGCGGAGGTCACGCGCGAGGAACTGCTCGCCTTCTACGAGGGCAAGATCGCGAAGTGGTGGACGCCCGACGACGTGGTGTTCACCGACGCCATCCCGCTGGGCGCCACCGGCAAGATGCAGAAGAACAAGCTGCGCGAGCAGTTCAAGGCGCACAAGCTGCCCACGGCGTGAGAGCCGCGCTCGCGCCGGGCCTGGCCAAGAGCCTGTGCGGCCTGGGCCTGTGGCTGGCCGCGCTGGCCGGCCCGGCCGCCGCGCAGGACGAGGTGCCCTTCGTCACCACGCCCGACGCGGTGACGCTGGCGATGCTGCAGCTGGCCGGCGTGGGCCCGGCCGACCGGCTGGTGGACCTGGGCTCGGGCGACGGTCGCATCGTCATCACCGCGGCGCGCCGCTTCGGCGCACGCGGCCTGGGCGTGGAGATCGTGCCCGACCTCGTGGCTCTGAGCCGCGCCAACGCCCGCGCCGCAGGGGTGGCCGACCGCGCCGAGTTCCGCGAGCAGGACCTGTTCACGCTCGACCTCTCGCCCTTCAGCGTGGTCACGATGTACCTGCTGCCGCAGGTGAACCTGCAGCTCCGCGACCGGCTGCTGGCCCTGCAGCCCGGCACGCGCATCGTCAGCCACGACTGGGACCTGGGCGACTGGCGGCCCGACCGCAGCGTGGTGGTCGACGCGCCCGACAAGCCCATCGGGCGCGACAAGTCCAGCGCGGTGCACCTGTGGGTGGTGCCGGCGCGGCTGGCCGGGTGGTGGTGCGGGCCGGAAGTCGGCCTCTTCGTGCGGCAGCACTTCCAGCGCGTGGCGGTGACGATGCTGCGGCGCGGGCAGGCGGCGCCGGCCCGGGTGTTCGACGGCCGCGCGCGGGCCGACGGCCTGCACGACGGCGAAGCGCCCGCAACGGCCGGCGTGGTGGCCACCCTGCGCGCGGGCGCCCTGGAGCTGACGCAGGTTCGCGGCGTGGCGGCCCTGGGCTTCGACGGCGTCCGGCTCAACGCCTCGCAGAGGGCCTGCTTCTGAGCATCCCTCGGCCACGCCCTGGGAAGACTCGCGAACCGGCCCGGAGCGTCTCAGCCCTGGAGGCTCAGCACCAGCTTGCCGAAGTTCTCGCCGCTGAACAGCTTGTTGAGCGTGGCCGGGAACGCATCGACGCCACCCACCACCACGTCTTCACGGCTCCTGAGCCGGCCGTCCTCGAGGTAGCCGGCCAGCTCGGCCACGGCCTGCGGATAGCGGTCGGCGTAGTCGAACACCACCATCCCTTCCATGCGCGCGCGGTTCACCAGCAGGCTCAGGTAGTTCTTCGGGCCCTGCACCGGCGCGGTGTTGTTGTACTGGCTGATGGCGCCGCACACCACGATGCGCGCCTTGCGGTTGATGCGCGTGAGCACGGTGTCGAGGATCTCGCCGCCCACGTTGTCGAAGTAGACGTCCACGCCCCTGGGGCAATGTTCCTTCAGGCCGTCCTTGACGCTGCCGCCCTTGTAGTCGATGCAGGCGTCGAAGCCGAGCTCCTTCACCACCCAGTCGCACTTCGCCACGCCGCCTGCGATGCCCACCACGCGAAGGCCCTTGATCCTGGCGAGCTGGCCCACCGTCTGCCCCACCGCGCCCGCGGCGCCCGACACGACCAGCGTCTCGCCCGGCCTGGGCTGGCCCACGTCCATCAGCCCGAAGTAGGCCGTCATGCCCGGCATGCCCAGCACGTTGAGCCACTGCGACGGCGTGCCCAGGCGCAGGTCGATCCTCGCCAGGCCGGCGCTGCGGTCGCGGTCCGGAGAAACCGTCCAGTGCGTCTGCACGCCGGTGATGCCGCTGACGGCCTCGCCCACCGCCCAGGCCGGGTGGCGCGAGGCCTCGACCACGCCCACGCCACCGGCGCGCATGACCTCGCCCAGCCCCACAGGCGGGATGTAGCTCCTGCCCTCGTTCATCCAGCCGCGCATGGCCGGATCGAGGCTGATCGCCGTCACGCGCACGCGGACCTCGCCCTCGGCCAGCTCGCGCAGCGGCTCGTCGCCGATGGTCCAGTCGGCCGCCTTGGGCAGGCCCACGGGCCGGGCGGCCAGGCGCACCTGGCGGTTCAGGATCGTCGTCGCGTTCATCACGGCGCCCTGCTCACCGAGGTCACGGTGAAATGCCCGTCGATGCGCTCGGCCGTGAAGCCGATGCGCTGGCCGACGGTCAGGCCCTCGAGCAGGCGCGGGTCGGACACGCGGAACACCATGGTCATGGGCGGCATGTCGAGGTTCTTGATCTCGCCGTGCTTGAGCGTGATGCGCGCGCCGGCCTTGTCGAGCTTGGTGATCTCGCCGCTGGCCGTGGGCGCCTGGGCGTGCAGGCTGCCCGCCATCAGCAACGCGGCGACTGCGAAGTGCCACTTCTTCATGGTTGTGTCCTCGGTGCAACAGGGGATGATTCCTACAATCCCCGGACCTTAGCGCAAATCTCCTGGACGCCATGGCCAGCCCCGCCGACTCTCCCAGCCACGCGCACGACCTCTCGCACATCACCCCGCGCGACCAGGCCGAGATCCTGGCCCAGGCGCTGCCCTACATCCGCCGCTTCCACGGCAAGACACTGGTCATCAAGTACGGCGGCAACGCCATGACCGACCCCGCGCTGCAGCAGGATTTCGCCGAGGACGTGGTGCTGCTCAAGCTGGTGGGCATGAATCCCATCGTGGTGCATGGCGGCGGCCCCCAGATCGACGAGGCGCTGGCCAAGGTCGGCAAGAAGGGCACCTTCATCCAGGGCAGGCGGGTGACCGACGAAGAGACCATGGAAGTGGTGGAGTGGGTGCTGGCCGGCGAGGTGCAGCAGGACATCGTGGGCCTGATCAACGCCGCCGGCGGCAAGGCCGTGGGCCTGACCGGCCGCGACGGCGGCCTGATCCGCGCCCGCCGCATGAGGATGACCGACAAGGACGACCCCTCCAAGGAGCACGACATCGGCCAGGTCGGCGAGATCACGGCCATCGACCCCAGCGTCGTCAAGGCGCTGCAGGACGACCAGTTCATCCCCGTGGTCAGCCCCATCGGCTTCGGCGAGGCCAACGAGAGCTACAACATCAACGCCGACCTCGTGGCCGCCAAGCTGGCCACGGTGCTGAAGGCCGAGAAGCTGGTGATGCTCACGAACATCCGCGGCGTGCTCGACAAGACCGGCGACCTCATCACCGAGCTAACGCCGCGGCAGATCGACGATCTCGTGGCCGACGGCACCATCAGCGGAGGCATGCTGCCCAAGCTGGCCGGCGCCATCGATGCCGCCCGCAGCGGCGTCAACGCCGTGCACGTGGTGGACGGGCGCGTGCCCCACGCCATGCTGCTGGAGATCCTGACCGACCAGGCCTACGGCACGATGATCCGGTCGCATTGATCCTGGGCCCGCCATGTCCTGGATCGAAAGAGAGCGGAAGCGTCGCCAGAGACTGGCCGGCACCCAGACGGGCGACGTCACCGTGCCCATCGACGGCGCGCACGCCCTGCGCGCGCTGTGGCAGCGCATCGAGTCGGCCAACGCCGCGCTTCCGCAGGACCTGCGGCTGCGCCGGGAGCGCGCCACGACGCTGCCCGACAACGGCCCGCGCATGCTGGTGTGGCTGCACGCGCCCAACGGCGCCAGCCTGGGCTTCTCGGGGGACTCCGTGCGCTACGTGTGGCCCGAGCGGAACCCCCGGCGCAGCCACAACTTCTGGATCCGCTGGAACCCGACCCACTGCTGGCTCGAGGTCAGCCAACGCATCTCGTCGGGTATGCCGCCGGTCATGAAGGAGCGTCGCTTCGACAAGACCCGTGTCGACTTCATCGTGCGCTGCATGGTGCTGGGCGAGCGCGTCAAGGCCGCCAAGCTGCGCAAGAAGCGCTTCTGGCTGTTCTGATGGCGCGCCGCCGCGTCTGGCTGTTCGACCTCGACGACACGCTGCACGACGCCGCCACGGCCTCGATGCCGCAGCTGCACGAGTCCATGAACGCCTACATCCGCAGCGAGCTCGGGCTCGACGCGGACGCCGCCACCGCGCTGCGCCGGCGCTACTGGCACTGGTACGGGGCCACGCTGCTGGGGCTGGTGCGCCACCACGGCGTGAAGCCCGCGCACTTCCTGCACGTCACGCACGCGCTGCCCGGCCTGGAAGACCGTGTTCGCGGCCACGCGCACGACCTCTCGGCGCTGGCGCGGCTGCCGGGCCGCAAGTTCATCCTCACCAATGCCCCGGCAGCCTACGCGCGCCGCGTGTTGGCCGTGCTGGGTGCCGAGCGCCTGTTCGACGGCCTGCTGGCCATCGAGGACATGGCCATGTTCGGCCACCTGCGCCCCAAGCCGGACCGCCGCATGCTGCGCCACGTGGCCGCACGGTTGCGCGTTCCGCCTTCGCGCTGCGTGCTGGTGGAGGACACGCTGGTGCACCAGAAGGCCGCGCGGGCCGTGGGCATGGGCACGGTGTGGATGCAGCGCTGGCTGAAGCGCTCGGTGTCCCACGTGCAGAGCGCCAACGCCCGACGCCACCGCAGGCCGGCCTACGTGGACCGGCGCCTGCGCCGGCTGGCGGACCTGCTGCGCCACTGATCGGGCGGTGCGCGGGTTGGTGTTTACCTGCAAGAAGCGACGCCGCGGCCCCGTGCCAGAATCCCCGCGCCCACCCCCCTTTCAGCGCGCCGCCCCGATGTCCGCCCTGCCCCAAGCCCAGCCGCAGGACCCCGAGGCAGACAGCGCCGGGGCCGCGGCCGAACCCGGCGCCCCTGCTGCGCCCGGCCGCAAGCGCCCCAAGCCCGGCGAGCGCCGCGTGCAGATCCTGCAGACGCTGGCCGCCATGCTCGAGCAGCCCGGCGCCGAGCGCATCACCACCGCGGCGCTGGCGGCCCGGCTCGAGGTGTCCGAGGCCGCGCTGTACCGCCACTTCGCCAGCAAGGCGCAGATGTTCGAGGGGCTCATCGAGTTCATCGAGGGCAGCGTGTTCACGCTGGTCAGCCAGATCACCGAGCGCGAGCCCGTGCCGGCGCAACAGGTCCGGCGCATCGCCTCGGTGCTGCTGCAGTTCGGCGAGAAGAACCCGGGCATGGTGCGCGTCATGGTGGGCGATGCGCTGGTGCTCGAGCACGAGCGGCTCAATGCGCGCATGAACCAGTTCTTCGAGCGCGTGGAGAGCCAGCTGCGCGTGTGCCTGCGCGCCGCGGCCGAGGCCGCCGGCTCGCCCACGCCCACGGTGGACGCGCAGGCGCTGGCTTCGGCGCTGACGGCGCTGTTGGTCGGCCGTTTGCAGCGTTATGCGCGCAGCGGCTTCAGGCGCCTGCCCACCGAGCACCTCGAACCCGCCCTCGCCCGCCTGGTGCAGTGAAGCCGCCCGAGCACCACGCCGGCGGCGTCCGGCTGGTGCCGCTGCCCGAGCGCGCGCTGTGGCTGCCCGACGCCGCGCTGCTGCTGGTGGCCGACGCCCACATCGGCAAGGCGCAGAGCTTCCGTCGCCTGGGCGTGCCCGTGCCCGAGGGCACGACGGCCGGCACGCTGGCGCGGCTGGACGCGGCGCTGGCACGCTGCGCGGCCAGCGGCCCCGCGGTGCGCGGCATCGTCTTTCTCGGCGACCTGCTGCACGCCGCACGCGGCCGCGGCGCGGCCACGCTGGCGGCGGTGGCAGCCTGGCGCGGCCGCCACCCGGCGCTCGAACTGACGCTGGTGCGCGGCAACCACGACGGCCACGCCGGCGACCCACCGGCAGACTGGGGCGTGACCTGCGTCGACGAGCCCTGGTCGCCCCCCGGCCTGGACGGCCTGGCGCTGGCCCACCATCCCGAGCCCGGCCACGCCGGCCAAGGCCGCTACGTGCTGGCCGGCCACCTGCACCCGGCCGACCAACCGCGCCGTCAGCGCCGAAGCCAGCGCCTGCGCGTCCACCGTGGGCGTGGGCGAGCCGGCGGCCTCGGCCGCGGCGCGCAGGCAC
>JBKDQY010000046.1:0-20228 GCA_046341655.1 Betaproteobacteria bacterium | reverse complement strand
GCCCGCCCCGCCGGCGCCCAGCGGGCCGCCCCCGTTCCGGAAGTCGCCGGGGCCTCGCCTGGTGCCCAGCGCCACCTTGCCGGCGGGGGGCTGCGTGCCGGCGTTGCTGGCCGACGGCGTGGCGGTGAAGCGGCTGGCGCCGGTCAAAGTCAGCGTGCCGGCATTGATGACCAGCGTGCCGCTGGCGGCGGTGCCGGACAGCCCGGCGTTGCCGTCGACGACCAGCTCACCGGGCCCCAGATTGACACCGAACTGTGCGCCGGCGCCGAGGGTCGTGGTCGATGCCGTCAGCGTGCGCCCGCTGCCGGTGACGCTGCCGGCCAGGGCCAGCGTGGCAACCGCCAGGTCGCCGCCGAGCGCAAGCGATGCGCCGGCATCGACGGTGACGGCCGCGGTCGCGGCGAGCCGGTTGCTGCCGGCCAGCGTGAAGGTGCCGCCGTTGACGTCGACCGTGGTCGAGGCGGCCGTGCCGGCGAGCGAGGCGTTGCCATTGACTGCCAGCGGCCCGGTGCCGAGGTTGGCCGCCACGCTGGCGCCGGCATCGAGCACGTAGCCGGTGGCCGACTGCAGCGTCGCGCTGCCCGTCAGCGCGCCGGCGCTGGTGAAGGCGTTGACCGACTGCGCGTGGGTGCCGATCGCGAGGCTGGCGCCGGCCGCCACGGTGACGCCGGCGGTGCCGGCCAGCACGTTCGGCGCACCGAGCGTCAGGGTGCCGGCGTTGACGGCGACCGTTGCCGCGCCGGACTCGCCGGACATCGACGCGTTGCCGGTCACGGTGAGCGGCCCGCCGGTGAGGTCGGCCAGCACGCTGGCGCCCGCCTGCAGTTCGGCGGCGCTGGCGGCCAGCCGGTTGCCGGCGGCGATGCGATCGAGCGTGCCGGCGATGACGGTACTGCCGGCGGTCTCGTTGCCGCTGAGCAGCAGGCGCGCGCCGCTGGCGATGAGCAGCGTGGGCGTGTTGACGAATCGACCCGTGGCGCCCAGCGTCAGCGTGCCGGCGTTGACGTTGACCGCGCCGACGCCGGCCGTGCCGGCCAGCGTGCTGTCGCCGGTGACGTTCAGCGTGCCGGTGCCGAGCGCGGCGCTGGCGGTCGAGCCGGCACCCAGGGCGTAGGTGGCGGCCGTGAGCGTGCCGGTGCCCGCCAGCGTGCCCGCCAGGTTCAGAGTGCCGATCGTCTCGCCGGCGTTGTCCAGGCGCAGCGTCCGCCCGCTGGCGACTGTCACCGCGGCCGCGTCGGACAGCCGGTTGCCGCTGCCGGCCGCCAGGCTCAGCGTGCCGCCGGCGACGTCCACGAGGGCCGTCGTGGCGGTGCCGGTGACCTGCAGCTCGCCGCTGCCGCTGTCGCCGCCGGTCTGGCGCAGCGTGCCGGCGCCGGAGATCGACTGCGCGACGGCGACCGTGCCGTTGCGGCTGTAGGCCAGCACCGCGCCGGCATTGACGACGATGCCGCCGCCGGCGCTCAGCGTGCCGCCGTTGTTGCCGTTGCCGACCGTGAGCGTGCCGGTCTCCACGGTCGCGATGCCGGTGACGCTGACGTTGCCGTTGATGCGCGACGCGTTGCGGCTGACCAGCGTGCCGGTGCTGACGTTGTTGACGCTGTCGTTGTCGAGCACGTAGGCGTTGGAGAAGAGCAGCCCGGGCCCGAGCACGGTGCCGCTGCCGGTCAGCTCGTTCACGGTCTCGTTGAGCTCGAGCTGGATCGTGCCGCCGGCCGGCAGCTGAAGGTTCGTGGTGTCCGCGATGTGCCCGCCGGACGGGATCACGTCGTTGCTGAGGCGCAGCGTGCCGCCGTTGTTGATGCGCACCAGGCCGCCGTCGTAGCGGCCGGCCAGCGTGGCGTCGCCGGTGGTCGTCAGCGTGCCGCCGTCCAGGACGGTGCCGAACTCGATGCGGCCCCCGCCCTGGAAGGTGGTGCCGCCGCTGGCCGTCAGCCTGAACGCCCCGTTCAGCGTGCCGGCCAGCGTCAGGTTGTCGATGGTGTCGTCGCGCCCCAGGGTCAGCGTGCCGCCGGCGACGACGGTGACGTCGGCGCCGCCCGCCAGGTTCGACGAGGCGCCGAGCACCAGCGTCGACCCGTTGCCGACCTCGACGCTGCCCACGCCGGCCGGGGCATTCAGCGTCGCGCTGCCGGCGCCGCTGACCGTGAGTGCCCCGCCGCCGAGGGCGCTGCCGGCCAGCGCGCCGGGCTGCAGCGCATAGGTGCCGGCGCTCAGCGTGCCGGTGCCGGAGAGCGTGCCGGCCAGCGTCAGCGAGCCGATCGTCTCGTTGCTGGTGCCCAGCGTGAACGTGGCGCCCGCGGCGACGCCGACGCTGGCGCCGTTGCCCAGGCGGTTGCCGCTGCCGTCGGCGAGCACGAAGCTGCCGGAGTCGACCTGGACGGCGGTGATGTTCGGCGCGGTGCCGTTCAGCGTGAGCGCACCGCTGCCGCCGGCGCGCCGCAGCGTGCCGCCGGTGCCGCCGATGTTGCCCAGCGCGATCGGGCCGTCGCGGTCGAAGGACAGCGTGGCGCCGGTGCTCACCGCCAGCGTGCCGGCCCCTGTGAGCGCGCCGGCGCTGGCGCCGTCGCCCACCGTCAGCGTGCCGCTGGCCACGGTGCTGGACGTGGCCACCGACAGCGTGCTGCGGATGTTGGCCGCGGCGCCGTTGGCCGTCAGAGTGTCGGTGCTCAGCGTCGCGGTGCCCGACAGCGTGCCGGCCAGGCTCAGCGAGGCGATGGTGTCGGCCGCATCGACGCGCAGCGTCGTGCCGCTGGCGACCGTGAGCGCCGCGGCGTCGTCGAGGCTGCCGCCCGTGTCGACGACCAGGGTGCCCGCATTCACGGCCACCGTCGCGGCGCCGCTCGCGCGCTGCAGCGTGGCGCTGCCACCGCCGGCCGCGACGGTCAGCGAGCCGCCGCCGATGGGGGTCTGCACGAGGGCGCCGGCGCGCAGCGTGATGCCGCCGCTGGCGGTCAGCGCAAAGGTGTCGCCACCGAGCGTGCCACTCAGGTCCAGGGTGGCCACGGGCTTTGCCGCGGCCAGCGTCAGCGTGCCGCCGGTGGCCACCGTGACCGCGGCGGAGTCCGAGAACGCGGCTGCGTTGGCCACCGTCAGCGTCGCGCCGCCGTTGACCTGCACCGTGGTGCCGGTGGTGGTGCTGCTGATCTGGCTGGCGCCCGAGGCGGCGGTGATGCTGCCGGCGACGGTGACCGGGATGTTGAGGTTGCCGCCGCCGGTCAGCGTCAGGTCGCCCATGACGAGGGTGCCGGCCCCGGCCTGCGCCAGGCTGCCGCCCAGCGACAGCGAACCGACCTGCTCCTGCACGTCGCCGACGTCGAGCATGGCGCCGGTGGCCACCGTGACCGCGGCGCTGTCGGCGATGCGGTTGTTGGACGGTGTGGTGGCCAGTGTCAGCGTGCCCGCCGCGACCTGCACGGCGCCGATGCCGGGCAGCGCGCCGTCGAGCGTCAGCGAGCCGCCGGCCAGGCGGAAGGTGCCGCTCCCGGCGATCGGGGCCGAGTTGAGCACCACGCTGGACAGGTTGGGACTGCCGCTGCGGTTGACCGCCAGCGTGCCGGCGGCGTTGACGGTCAGCGTGCCGGTGTTGGCGATGACACCGGTGGCGCCGCCGCTGCCGGCCTGCAGCGTGCCGCCGTCGATGGTGACCGTGGTCGCGCTCAGCGTGCCGGTCAGCACCAGCGAGCCGGCGCCCGCCTTGGTGAACGGGAAGGCGCCGGTGATGTTGCTGCCGACCGTGCTGTTGCCGCCGAGCGTCCAGGTCGTGGCCGCGGTGCGATCGGCGTTGCCGACGAGGACCAGGGTGCCGGCGCCGAGGTTGGCGCCGAGCGAGTGCGCACCCGTGCCGCCGTTGTTGCTGAGGGTCAGCGCGCCGCCCACGCCGAGCGCGGCACCGACGGTCACGGCGCCTGCGGGGTTTCGGGTGCTGGAGCCGGGGTCGTTGGCCGACAGCGTCAGGTTGCCGCCCACGGTGACTGGCGCGTTGATGCCGACCAGCCCGCCGCCGCGCAGCGTCAGGCTGTTGGCGCTGCCGGAGTTGACCGCGGCATTGACGCTGATGTCGTTGTTGGCCTGCAGCTCGACGTTGCCGGCCGCCAGCTGGGCGACCAGTGCGCCGGCGGTGATGCGGCTGTTGACGCCTGGGCCCGCGAAGAGGATGCCACCCGGCCCGAGGTCGTCGCCCGGCGTGCCGTCGTCGTTGAGGTCGGGCGCGCTGGCCTCGATCAGGATGTTGGTCGGGTCCAGCAGCAGCGTGCCGAAGCGGCCGGCGGGGGCGGTCAGGTCGGCGCTGCCGAGGAAGTCCAGGAAGCCCTTGCCCGAGACCTCGACCAGCCCGCCGTCGCCGCCGCGCGCGCCGCCGCGCGCCGCGGCATGGCCGGCGAAGCGCGTTGCCTCGTCGGCCCAGACGATGACGCGTCCGGCGTCGCCCAGGTCCGTGGCGCTGGCGTCCAGCGTCGCACCGGCCCGCACGCTGACCATGGCGGCGTTGCGCACGTCAGCGTTGGCGCCCCGGAAGTCGCCGCCGACGCGGACGCTGCCGCCGCCGGCCGTGCCGCTGGCGTCGAGGCGGGCGCCGCGGTCGATCAGGACCCGGTCGCCCTGCACCAGCACGTCGCCGCCGCGCGCCCCGGCGACCGGGCCCTGGGCGTCCAGCGTGCCGGCGACGCGCGTGACGCCGTTGGCCCCGCCGTCGATCACGATGCGCCCTTCGCGCACGCCCAGCGTGCGCGCCTGCACCACGCCCTCGAGGTTCAGCACCGTGCCGGTAAGGCCCGCGCGCGCCGCGGCGCGCAGGTCGGCGACGCCGCCGTCGGACACCACGCGCCCCAGCATCTGCAGGCGCGATTCCAGCGCGTCGTTGCGCACGTTGAAGAACACCAGGCCGTCGCCGTCGAGGTCGACCAGCACCTCGCTGGCGGCGGCCAGGCCGACACGCGGGGCGGCGATGCGGCCACCCACGTCCAGCTGCGGCGCGACGAGCACCACGCTGCCGTCGGCCCTGATGTCCCCGTCGGCGCGCAGCGCCCCGGCACCCGCGCCGCGACCGAGCTGCAGGCGGCCGGAGGCCACGTCGTCCTGCGTGATCGCCAGCGTGCTGGCCACCAGCGAGCCGACGTCGATGCGCGACGTTGCGCCGAACACGATGCCGCGCGGGTTGATCAGCCAGACGCCGCCGTTGCTGCTGAGCGAGCCATAGATCAACGAGGGGTCGTCGCCGAGCACGCGGTTGAGCAGCACGGCATCGCGCGAGGGCTGCTGCACGACCACGCGTTCGCCGGCGGCGATCGAGAAGCTGGTCCAGTCCAGGCCGGCACGCGGCGTGGTCTGGCGGATGTCCCTGCGCCCCGGCGCCGGGCGCGACACCGTGGTCTCGCCGAAAGTGGGCACCTCGCCCTGCGGCAGCGCGAGGCCGGCCGGTGCCGCGGCGGCCAGGCAGGCCGCGAGGCTGATCTGGCGAAGCGCGATGCCGTGGCGGCGCCGCAGGGCCGGGGTGGGGGCGGCGGCGGTCGGGCGCTTGCTCGGATTCATCTCGATCCCCCGCCGCTTCAGTTGAACAGCATCGCCGCCTGCAGGTACACGCGCACCTTGCTGCGGTCGTCTTCGTTGCGGGCCTCGCCCGCGACGGGGCGCGCGACCGACAGCCTGAACGCGAACTCGTTCGGTCGCACCCAGGCCAGCCCGATGCCGGCGCCCCCGAAGCGGGCGTGGTTGCTGCGGGCGCTCAGGTCGCCGCTGCCGCGGGGCCGGTAGCGGTACTGCACGTAGCCGCCGTCGGCGAAGACGCTGAAGACCATCTCGCGCGCGATGCGGCCCAGCCACGCCTCCGGCGGCAGCACCCGCAGCTCCAGCGTCGCCACGGCGCCGATGTCGCCGGTGCCCTCGCCGGCCGCGAACGCCCGCACTCCTTCGGGGCCGCCGACGCGGAACTGCTCGGTGGTGTCGAGGTTGTTCACCGCGTGCTGGCCGCGCAGCGCCGCATAGAGAAGCGCACGCCCGGTGACCAGGTCCTGCAGGCGCGTGTAGCCGTACGTCAGCTTGGTGTAGCGCTCGTCGTCGTCCAGCGCGGGGTTGCGGCCGTCCGGGTACTTCAGCTGGCCGGCTGCGACGCCGAACTCGTAGGTGTTGACCCCGCCGCCGAGCAGGCTGTCGCGGAAGTCGCCGGTGGTGCCGAGCACCACGGCGTCGACGCCCTTGCGCGCGCGGCTGTTGAGGTTGCGGTCCTCGTACTGCTTGTGCTCGAGCGACAGCAGCGTGAACAGGTTGAGGTTGCGTGCGCGCACCACCGGGTACAGGCCGTAGGCGTTGACCGTGGTGGCGATGCCGTTGAGGTCGAGCGGGAACCGTTCCTTGTCGAGCTGATAGCGCACGCCGGAGACCGAGGTGCCGAGCTTGAAGCCGTCGCTGCCGACGGGCGTCGTGTAGCCCAGCAGCGCGAAGCCCAGCCCGCCGGTGTGCGAGGCCAGCACGTTGGCCGTGAAGCCGTCGCCGCGGCCGAATGGGCTGTTCATCTGCAGCAGGCCCGACAGGCGGTACTCGCCCAGTGCCTTGGAGCCGTTGGTGTCGGCCTCCACCTTGCCGGCCCAGGCCGCCTCCGGAAGCGGCGTGACGACCAGCGCCGCGGTGCCCGGCTGGCTGCCGGCGCGCACCTCGAAGCGCGTGCTGATGCCGCGCAGGTCGTTGACGAGGAAGATGACGCGCTCGACGTCGCGCACGCGCAGCACGCTGCCCGGGCGCAGGCGCGCCAGGTAGGCCTCGACGACCTCGCGGTCCACCGGCAGGCCGTCGCGCCAGTTCAGCTCGACGCGGTCGAGCCGGCCCTCCAGCACCGCGATGCGCACGACGCCGTCGGACGGCGTCTGCTCCGGCAGGTAGGCGTAGCCGAGGTAGAAGCCCAGCTCGCGCTGAAGGTAGCGCGTGACCTCGGCGGCCGCGCGGGCCAGGTCCTCGAAGCCGCGCTGGGCGCCCGTGTAGCGCTGCGTCAGCGCCGGCAGCGCGGCGCGCAGCCTGGCCGGCGCGTCGTCGTCGACGGCGTAGGCGCGCACGTCGAGCCGGATGTCGTCTTCGGGCTTGCCCAGTTCACGCAGAGGTTCGCGGGTCGGCCGCGGGTCGGTGGCGTCGGGCTGGCGAAGGGGTGGCGCCAATTCGGACGCGGGCGGCACGACCTCGGGGGTGCGCACGGGTTGAGCCGAGGCCGCCGCGCCCATTGCGATGGCGGCCGTCCCGCAGAGGGCAGCTGACACGCGGCGCCAACGGCGAGGATCCAGAGTGCTCACGGTGCGGACCCCCTCGCTGACGTTGACATGTTGACGTGTCGTGGTGCCGGATCATGTTAACCCTGCTGCCGGCACCGAGACCGCGCCACTTTTCCCTCGACCGAGGGACGACGGCACGGGGTCCCAGGGGCCGGAGGACCGCTGCCGCCCTCGGATCAGGGGCATCGTTCGCGACGAGGCCTGCCGTGAATAGTGCAAATGGGGCTTCCCAGCCTTGCGGGATGTTGCGACACTCCGCCGGCCCTTCCGGATGGGGTTGCCGCGGCGAGTCCTCGTAGGCACAGCGTGGCGGCCGCACCATCGGTATTCCCCCGCAGCCTCGATGACCAACCTCGACACCGCCGACTCCCGCATCGCCGCCTGGCTGCAGCCGCTGGATGATTCCTCGGCGCCTTGCGGGCCCGACCTGGAGTACGACAACGCGTTCCTCGACCTCACCCAGGCCGCCGCGGGTAAACCCGAAACCGAGATCGGTGACTCCAAGCGCGCCGCCGAGCCGCCCGACTGGCCGCGGGTGGCCGAGATGTCCGAGGAACTGCTGGACCGCTCCCGCGACCTGCGCATCGCCACCTTCTGGCTGCGTGCCGGCCTGCATCTGCACGGCTGGCGCGCGCTCGCTCCCGGGCTGAAGCTGATCAACGGGCTGCTGGGCGAACTGTGGGAGGGCGTGCACCCGCTGCCCGACCCCGACGACGGCGACCCCTACGGCCGCGTCAACGCGCTCACCGTGCTGCGCGACCACAACGGCCTGCTGGCCGACCTGCGCCAGGCGCGTGTCGTGCGCGACCGTGCCATCGGCGAGATCGATGGCCGGTCGGTGGAACTGGCGGCCGGCATCGCGGAGCCGCTGTCCAGCGAGACGGTGCCGCCGCTGGACCCCCAGCGGCAGATGGTGGCCGCCGCGGTCGAGCGCCTGCCCGCCCTGCGCGCAGATGCCCTGGAGGCGGTGACCCTGGTCGGCGAGCTGGCCCGGCTGGCCGAGGAACGCCTGCCCGGCGACGCGCCGGACTTCAGGCCACTGATGGCCATGGTGCGTGCGGTCGCCGCGCTGATGCCGCCAGAGGCCGCGGCGGAAGGCGATGTCGCCGAGGACGGTGACGGCGAATCCGGTGAACCCGGCGAGGCCGACGCCCCGGCGCGCGGTGGCAAGCGGGGGCTGTCGGGCAGCGTCAGCTCGCGCGAGGAGGCGCTGCGCGCGATCGACCTCGTCTGCGAATACCTGCAGCGCGCGGAGCCCACCAACCCGGCCACGCTGTTCCTGCGCCGCGCGCGCCACCTGGTCAACCACAACTTCCTGCAACTGATGAAGGAACTGGCGCCCGACGCGATGCCCGAGGTCGCGCGCATCGTCGGCGTCGACCCGGACACGGTGGAACTTCCCCAGAACGAGTAAACCGGGCCGATCGGGCCTTGACGAATCGGCGCAGTTACAGGACAACTTGAACCTTACTTCGACCCTGCACCTTCAGGAGCTTGCATGAGCAGCAGCCAGAAATTCATCGCCCGCAACCGCGCCCCGCGGGTCCAGATCGAGTACGACGTTGAGGTCTACGGCGCCGAGAAGAAGGTGCAGCTGCCCTTCGTGATGGGCGTGCTCGCCGACCTGTCGGGCAAGCCGGCCGAGCCGCTGGCGCCGGTGGCCGACCGCAAGTTCCTGGAGATCGACGTCGACAACTTCGACGCCCGCATGAAGGCGATGAAGCCCCGCGTGGCGTTCCAGGTGCCCAACACGCTGACCGGCGAGGGCAACATGAGCGTGGACATCACGTTCGAGAGCATGGACGACTTCAGCCCCGACGCGGTGGCGCGCAAGGTCGATTCGCTGAACAAGCTGCTCGAGGCCCGGCAGCAGCTGCAGAACCTGGTCACCTACATGGACGGCAAGGGCGGCGCCGAGGAACTGATCGGCAAGCTGATGAACGACCCGGCCGTGCTGGGCGCGCTGGCCAGCTCGCCCAAGCCGTCCGAAGGCTGATGCCGGCGCACCGCCGAGCCCCCCATTTCCTCAGCAGCATCCGCAGGAGAGCCGAACATGGCTGAAGCGCAGAGTTCGTCGGCACTGGCCAGTGTCGAGATGGAAGGCAGCGACCTCGCGTCGCTGCTGCAGAAGGAGTTCAAGCCCAAGAGCGAGGACGCCAAGAGCGCCGTCGAGCAGGCGGTGCAGACGCTGGCGCAGCAGGCGCTGGCGCAGACCCAGCTCATCGGCAGCGACGTCGTGGCGTCGATCGAGGCCATGATCGCCGCGATCGACCGCAAGCTCTCGGAGCAGATCAACCTCATCCTGCACCACGAGGACTTCCAGAAGCTCGAAGGCGCCTGGCGCGGCCTTCACTACATGGTGAACAACACCGAGACCGACGAGCAGCTGAAGATCCGCGTCATGAACGTCTCCAAGCAGGAGCTCGGCAAGACGCTCAAGCGCTACACGGGCACCAACTGGGACCAGAGCCCGATCTTCAAGAAGATCTACGCCGAGGAGTTCAGCCAGTTCGGCGGCGAGCCCTTCGGGGCCCTGGTCGGCGACTACCACTTCGACCAGAGCGCGCCCGACGTCGAGCTGCTCGGCGAGATGGCCAAGATCGCCGCCGCCGCGCATGCGCCCTTCATCACCGGCGCCTCGCCGACGCTGATGCAGATGGACTCCTGGCAGGAACTGTCCAACCCGCGCGACCTGACCAAGATCTTCACCACCCCGGATTACGCGGCTTGGCGCTCGCTGCGCGAGAGCGAGGACAGCAAGTACATCGGCCTGGCCATGCCGCGCTTCCTGTCGCGCATTCCCTATGGCGCGAAGAGCAACCCGGTGGAGGCCTTCAACTTCGAGGAAGACACCGGCGGCGCCGACCACGGCAAGTACACCTGGGCCAACGCGGCCTACGCGATGGCCACCAACATCAACCGCGCCTTCAAGGAGTACGGCTGGTGCACGCGAATCCGCGGCATCGAGTCCGGCGGCGCGGTGACCAACCTGCCCACGCACACCTTCCCCACCGACGACGGCGGCGTCGACATGAAGTGCCCGACCGAGATCGCCATCGAAGACCGGCGCGAGGCCGAGCTGGCCAAGAACGGCTTCATGCCGCTGGTGCATCGCAAGAACAGCGACTTCGCCGCCTTCATCGGCGCGCAGTCGCTGCACAAGCCGGCCGAGTACGACGACCCGGACGCCACCGCGAACGCCAACCTTGCGGCGCGCCTGCCCTACCTGTTCGCGACCTGCCGCTTCGCGCACTACCTGAAGTGCATCGTGCGCGACAAGATCGGCTCCTTCAAGGAGCGTGACGAGGTCCAGCGCTGGCTGTCGAGCTGGGTGATGCAGTACGTGGACGGTGACCCGGCGCACTCGTCGGAATCGACCAAGGCGCGCAAGCCGCTGGCCGCCGCCGAGGTGGTGGTCGAGGAAGACCCGGCCAACCCGGGCTACTACAGTTCCAAGTTCTTTCTCAGGCCGCACTACCAGCTCGAAGGCCTGACGGTATCCCTTAGGCTAGTTTCCAAGTTGCCGTCCGCGAAGGCAGGATAGAGCCGTTGGGATGACACCCCATCTCCTGCCTGCGGCTGCGCAGGGAGGCGCCAGGGAAGCCGGGCGACATTGCAGCGACAACCGCCCCTAGAAACCGGGGCATCAAGGAGAGCACACCATGGCCGTAGACATGTTCATGAAGATCGGCGACATCAAGGGCGAGTCGACCGACAAGAAGCACGCGAACGCGATCGACGTGCTGGCCTGGAGTTGGGGCATGTCCAACTCCGGCACCACGCACACGGGCGGTGGTGGCGGTTCCGGCAAGGCCAACGTGCAGGACCTGTCCTTCACGAAGTACGTCGACGCGGCCTCTCACGCCCTGCTGCTGTCGTGCAGCAACGGGCAGCACCACAAGAAGGCCAATCTCGTGGTGCGCAAGGCCGGTGGCAAGGGCGCGCCGATCGAGTACATCAAGATCGAGATGGAAGAAGTGCTGATCACTTCCGTCAGCACGGGCGGCTCGGGTGGCGAGGACCGCCTCACCGAGAACGTGACGCTGAACTTTGCCAAGGTGAAGTTCGAGTACACGCCGCAGAAGCCGGACGGTTCGCCTGACACGACCAAGGAAATGATCTACGACATCGCCCAGAACGACAACGCCTGAGTCGGCTTCGCTGCGCGGATGCCCTTGCCCCAGGCGGCTCGCCGACGCGCCGCCTGGGTGCCCGCGGGCACGACCTTGACCCCATCGGATTCGAACCGGACTGACCGCCATGCCGCGCTCGGACATGTTCTTCAAGGCCGCAGGCCAGCGAACGGGCGCCATCACCGGCGAGTCCACCGATCGCCGGTTTGCGGGACAGATCGACGTTGTCGACTGGTCCTGGGGCATGTCGGCGCCGTCGGCCGTGACCCCGCGCACCGTCGGGCGACTGCTGGTCAAGGAACTGACCCTCGTCAAGCGTGCGGACTGCGCCTCCACGGCGCTGATGAGCGTGATGCGCGGCAACGAGTTGCTGTCCACCGCGGTGCTGTCGGTGCGCAAGGCCGGCGGCGCGGATCCGCTGCCGTACCTGATCGTCAAGCTTGACAAGGCGCGCATCGTCTCCTTCGACCTGCAGTCCGACATCACGCCGGAAGGCGCGCCGACGCTGACCGAGCGCATCGGGCTGCACTTCCTCAAGGTGACCGTCGACTACGTTCCGCAGGGCACCACCGGCGCCGGCGGTGGAGCGTATTCGGTCGAGATCGACAACAACCCGCAGACCTAGGCGCCCACGGCAAGTCGCCGGCCGCCGCCACGCCACGGAGCGCTGATGCCATCCCTTGCTGCCGAGGCCGAACTGGCCCTGAAGAACGGCGATGCGCTCGCCGCACTGAAGCTGCTGACGGACCAGGTCCGCACGCGGCCGCAGGACGCCAAGCTGCGCGTCTTCCTGTTCCAGCTGCTGTGCGTGCTGGGTCAGTGGGAGCGCGCGCTGAACCAGCTCAACGTGGCGCTGGAACTCGACGCCGCGATGCTGCCCATGGTGCAGACCTACCGCGAGGCGATCGCCTGCGAGGCGCTTCGTCGCCAGGTCTTCGCCGGCCAGAAGGCGCCGATGCTGTTCGGCGAGCCCGAGACCTGGGTCGCGCTGCTGATCGAGGCGCTGCTGCGCGAGGGCCGCGGCGAGCCCGACGCAGCCCGCCATCTGCGCGAGCAGGCGATGGAGCAGGCGCCGGCCAGCCCGGGCACGGCCACGGTCGGCGAGTCTCCGGCGCAGGAATTCGCCTGGATCGCCGACGCCGACTCGCGGCTCGGCCCCACGCTCGAGGCGGTGATCAACGGCAAGTACTACTGGCTGCCGTTCAACCGGCTGGCGCAGATCGACGTGCACGCGCCGCAGGACCTGCGCGACGCGGTCTGGATGCCGGCCAACTTCCGCTTCGTCAACGGTGGCGAGGTCGTCGGCCTGATTCCCACGCGCTACCCCGGCACCGAACTGGCATCCGGCGACGCGCTGGCGCTGGCGCGCCGCACCGAGTGGCGCGAGGCTGCGCCCGGGGTGTTCTGCGGCTTCGGCCAGCGGCTGATCGCCACCGACCAGGCCGACATCGCGCTGATGGACCTGCGCACCGTGGTGCTGGCGCAGGCCGACGCCTGAGTGCCCCCGCCGATGGCCTCGCTGCGCGCCCAGGACCGCCTGCAGCCGGCGCTGCTGGACAGGCTGACCGACGACGAGCCGGACAACCCGGCCGAGTCGACGGAGGCGCGCGTGATCAACCGCTCGCGCCTGCGCGACCTCGTGCTGCGCGACATGGCCTGGTTGTTCAACGCCGTTGCTCCGGGCCGATCGATCGACTTCGCCGGGTTTCCGCAGGCGCAGGCCTCGGTGCTGAACTACGGCCTGCCGCCGCTGTCGGGCGAGACCGCGTCGACGGTCGACCCGCTGGTGCTGCAGGCCCGCGTGCGCCAGGCCATCCTGGACTTCGAGCCGCGCATCCTGCCGGAGTCGCTGCACGTGGAGGCCATCCTCAATGAGGAGCAGATGGACCACTACAACCAGATCGGCTTTCGCATCGTTGGCCAGATGTGGGCGCAGCCGGTACCGCTGGAGCTGATGCTGCACACCGATGTCGATCTCGAGACGGGCCGCGTCGCGGTGCGGGAACTGCAGCGCTGAGCCGGGCAGGCAGGGCCAATCACCATGGACCCCCGGCTATTGCGCTACTACAACGAGGAACTGCGCCACCTGCGCGAGATGGGGGCGGAGTTCGCGAAGGCGTTCCCCAAGGTCGCCGCGCGGCTGGGCATGGAGGGCCTGGAGGTCACCGACCCCTACGTCGAGCGCTTGCTTGAGGGGTTCGCCTTCCTGGCCGGGCGCGTGCAGCTGCGGCTGGACGCCGAGTTCCCGCGCTTCACCCAGCGCCTGCTGGAGATCGTCTACCCGCAGTTCCTGACGCCGACCCCCGCGATGCTGATCGCCCAGCTGCAGCCCGACCTCAACGACCCGTCGCTCGGCGAGGGTGTCACGCTGCCGCGAGGCACGACGATGATGAGCCAGCCCGGCAAGGCCAGCGCCACGGCCTGCGAGTTCCGCAGCGCGCACGCGCTGACGATGTGGCCGCTGGAGATCGCGCAGGTCGAGTACTTCAGCCAGGCCGCCGACCTGCCGCTGGCGGCGCTGCCGGACTGGCGGCGCTACCGCTCCGGCCTGCGCATCCGCGTGCGCGCCACGGCGGGGCTGGACTTCTCGCGCATCGCCCTGCAGGACCTGCGGCTGCACCTGGCCGGCATCGACGAGGTGGCCTACCGACTGCACGACCTGGTGATCGGCCACACCATGGGCCTGCTGGTGCTGCCGACCCGGCGGCCGGCCGCCTGGCACGAGGCGCTGGACGCCGCTGCGGTGGAGGCCGCCGGCTTCGGCGACGACGAGGCCCTGCTGCCGCCCACGCTGCGCGGCTTCGAGGGCTACCGGCTGCTGCAGGAGTACTTCGCCTTTCCGCAGCGGTTCCTGTTCTTCGACCTGCAGGGCCTGGGCGGCGCGCTGCGCCGGCATGCCGAGACCGAGGTCGACGTCGTGCTGCTGTTCGACCGGCTGGACAACGCGCTGCTGCAGTCGGTCGATGCCGGCTCGCTGGCGCTGAACTGCGTGCCGGCGATCAACCTGCTGGAGCGCCGCTGCGACCGCATTCACGTCGATCCCGGCAGCCACGAGTTCCACGTCGTGCCCGACCGCGCGCGGCCGATGGACTTCGAGGTCCACACGCTGACCGAGGTCACCGGCTATGGCAGCGGCGCGCAGCAGGAGTGGCGCTTCCTGCCGTTCTACAGCGCCTTCCACACCGAGGACAGCGCGCACGCCGCCTACTACGCGGTGCAGCGCCAGCCGCGCCTGATGTCGCAGACGCAGCAGCGCGACGGCCCGCGCACGGCCTACCTGGGCACCGAGCTGTACCTGTCGGTCGTCGATGCCCACGAGGCGCCGTTCCCCGAAGAGCTTCGCCAGATCGGCGTGAGCGCGCTGTGCACCAACCGTGACCTGCCGGTGCTGATGCCGTTGGGCAGCGCCAAGGGCGACCTGACGCTGTCACAGTCCGCGCCCGTCAAGGCCATCACGGTCATCAAGGGCCCGTCGCGGCCGCGCTCGCCGCTGGCCGATGGCAGTGTCGCGTGGAAGCTGATCAACCAGCTGTCGCTGAACCACCTGTCGCTCACCGACACCGACGCCGAGCAGGGTGCGGCCTCGCTGCGCGCCATCCTGCGCCTGTACGCGCCGGGCGGCGACGCGGCGGCGCAGCGGCAGGTCGACGGCCTGCGCTCGGTGGCCATCCAGCAGGTGGTGCGCCGGCTGCCCATGCCCGGGCCCATCACCTTCGGCCGCGGCACCGAGATCCGCGTCGAGGTCGACGACCTCGCGTTCGAGGGGGCCAGTGCCTTCCTGCTGGGTTGCGTGCTGGAGCGCTTCCTGGCTCGCCATGCCGCGCTGAACAGCTTCACGCAGACGCGGCTGCACTCGCCGGTGCGCGGCGACATCCTGAACGGGCGGCCGCGCTGCGGCGCCCGGCCGGTGCTGTGAACCGGCCGGCCGACAGCGGGGACCGGGCCGCCAGCCTGCTGGCCGAGCTCGCGGCCGCGCCGTACCGGCACGAGTTCTACCAGGCTCTGCGCCGCATCGAGGCCGCCCATCCGGACAAGCCGCGCCTGGGCACGGCACGCCGGCCGGCCGACGAACCGGTGCGCCTGGGTCAGACCCCCGACCTGTCGTTCGCACCGAGCAGCCTGTCGGCGGTGCAGCTGGACAGCCGCCTGGGCCGCCCGCGCATCGAGGTGCGCTTCCTGGGCCTGTTCGGCCCCAACGGGCCGCTGCCGCTGCACCTGACGGCCCATGCCCGCGAGCGCATCATCCACAAGCGCGACGAGACCTTTGCGCGCTTCGCCGACCTGTTCCACCACCGCCTGCTGCTGCTGTTCTACCGTGCCTGGTCGCAGGCGCAGCCGACCGTCAGCCAGGACCGCCCGCGAGAGGATCGCTTCGCCGACTACGTCGGCTCGCTGATCGGCGTCGGCGGTGACGAATGGCGTCGCCGCGATGCCGCGCCCGACCACGCGCGGCTGGCCTTTGCGGGGCTGCTGTCGCGCCAGGTGCGCAACGCCGACGGCCTGGCCCACCTGCTGAGCGCCTTCCTGGGCCGGCCGGTGCGGGTGGAGAACTTCATCGGCCGCTGGATGGCGCTGCCACGGGCCGAGCGCACGCGCATCGGCCGCGTCGGCGCGAGCGGCCGCCAGCCCAGCGCGCGGCTGGGCAGCAGTGCCGTGCTGGGTGCCACGGTCTACGACCGCCAGCACCACTTCCGCATCCACGTCAGCGCGCTGGCGCTGCCGGAGTTCGAAGCGCTGCTGCCGGTGGGCAGCGCGCTGCCGGCGGTGCAGGCGCTGGTGCAGCAGTACGTCGGCGTCGAGCTCGGCTGGGACCTGCGCCTGGAACTGGCCGAGGGCCAGCGCCCGGCGTGCCGGCCCGGGCGCAGCGGTCGCCTCGGCTGGACCACCTGGCTGGGCCGCGCCCGCGACGGCCGGCCGAGCGCACTGAACCTCGTCCCCCGGACCCTGTCCTCTCCAATGTCGTCCTGAAAGGAAGCTCCATGGCGGAGATCAACCGCGTCACTCTGTTCGGCAAGCTCAACGCGCCGACCTACAAGACCATCGAGGGCGCGACCGTGTTCTGCAAGCTGCGCGGCAACCCCTACGTCGAGCTGGAGCACTGGATCGCGCAGCTGCTGCAGAGCAACGATTCCGACTGGCACCGCGTGATCAAGCACGCGCAGCTGGACATGTCGGTGCTGGCCAAGGACATCACGGCCGCGCTGGACCGCCTGCCGCGCGGCGCCACCAGCATCGCCGGCATCGCCGAGAACATCGCCGACGCCATCGAGCGCGGCTGGGTCTACGGCACGCTGCTGTACGGCGACAACGCGGTGCGCAGCGGCTACATGCTGGTGGGCATGCTCAAGACCAAGCGGCTGCGAGACGCGCTGGTCGCCATCAGCCGCCAGTTCGAGAAGCTCAAGGCCGACGACGTCTCCGACCAGCTGCCCAAGGTCATTGCCGGCTCGGCCGAGGACGGGCAGGGCGCCAGCGACGGGTCGTCCGGCGCGGCTGGCGGCGCCGCGCCCGGCGAGGCCAGCGGCGCCATCGCGCCGGCGGCCATGGGCAAGCAGGAGGCGCTGAAGAAGTTCACGGTCGACCTCACCGAGCAGGCGCGCAACGGCAAGATGGACCCCATCGTCGGCCGCGACGACGAGATCCGCCAGGTCGTCGACATCCTGATGCGGCGGCGCCAGAACAACCCCATCCTGGTGGGCGAGGCCGGCGTCGGCAAGACCGCCGTGGTGGAAGGCTTCGCGCAGCGCATCGCCCGTGGCGACGTGCCGCCCAGCCTGAAGGACGTGGAGCTGCGCGCGCTCGACGTCGGCCTGCTGCAGGCCGGCGCCAGCATGAAGGGCGAGTTCGAGCAGCGGCTGCGCAGCGTCATCGACGAGGTGCAGGGCAGCCCCAAGCCCATCATCCTGTTCATCGACGAGACCCACACGCTGGTGGGTGCCGGCGGCGCGGCCGGCACCGGCGATGCCGCCAACCTGCTCAAGCCGGCACTGGCGCGCGGCACGCTGCGCACCATCGGCGCCACCACCTTCGCCGAGTACAAGAAGCACATCGAGAAGGACCCCGCGCTGACGCGGCGCTTCCAGACCGTGCAGGTCGACGAGCCCGACGAGCCAAAGGCCATCCTGATGATGCGCGGCGTGGCCAGCACGATGGAGAAGCACCACCAGGTGCAGATACTCGACGAGGCGCTGGAGGCCGCGGTCAAGCTCAGCCACCGCTACATCCCGGCGCGCCAGCTGCCCGACAAGAGCGTGAGCCTGCTCGACACCGCCTGCGCGCGCGTGGCGGTCAGCCTGCACGCCACCCCGGCGGAGGTGGACGATTCGCGCAAGCGCATCGAGGCCCTGGAGACCGAGTTGGGCATCATCGGCCGTGAGAAGGCCATCGGCGTCGACACGGCCAAGCGCGAGGCCGACACCACCGCGCTGCTGACGGCCGAGAAGGCGCGCCTGGCCGAGCTGGACGCGCGCTGGGCCGAGGAGAAGAAGCTGGTCGATGAACTGCTGGCGCTGCGCGCCAGGCTGCGCGCCGGCATCCAGCCGGTGGAGGGCACCGGCAGCACCCTCGAGGCCGCGGCCGCCGAAGCCGCGCCGGACGTGGCACCTGCCGCACCGACGATGACCGACGGCGAGCGCGCCGACCTGCAGGCCCAGCTGCGCGCCGTGCAGGACAAGCTGCACGCGCTGCAGGGCGAGAGCCCGCTGATCCTGCCGACGGTCGACTACCAGGCCGTGGCTGCCGTGGTGGGCGACTGGACGGGCATCCCGGTGGGCCGCATGGCGCGCAACGAGATCGAGACCATCCTGAAGGTGGCCGATCACCTGGCGCAGCGCGTGATCGGCCAGGACCACGCCATGGAGATGATCGCCAAGCGCATCCAGACCAGCCGCGCCGGGCTGGACAACCCGAGCAAGCCGATCGGCGTGTTCATGCTCGCCGGCACCAGCGGCGTGGGCAAGACCGAGACCGCGCTGGCGCTGGCCGAGGCCCTCTACGGCGGCGAGCAGAACGTCATCACCATCAACATGAGCGAGTACCAGGAGGCGCACACCGTCAGCACGCTGAAGGGCGCGCCGCCGGGCTACGTGGGATACGGCGAAGGCGGCGTGCTGACCGAGGCCGTGCGCCGCAAGCCCTACAGCGTGGTGCTGCTCGACGAGGTGGAAAAGGCCCACCCCGACGTGCACGAGATGTTCTTCCAGGTCTTCGACAAGGGCTTCATGGAAGACGGCGAAGGCCGCTTCATCGACTTCAAGAACACGCTGATCCTGCTCACCACCAATGCCGGCACCGACCTGATCGCCAGCCTGTGCAAGGACCCGGAGCTGATGCCCGACCCCGAAGGCATGGCCAAGGCGCTGCGCGAACCGCTGCTGAAGATCTTCCCGCCGGCGCTGCTGGGGCGGCTGGTGACGATCCCGTACTACCCCTTGTCGGACGACATGCTGGGCAAGATCGTCAGGCTGCAGCTCAACCGCATCAAGAAGCGGGTGGAGGCGCGCTACAAGATCCCGTTCGAGTACGGCGACGACGTGGTCAAGCTGGTGGTGAGCCGCTGCACCGAGAGCGAGAGCGGCGGGCGGATGATCGACGCCATTCTGACCAACACGATGCTGCCGGACATCAGCCGGGAGTTTCTGACGCGGATGATGGAAGGCAAGGCGATCGAAAGAGTGAAGGTCAGATCGACTGACGCGGGCTTTGATTATGAGTTCGGGGCCAACGCTTGAACTGGCTTCTGCGCCAAATCAAGGACGCCAAATCCTGTGCGCTAGAGATGAGTCGAAGCCTCTCATTGCAACGGAAAGGAACGCGACATGATCAACTATTACGAACTGGGTCCGGACAAGCCACTCAACGAGACGGTTTTCGTAGGCAGCCATGATGCGGGTGTCACGGGGGGCGAAGCGAATACGCAGACTCAGGACCGGGACATTTACGGTCAAGCGGAGAGCGGTGTTCGCCTGTTTGACATCCGGATCATTGGTGCTGTCGTCAAGCAAGGCTCCGCGGCCAAAGTTGTCGACCTCAAGGCCTATCATGGCATAGGTCCCGAGTCAAAGAAGAGCGGGGTTAGTCTCCGCACGGGTGGAGATGTATCTGTCACCGTCAAGAGTATGTGGGGCGGAGCGTTCGGCATGTCGCTCACCAGGATCCTGAGTGACGCGTCGAAATTCGTGATCCAGAATCCGACCGAGTTTCTTATTCTGAAGTTCGACCACTGTTCCAACTGGCTGGGTATTGCAGAGGCGTGTGTCGCTGTGCTCGGCAATACGATCTACAAGGGCGGCGGCAACCTCAACACCAAGACTCTTCGCGACCTGCAGGGCAAGGTGATCGTTCTCTTTACCGAGGACGGGTTGAAGGCCGTCCACCATCTTTATGGTATCCCCCAAGGAATTCTGGGTATCAAGAACCTCCAGAAGGGTGGTGCCTATAACCCCAAGTATCACGGCCTGCAGTATTTCGGGAAGGGCGGGACCTCTATCTGGAAGCCGTTCAAGAAAATCGAGCAAAACGTCGAGAATCAGAAGAAACTGATGACCAAGGGTGCCGCTGGAAATCCCAACGTGATGGGCATGATGTATTGGACCACCACGGGAATGAATGAGAGCATCAAGGAACGCAACGCGACGATGTGGTCCCCACCGAACGTCAAACGGCTCAAACAGATGTGGGAAGCGGGGTTACAGGACGCCATCGAGGCGCGCAACAACACGTTTCGTCGGATCGACGGATTCGACAGTGCTACCAAGTTGAAGGCATTCATGCCGAATTTCGTCATGATTGACTTTGCAGACCCTACGAAGTGTGATGCTATATTCGAGTTGAATACGCACTCGCC
>JBKDQY010000045.1:0-12280 GCA_046341655.1 Betaproteobacteria bacterium | reverse complement strand
GCCGCCCCATGACAGCGCCGGCAAGGGGCACCGCCTGCCGCTCAATCACCACCAAGGCGCTTGGCCCGAGAGCCAACCCCGGTAGTCGCAAAGGGCTGTGCGGGCGGGGGCTGCGGCGTGAGCTTTGAAGCGCCGAGAAGCACAGGGTTCATGGCCGCGCGCGCAGCGCGCTTCGTGGACTGACTCGCCGCAACTGTTCGAGCGGAGTTCGCGCAGCGAACGCAGCGAGTTTTGCGGCGGGCCATGAGCCCGAGCATCGCAGGGGAGTCGGTCCGCAGGGCCGACCGCTTCAATTCACGCCGCAGCCCCCGCCCGCACAGCCCGTTGCCGCGCGGTGCCGCAAGCGTGCGAGGCTTCGACAGGCTCAGCCCGAACGGGTCAGGGGCACCGCCTGCCGCGACGCGCGGTGCCGCAAGCGCGCGCGGCTTCGACGGGCTCAGCCCGAACGGGTCAGGGGCACCGCCTGCCGCGACTCGCGGTGCCGCAAGCGCTCGCGGCTTCGACAGGCTCAGCCCGAACGGATCACCGCGAACGACCGCCAAGGGCCGCTAGCGGCCACCCGTGGCGAGGCCCTCAAGCGATCTCGTGGGCCGCCATCAGCTCCAGCGCCTTCACCAGCGCCGAATGGTCGGCCTCGGCCAGGCCGTTCGCCGCGCAGACCTGCATCAGCTGCGCCGCGTTCGCCGTGCCCGGCAAGGCCACGCCGAGCGTCTTGGCGCCTTGGAGTGCCAGGTTCAGGTCCTTCTGGTGCAGCTGGATGCGGAAGCCCGGGTTGAAGGTGCGCTTGATCATGCGCTCGCCGTGCACCTCGAGGATGCGGCTGCTGGCGAAGCCGCCCATCAGCGCCTGGCGCACCTTGGCCGGGTCGGCCCCGGCCTTGGCCGCGAACACCAGCGCCTCGGCCACGGCCGCGATGTTCAGCGCCACGATGATCTGGTTGGCCACCTTCGTCGTCTGGCCGTCGCCGCTGCCGCCCACGTGCGTGATGTTCTTGCCCATGGCCTGCAGCAGCGGCAGCGCGCGCGCGAAGGATTCTTCGCTGCCGCCCACCATGATGGTGAGCGACGCCGCCTTGGCGCCGACCTCGCCACCGGACACCGGCGCGTCGAGGTAGTCGCCGCCGAGCGCGCGGATGCGGGCCGCGAAGTCCTTGGTGGCCATCGGCGAGATGCTGCTCATGTCGACCACCAGGGTGCCGGGCTTCAGGCCTGCGGCCACGCCCCCGTCGCCGAACAGCACGCGCTCGACATCGGGCGTGTCGGGCAGCATCAGGAACACGATCTCGCTCTGCTCGGCCACGGCCTTGGCGCTGGCCGCGCTGCGCGCGCCCGCGGCGGTGATGGCTTCGGGCACCTTGCTGCGCGTGTGCACCGTCATGGCATGGCCGGCGGCGATGAGGTGGCCGCACATGGGCGCACCCATGATGCCCAGGCCGATCCATCCGAGGTTCATTGGAAACGCTCCATCCAGCTGAGGCCGGCTTCGGTGACGCCGGCGGGTTTGTACTCGCAGCCCACGTGCCCGGTGTAGCCGATGCGGTCGAGGTGGGCGAACAGGAAGGGCCAGGCGATCTCGCCCGTGCCGGGCTCGTGGCGGCCCGGGTTGTCGGCCACCTGGATGTGGCCGATGCGCGGCAGCAGCCGCTCGATGGTCGCGGCGAGCTCGCCCTCGGTGCGCTGCTGGTGGTACACGTCGTACTGCAGCTTCAGGTTGGGCGCGCCGACCTCGTCCATCAGTTGAACGGCGTCGTCGCTGCGCTGCACCACGAAGCCGGGCACGTCGAAGCGGTTGATGGGCTCGATCAGCAGCGTGAGGCCGGACTTGTGCAGCTCTGCCGCGGCGTAGCGCAGGTTGGCCACCAGCGTGGCGCGGGCCTCGGCCGCCGTCACGCCGGCCGGCAGCTTGCCGGCCAGGCAGTTCAGCCGCGGCACCTGCAGCGTGGTGGCGTACTCGACGGCACGCGCCACGCCCTGGCGGAACTCGTCCGTGCGGGCGGGGTCGGCGGCGATGCCGCGGTCGCCCGCGGCCCAGTCGCCGGCCGGCAGGTTGTGCAGCACCATGGTCAGGCCGTGGCGCACGAGTTCCTCGCGCAGCACGGTGGCCGGCTGCTCGTAGGGGAACTGCAGCTCCACGGCGGTGAAGCCGGCGCGCGCGGCGCGCCCGAAACGCTCCAGCAGCGGCGTTTCGGTGAACAGCATCGACAGGTTGGCGGCGAACTTGGGCATGGCGGTCACTCCAGCAGGCCGGCGGCCACCAGGCCCTCGCGGCCCTCGGGGTGGCGGCAGTCGATGTCCTCGAACTCGTTGATCTTGTCGATCTCGGTGCCCATCGCGATGTTGGTCACCTTCTCGAGGATGCACTCCACCACCACCGGCACGCGGAATTCCGCGGCCATGCGGCGCGCCTGCTCGAAGGCGTTCACGAGCTGCTCGGGGTCGGTCACGCGCAGCGTCTTGCAGCCCAGGCCCTCGATGACCTTGGCGTGGTCGACGCCGTAGCCCTTGAGCGCGGGGTCGTCGACGTTCTGGTTCTCGAAGGCCAGCTGCACGCAGAAGTCCATGTCGAAGTTGCGCTGGCTCTGGCGGATCAGGCCCAGGTAGCTGTTGTTCACCAGCACCTGCACGTAGGGCAGGCGGAACTGCGCGCCCACGGCCAGCTCCTCGATCAGGAACTGGAAGTCGTAGTCGCCGGCCAGGCCCACCACCGTGCGCGTGGGGTCGGCGGCCACCACGCCCAGGGCCGCGGGCACCGTCCAGCCCAGGGGGCCGGCCTGGCCGCAGTTGATCCACTGGCGCGGGCCGTAGACGTGCAGGAACTGCGCGCCGGCGATCTGCGACAGGCCGATGGTCGTGACGTAGATGGTGTCGCGCGGGAAGACCTCGTTCATGGCCTCGTACACGCGCTGCGGCTTCATGGGGATCTGCTCGAAGTGCGTCTTGCGGTGCATCAGCCGCTTGCGCTCGGCGCAGCGCGCCGCCCAGTCCGAGTAGTCGGCCAGGCGGCCGGCGGCCTTCCACTCGCGCGCCACCTGCACGAACAGCTCCAGCGCCGCCCGGGCGTCGCTGACGATGCCGTAGTCGGGCATGAAGACGCGGCCGATCTGCGTCGGCTCGATGTCCACGTGCACGAACTTGCGGCCCTTCGTGTAGGTGTCGACGCTGCCGGTGTGGCGGTTGGCCCAGCGGTTGCCGATGCCCAGCACGAAGTCGCTGGCCAGCATGGTGGCGTTGCCGTAGCGGTGGCTGGTCTGCAGCCCGCACATGCCGGCCATCAGCGGGTGGTCGTCGGGGATGCTGCCCCAGCCCATCAGCGTGGGGATCACGGGCACGCCGGTGAGTTCGGCGAACTCCACCAGCAAATCGCTGGCGTCGGCGTTGATGATGCCGCCGCCGGCCACGATGAGCGGCTTGCTCGCCGCCATCAGCATCTCCAGCGCCTTCTCCACCTGCTTGCGGGTGGCCGTGGGCTTGAACACGCCCATCGGCTCGTAGGTGTCGATGTCGAACTCGATCTCGGCCATCTGCACGTCGAAGGGCAGGTCGATCAGCACCGGCCCCGGGCGGCCCGAGCGCATCAGGTGGAAGGCCTGCTGGAACGCGCGCGGCACCTGGGCGGGTTCCAGCACCGTGGTGGACCACTTCGTCACCGGCTTGGCGATGCTCTCGATGTCCACGGCCTGGAAGTCCTCCTTGTGCAGCCGCGCGCGCGGCGCCTGGCCGGTGATGCACAGGATGGGGATGCTGTCGGCCTGCGCCGAGTACAGCCCGGTGATCATGTCGGTGCCCGCCGGGCCGCTGGTGCCGATGCACACGCCGATGTTGCCGGCGCGGGCGCGGGTGTAGCCTTCGGCCATGTGGCTGGCGGCCTCGACGTGGCGCGCCAGGATGTGGGCAATGCTCTGCCGCTCGCGCAGCGCGGCGTACAGGGGGTTGATGGCGGCGCCGGGCACGCCGAAGGCGGTGGTCACGCCTTCCTTTTCCATCACCAGCACGGCGGCCATCGCGGCCTTCATCTTCGCCATCGTGTCGTCTCCGTCAGGGGGTCGGTCTTGAATCGGGTCGCATGGTCAGGGCGGGCGGGCGGCAATGGAATGCCACCACACCAATATCCGCCATTCCGTGGTGGAATGGCGGGATGGACCGCATCCAGGGCTTGCAGCTCTTCGTCCGCGTCTGCGAGACCGGCTCGCTCACGCGCGCGGCGGCCGATCTCGGCATCACGCAGCCCACCGCCACCAAGCACGTCGCGGCGCTGGAGCGGCGGCTGGGGGCGCGGCTGTTCCACCGCAGCACGCGCGGCGTCACGCCCACCGAGGTGGGCGCGGCCTACTACGACCAGTGCAAGGCCATCACGCTGCAGCTCGACGCCGCCGACAACCTGGCGGCGCTGATGCAGAGCCGCGTGCAGGGCAGCCTGCGCATCAACTGCAGCGTGTCCTTCGGGCGGCGCGTGCTGGTGCCGATGGTGCTGCGCTACATGCAGCAGAACCCGGGCGTGACGGTGGACCTGGGCTTCGAGGACCGCTACGTCAACCTGGTGGAGCAGGGCATCGACCTGGCGCTGCGCATGGGCCGGCTGGCCGACAGTTCCCTGGGCGCGCGCTACCTGGGCACCAACCCCTGGGCGCTGGTGGCCGCACCCGGCTACCTGGCCGAGGCCGGCACGCCCAGGCGCCCCGACGACCTGGCGCGCCACCGGGCGCTGATCTACAGCACGGTGCAGGGCGACGACCGCTGGCACTTCAGCAGCCCAGACGGCCGCACCGCGACCGTGGCGGTGAAGGGCCCCCTGCGCAGCAACAACCTCAGCGCGCTGCTGGCGGCGGCGCGCGCCGGCATGGGCGTGACGGCGCTGCCGATGTACGTGGCGCACGCCAGCCTGGCCCGGGGCGAGCTGGTGCCGCTGCTCGAGCGCCACTCGCTGCCCTCGCAGCCCATGCACGCCGTCTTCCCGAGCCCGCGACAGGTGCCGGCCAAGGTGCTGAGCGTCGTCAACTGGCTGCAGGGCCAGTTCGACGACGGGTGGTGGACCCGCCTGGGCTGAGTTGTGGCCGCTGAAGGGCTGCCCTGGCAGCGGCGTGGTCAATTCCTGAAGTTTCACGAACTTCTGAAAACTCAGACATGCTTCGGTCAGCCTGCTCCCAGACAGCCGCCGATGTCCTCCAGCCTCAGCCCGCTCGTTCGCAGCTTCGTCTCGCACTTCGGCGAGATGGGCAGCCGCTGGGGCATCAACCGCACCGTCGGCCAGATCTATGCGCTGATCTACGTGTCGGCGCGGCCGCTGAACGCCGACGAGATCGCTGAGCAGCTGGAGTTCAGCCGCAGCAACGTGAGCATGGGCCTCAAGGAGCTCCAGGCGTGGCGGCTGGTGCAGCTGCGCCACTTCAGCGGCGACCGGCGCGAGTACTTCGAGGCCCCGGCCGATGCCTGGGAGGTGTTCCGCACGCTGGCGGAGGAGCGCCGCCGCCGCGAGATCGAGCCCACCCTGACCATGCTGCGCAACGCGCTGCTCGACGAGCCCACGACGCCCGAGGACCGCTTCGCGCAGCAGCGCATGCGCAGCATGCACGACCTCATCGAGCTCATGACGAGCTGGTTCGACGACGTGCAGCGCCTGGACGCCGCCACGCTGGCGCAGCTGATGAAGATGGGCTCCAAGGTGCAGCGGCTGCTGGAGCTCAAGGACAAGCTCAAGGCCGTGCCCGGCGGGCGCGGCTGATTCCTCCACGACGCAAGGACAGCGCCCATGGACGCCCTCGTGCTCGCCCGCATGCAGTTCGCGGCGAACATCACCTTCCACATCCTGTTTCCCACCATCACCATCGCGCTGGGGTGGGCGCTGCTGTTCTTCCGCCTGCGCTGGCTGAAGACGCGCGACGACGGCTGGCTCATGGCCTACCGCTTCTGGACCAAGGTCTTCGCGCTGAGCTTCGCGCTCGGCGTGGTAAGCGGCATCGTCATGAGCTTCCAGTTCGGCACCAACTGGCCGGGCTTCATGGAGCGCGTGGGCAACGTCGCCGGGCCGCTGCTGGGCTACGAGGTGCTGACGGCGTTCTTCCTGGAAGCCACCTTCCTGGGCATCATGCTCTTCGGCCACGGCAAGGTGAGCGAGCGCGTGCACCTGATCGCCACCGCGCTGGTGGCCTTCGGCACCACCATGAGCGCGTTCTGGATCCTGGCGCTCAACTCGTGGATGCACACGCCCGCGGGTGTCGAGATCCGCAACGGCGAGTTCTTCGTCACGAGCTGGCTCGAGGTGGTGTTCAACCCCAGCTTCCCCTACCGGCTGACGCACATGCTGCTGGCCAGCGGCCTGACCATGTCCTTCCTGGTGGCCGGCGTGGCGGCGTGGCAGCTGCTGAAGAACAAGGCCAACGCGAGCACGGGCAAGTCGCTGCGCTTCGGCCTGACGGTGGGCGCGGCGCTGATCCCGCTGCAGATCCTGGCGGGTGACTTCCACGGCCTGAACACGCTCCAGCACCAGCCGGCCAAGGTGGCGGCCATGGAGGGCATCTGGGAGACTCAGCGCGGCGCGCCGCTGCTGCTCTTCGCCGTGCCGGATGAGCAGGCGCGCAGCAACCACCTCGAGATCGGCATCCCCAAGGGCGCGGCGCTCATCCTCAAGCACGACCCCGACGGCGAGCTGCAGGGCCTGAACGACTTCAAGGGCGCGCACCCGCCGGTGGCGCCTGTGTTCTATGCCTTCCGCATCATGGTGGGCACGGGCCTGCTGATGCTGCTCGTCAGCTGGGCCGGCGTGTGGATGCTGCGAAGGCGAGGCTGGCGCGGCGAGGCACTGCCGCGGCCGTTCCTGGGCCTGACGGCGCTGATGGCCTTCAGCGGCTGGACGGCCACGGTGGCAGGCTGGTACGTCACCGAGATCGGCCGCCAGCCCTGGATCGTGCAGGGCCTGCTGCGCGTGGACGAGGTGGCCTCCACGGTGCCGGGCGCGCACATCGCGTTCACGCTGGCGCTGTACCTGACGGTGTACCTGGCGCTGCTCGTGGCCTACGTCAGCGTCGTCAAGCACATGGCCGAGAAGCCGGTGCCGATGCCGGAGCCGGCAGCGCCGCGGCCGGCGCCCGTGCAGGGGATGGCGGCATGAGCGGCATCGACTGGGCCACCGTGCTGCCCGTGGTGTTCATGGCGCTGATGGGCGTGTCCATGCTCGCCTACGTGGTGCTGGACGGCTACGACCTGGGCGTGGGCCTTCTGCTGCACCGAGCCACGCCGACGCAGCGCGACACCATGATCGCCAGCATCGGCCCCTTCTGGGACGCCAACGAGACCTGGCTGGTGCTGGGCGTCGGCATCCTGCTGATCGCGTTTCCCAAGGCGCACGGCATGGTGCTCACGGCGCTGTACCTGCCGGTGACGCTGATGCTGGTGGGCCTGGTGCTGCGCGGCGTGGCCTTCGACTTCCGCGTCAAGGCGCAGGACGCGTGGAAGCCGCTGTGGAACTTCGCGTTCTGGGCCGGCAGCGGCATCGCGGCCACGTCGCAGGGGTGGATGCTGGGCCGCTACATCACGGGCTTTGCCGAGGGCTGGGTGGCGACGGCCTTCGCCGCGGTCATCGCGCTGCTTCTGCCCGCGGCCTACGTGCTGCTGGGTGCATGCTGGCTGGTGATGAAGACCGAGGGCGAGCTGCAGCGCATGGCCGTGCGCTGGGCCAGGCTGGCGTGGCCGCCGCTGGTGCTGGGCATGGGGCTGGTGTCGCTGGTCACGCCGGTGGTCAGCGCCACGGTGCGCGAGCGCTGGTTCAGCATGCCGGAGTTCATCGCCCTGCTGCCGATCCCGCTGGTCACGCTGGCGGCGCTGGTGGCGGCGCGCGCCATGCTCAACTCCAGGCAGGTGCTGGGCCGCCTGTGCTGGCTGCCCTTCGTGGCCGTGGTGGCGGTGTTCGTGTTCGGCGCCATCGGCCTGGCCTACAGCCTGTTCCCCTACGTGGTGATGGACCGCCTCACCATCTGGGAAGCCGCCAGCGCCACCAGCTCGCTGGCGGTCATCGCCTTCGGCTGCGCCATCACCGTGCCCACCATCGTGGGCTACACGATCTACAGCTACCGCGTCTTCGGCGGCAAGGTCAAGGAGCTGAGCTACGCGTGAAGGCGATCCGAGGCTTCGTGTTCGCCGCGTTCGCCGTGCTGGCGGGTGCGGCCGGTGCCGTGCCGCCCGTGCAGACTCAGATTCACCGACTCGACGGCCACCGCGTGACGCTCGACGTGCACGCCCCCGCGGGCCTGCCGCGCGGCGCCGCGATCCTGTCGCACGGCTTCACGCGCAGCCGCGCCACGCTGGCCGGCCACGCACGGGCGCTGGCCGAGGCCGGCGTGCTGGCGGTCACGCCCGACCTGCCGTGCACCTTCGACTTCCGCTGCAACGGCCGCGCCTTGGCAGCGCTGGTGGCGCAGCTGCGCGCGGGTGATGTCCTTGGTCCGCCAGTGGAGCGCGTGATGCTCGTGGGCTTCTCGGCCGGCGGCCTGAGCAGCCTGCTGGTGGCGGAGGCACCCGGTGTCGTGGGCTATGTCGGCCTCGATCCCTTCGACCGCGCCATGGCCGGCGAGACCGCCCCCCTGGGCCTGACGGCGGCGCGCACGCTGCGCACCGAGGCCCTGCTGCTGCGCGCCCCGCCCTCGCGCTGCAACGCCGAGGCCGTGGCCGCGCCCTGGGCCACGGCGCTGCCGCGGCTGTGGCGCGACGAGCTCATCGCCGGCGCCTCGCACTGCGACTTCGAGTCGCCCAGCGACTGGATGTGCCGCCTGGCCTGCGGCGACACCGATCCTGCGCGCCAGCAGCGCGTGCGCCAGGCCCTGCTTGACGCCGCGGGGCGCTGGCTGCCTTGACGACGGCCGGCCACCCCGGCGGCGGGGGCATCGGGTTCTACGAGTCCGCGCGGCAGAAGCCGCGCAGACTCCAGGCTTGTGCGGTGCGCAAATGGGGCACTTGGCACAGGTGCGGCAGGTCAAGTTCGTCGGCTGTGGTCAAGGAAGTTGCTCGTCGTATGTGAGCGTCTTCAGACCACGACCACCAGATCGCTGTAGCGCTTCAGCAGCGCGTCGGCGGTCACCAGCTTGAGCGGTTCCGCCAGTGCCTGGGAGATCAGCAGGCGGTCGAAGGGATCGTTGTGGTGCGGCTCCAGCAGCGCGACGCCGGCCGCATGTGCGGCGCTGACGGGCAGGTGCATGAAGCCGCTGGGCTCGATCGCGGCGGCCAGCTCCGCCGGGTCGGCGTCGATCTTGCCCAGCCGAGCCTTGATGGCCACCTCCCAGATCGATGCGGCCGAGACATGGACTTCGTCGGCGGCCTGCAGCATCTGCCGTGTCGCCGCCTTCAGCAGCGGGGAGCCCGCCACCGCCCACAGGAACACATGGGTGTCGAGCAGCAGCCGCATCATCGGCCTTCGAAGGCGGCGAGCGTCTCGTCGGGCAGGGGGGCGTCGAAGTTCTTCGGCACCTTGAAGCGGCCCTTCAGCAGGCCGAAGGTGACGTGGCGCCGCGGCGCATCCAGACGGGTGATGCGCACCAGCGGCTTGCCATGGCGGCTGACCACCACGTCCTCGCCCGCGGCGGCCTTGTCGACCAGCTGTGACAGCCGCGTCTTGGCGTCGTAGATGTTGACTGTGTCCATGGCTGGGCATCCGGCGGGAACTTCAATCTGGTCAAGTCTAGTCTGAATACTGCGCCTGGACAATCCGCTCCGGCCGGCTCGAGCCGCCTGCAACTTCGACGCCTTGATTCCCGACAGAGCTTTCGAAGCCTTCGCGGCCTGTTTGGCCTGCCATCGGTCGTAGGCTACCGGCTGGGCCAGCCGCACTTCGGCCGTACCGAGGTCCAAGAAGTCAGGAGCTTTGGGCGGACCTGTCATGCCGCGCGGGCTGTAGGCAGTGGGCGTTATCACCTCATGCCAGTTCTCGGCTGTTCTTCGTAGTTGACGTCTTGTCGTACCGATCCGCAGTTCGTCGCAGCTCGGTTGAACAGGCGGGCAGTGGTACTTACGCTGCATCACCTTCACAGACGGGAACCCCATCGTTCCCGCCCCGCCAAGTTGCTTGCTGCAACTTTCCCTGCCTCAACACCGGCTCTCGCAAAGCTGATCGGATTGCAGTTTTCGGATCCGCGGCGTACTGAGTGCTTCAAGCGACGCCCCTCCCGTGGGCTCCCTGGCTCGGCAAAGACGTCAGCTTTCTCAAGAGCTCCTGACTGAGCAAGGCTGAGATGAAGTCGATCACCAGGCAGACGCGAGCTATGCGCATGATGAACCGTACGACATCCGTCCCGACGACGGCACGCACGCCGCCAAGCCAGGTGCGCGCAGATGAATCCCTGCAAGAGAATGCTGCGGCAACTCCGGCGGTCGATACCACTACTCTACTGTCGCTATTGCAGCAGGCTGTGGTCGCGCTGAACGATGACCGACCGGCCGAGGCGAGACGGGCGCTGAATGAACTGCTGGCGCTGAACCCTGAGCCCTGGGTGCACGTGTTCCTCGCGCTGAGCTGGCGTCTGGAGGCGAAGACAGACCAGGTCTTTGCGGAACTTGATCGCGCAATCAGCGCCTTCGAACAGGACCCTTACTCGGCCGGCCCGCTGGCCTGCGATTTGGATGAGCGACTTGTCGGGGAGGATTGGCTGGCGATCCAGGCTGACCCGCGATTCGGTCCGCTGCTCGAGCGAGCGAAGAAGGGGGCTTGGCAGCCGGGTCCACTGGTGTTCGATGATTCGGTGGGATCGAATGCACCTCGTTCGCAGCGTCCTTCGACCGACTCGGACGAGCTGAAGAACCTTCGAGAAGCCTATACGCTCAACACTGTCATTGCGGGATCGGGAACGGACCTTGAGCGGGTGCAGAAACTTTGTCAGTGGGTGCACGGCCGCACTTCGCATGACGGCTGGAATGAGGAACTGCCCAAGGATGCGCTCGGGCTGCTGCGTGCCTCGGAGAAAGGTGGGCAATGGCGTTGCGTCGAGTTCGGAGTCGTCGTCACGGAGTGCCTAAATGCCGTGGGAATTCCCGCGCGGGTCGTCAGCGGCCAGGCCAAGCATGCCGAAACAATCCTCGCCGGGGCCGGCCACGTCTTCGCCGAGGCGTGGCTCGAAGACCAACAGCGCTGGGTCTTTGTTGACGCACAGATAGGCCTCGTCGCAGTGGATACGGACGGCACGCCGCTGAATTCAGTCGAGTTTCGCAACGCGCTCGCCCGGCCCGAATCACCATTCAGCTACCCGCGAACTCTTGCCCTGTGCTTGCACTTCTTCAGGTATGACGTTCTCGAGGGGGGAAAGTCCATGTTGCTGGGCCCGGTCGGTTCGGTGACGCCTCGGAAGTTCCAACGCCGACCGCCAAAGGCTTCGGACATCTTCACGCATCGTCTCGCGGACGCTTATGCGCCACCTCACGACGACAGTCCTCTGCCTCGCATCCAAGTCAGACAGGCGGATGGCCCCACCTGAGCAGTGCCTCTGCCCCAAAGTTCCACGCCGTCTGGCACGCCAACGCAGCGGTGGACAAGATGCGGCGCATCGAGCAGCGCAGCGGCAAGTCCCTCAAGGGCATGCGCTGGACGCTGCTGGAGGATCGCGCTAGCCCGGATGTTTAACCAGTGACCTACTGGATGAGCCTTCGAGGCCTTGCGGCTGATCTTGGGTGGTAGTTTGGCAGGATGAGCCGCTACGGGTTGAGCGCGGCCAGTCGTCGCGCTGCGGTGGCGAACAGCACGCGCAGCAGATGGTGGCTTGCAAGCATCACGCGCACACGACGCGTGTTGCGCAGGATCGCCGCGCCCATCTTCAGCAGCCGCACCCGGATGGTGGCGGCACTGGCCCGTTCGAGCTCGGTGCCCTGCAGGGCCAGCGCGCGCAGCCGCTGCATCAGCGTGTAGGCCAGCGCCGCCAGCAGCAGCCAGAACTGGTTGGCAATCAAGCGCGAGCAGCTCGCCCGGGTGCCGAACAGTTCCAGCTGCGCTTCCTTGATGCGGTTCTCCGCCTCGCCGGGCTGGCCACGTAGGCGTCAGCCAGAGCGGCCTCGGCCACTTCCGCCGCCGCGTGCCGCGCGCCGTCGATCTTGCTGGGCCGCAGCACGCACGCCAGCATCGCCTGGCCACAGAACACGTACAGCGGCAGGTAGCAGTGGTGGTCTTGGTGGGCGTGGAAGGCACCCAGTTCCTGCGCCCCGTGCAGCGGCACGTCCGAGGCGTCGATGTCCAGCACGAGTTCCGCCGGCGGCTTGTCATGGCTGGCGATGAACTGCGCGGCCAGCACCTCGTGCAGCGCCCAGGCCTGCGC
>JBKDQY010000044.1:0-26910 GCA_046341655.1 Betaproteobacteria bacterium | reverse complement strand
TACGAGAGGACCGGAGTGGACGCACCTCTGGTGCATCGGTTGTCACGCCAGTGGCATAGCCGAGTAGCTAAGTGCGGAAGAGATAACCGCTGAAAGCATCTAAGCGGGAAACTCGTCTCAAGATGAGTCTTGCCGGGGCCTCGAGCCCCCTGAAGAGTCGTTCGAGACCAGGACGTTGATAGGCCGGGTGTGGAAGCGGAGTAATCCGTTAAGCTGACCGGTACTAATTGCTCGTGAGGCTTGACCCTATAACTTTGACGATGCCTGCAAAGCAGGCGGTTTGGGCAAGGTTGTTATGCCGTGATGGCGCAATCAAGACTGATTGAGACTCTATGAATTGGCTGCGGCGTCCAAGTGACGACGCGGCGACAAGTCAAGCCTGATGACCATAGCGAGGTGGTCCCACTCCTTCCCATCCCGAACAGGACAGTGAAACGCCTTTGCGCCGATGATAGTGCGGGTTCCCGTGTGAAAGTAGGACATTGTCAGGCTAGTTAAAGCGAGACGGGCCCGGTTCATTGAACCGGGCCCGTTGTCCTTTGCGGCGCCGTCTTCAGGCGACGCGCCTCAAGCGCTGCCCTGCCGCAGCTCGCGTCGCAGGATCTTTCCGACGTTGCTCTTGGGCAGCTCGTCCCGGAACTCGATGTACTTCGGCCGCTTGTAGGCCGTGAAGTTGTCCCGGCAATAGCGCATCAGGTCGTCCTCGGAAAGCGTGCCGTCGTTGCGCACGACGTAAAGCTTCACCGCCTCGCCGGACTTTTCGTCGGGGATGCCGACCGCTGCGCACTCGAGCACGCCGGCATGTTGGCTCACCACTTGCTCGATCTCGTTCGGGTACACGTTGAAGCCCGAAACTAGAATCATGTCCTTCTTGCGGTCCACGATGCGGACGTAGCCGCGATCGTCCATGACCCCGACGTCACCCGACTTGAAGAAACCGTCGGCTGTCATGACCTTGGCGGTCTCGTCTGGGCGATTCCAGTAGCCCGCCATCACCTGGGGACCGCGAATGCAGATCTCGCCAGGTTCTCCGATCGGAACGTCCTCGCCCGCATCGTTGCGGATCGCGATCTCGGTGCTCGGTATCGGCAAGCCGATCGTCCCGCTGAACTCCTGCAGGTCGAGGCGGTTGCTCGTCGCCACAGGGGAGGTCTCCGAAAGCCCGTAGCCTTCGACGACCGGGCACCCGGTGATGCGAAGCCAACGGTCGGCGGTCGCCTTCTGCACGGCCATGCCACCGCCGTTGGACACCACCAGGCCCGAAAAGTCGAGGCGCGCAAACTCGGGATCGTTCACCAGGGCGTTGAACAAGGTGTTCACGCCCGGGAACATGTTCACCCGATGCTTCTGCAGTGTGCGGATGAAGCCCGGGAAATCGCGAGGGTTCGGGATCAGCAGGTTCATCGCGCCGAAGTGCGCGCCCATGAGCGCGCAGATGGTCAGCGCGAAGATGTGATACAGCGGCAGCGCGCAGACGATGGTCAGTTGCTGCTCCGACACCTTGTTCAGCATCGGCTTGAACCACGCCTCGCACTGCATCAGGTTGGCCACCACGTTGCGGTGCAGAAGCGTCGCGCCCTTGGAGACACCGGTGGTGCCGCCGGTGTACTGCAGGAACGCCACGTCGTCGGGCGAGATGTCGGCCCGGCGAAGGCTCAGGCGCGAGCCGCGCTCGAGCGCTTCACCGAAGCGCGTGACCGTGCGCCCGCCGTCGAGCGGCAACGAGAACTCCGGCACCATGCGCCGCACGTGCCGCACGGCAAAGTTGATCAGGCGTCCGCGCCAGAAACCCAGCATCTCGCCCAGGGAGGCCAGCACCACATGCTGCACCGGCACCTGGTCGATCACTTCCTCGAGCGTGGCCGCGAAATTCTCGAGCACCACGATGGCCTTGGCGCCGGAGTCCTGAAGCTGGTGTTGAAGTTCGCGGGCCGTGTACAGCGGGTTGACGTTGACGACCACGTAGCCCGCCCGCAGCACTGCCGACAGCGCGACGAGATACTGCGGCACGTTGGGCATCATCAACGCCACGCGGTCGCCGCGCTCCAGACCGAGCGTCTGCAGCCAGGCGCCGAAGGACGCAGACAGCTCGTCGACTTCACCGAAAGTCAGGCGGCTGTCCATGCAACACAAGGCATCGCGCTTCGCGTGGCGGCGATAAGCCGCCTCGAGTACGTCGGCCAAGTTGCGATACGCGCCTACATCGGCCTCGGGAGCGACGCCCTCGGGATACTGAGAAAGCCAGGGCTTGTGCAAGGCGGGTCTCGACCAGTGGAAGGGGGCCTGCATGGTGGCGGCAGCCCAGGGCAGCGCGAACCCGGGCTTGCACTAAGGCAGGTCGGGCGCGTCGCCCCCGGCAAACAGCTGCGCGGCCAGTGAACGCTCGCGCAAGGCGATGGTCGACAGGAAGACCTCGGCCCCCGCCATGTCGCGGAAGGTATCGAAACCCCGCTCCAGGAAGCCCTGCAGCGCGCCGAGGCCCGCGGCCGCGGCCGGCCCCCGCATCAGGCGCAGGCTCTGCCGCAGCAGGCGGTTGCGGGTGTAGCGGTCCAGCGCCTGCCCCACCGACACCATGAGCCCGATCTGCCGGTCGCGCGAGGGCGGCTCCCCCACCGCCCGCCACCACGCCCCGTAATCCGCGCCGCCAATGGCCGGCCCCGTCACGCCGCTGGCGATGCGCTGCCGGGCCATCGCGGTGTCAAGGCGTTCCGAAAGCGCGTGCAGTTCGGCGAGCTGGGCCACCGTGTCGACGATGTGCTCCGGGAACAACCGAACCAGCGCGGGCACGATGCGCCCGAACTGGTCGTCGCGGTCGCTGAAATCGGCCGGCCCGTACAAGTCGGTCAGGAAGAACTCGGCCGCGGCGGCGTACCGAGGCTGCGCCATCAGGTCGGCGTAGGTCACGCCGAACCGGGCATGCTGGTAGCGCTTCACGGCATCGGCCGAACGCGCGAGCGCGGCATCCGCAGCGCGCGCAGAGCGCTCGGCGGCAACGGCCTGCAGGTCGCGCAGGATCTGGTCGGCGGTCGAAGTCACGAGGGCGCTCGGGGGTTCGTGCTAGTCGGATCACCCTAGGGCGGGGCCCGTCGATGATGCAACACTCCGCTCATGGAGCGCCGAACCTTGCTGAAGCTGGGTCTGGCCGGCGGGCTGGCTCTGGCCGCCGGTGCCGGGCTCGTGGCCCTGGTGAAGCCGGGCCGCCAGGCGGGGCGACTCACCGCCTCGGGCCGAGCCTTCTACGCCGCCGTGGCCCGCGGCGTGCTGGGCCCGCTGATTCCGGCCGATCCTGCCGCCGCCCGCCCGGTGCTGGAGGCGCACCTGCAGCGCCTGGAGCAGGCGATCGCCGGCATGCCGCCGGGCGTCCAGGCTGAGATCGATGAACTCACCACGCTGGCCTCCAGCGCCCCGGGCCGCCTGGCGTTGATCGGGCTGACCGTGCCCTGGGACGACGCCAGCCCCGCGGAGGTCGAGGCGTCGCTGCAGACCCTGCGCCGATCCTCACTCGCTCTGCGCCAGCAGGTCTACCAGGCCCTGCGCGAGCTGACCAACGCCGCCTACTTCGCCGACGCCGCCACCTGGGCCCTCATGGGGTACCGCGGCCAGCGGCCCGTACCGAACATCCCGCCGGCCTGAGCCCGCCGCATGACCGAGACCATTCCCGACCCCATCCGCGCCGGACTCGCCCGTGGCTGGAAGGTGCTGGGCGGCCCGCACGGCACGCCGCCGGCCGAACTGCGCTGCGACGTGGCCATCGTCGGCAGCGGTGCGGGTGCCGGCATCACTGCTGAACTGCTCAGCGGCGCCGGCCTCGCGGTCGTCATCATCGAGGAGGGTCCGCTGCGCTCCAGCAGCGACTTCCGCCAGCTCGAGTCCGAGGCCTACGCGACGCTCTACCAGGACAGCAACGGCCGCAAGACTGCCGACAAGGCCATTTCCATCCTTCAGGGGCGCTGCGTGGGCGGCTCCACCACCGTCAACTGGACGAGCTCGTTCCGCACGCCGCCCGACACGCTGGCCTACTGGGCCGAGCACTTCGCGCTGCCCGAAATGGCCGACGGCTCGATGACGCCGTGGTTCCTGCAGGCCGAGCGGCGCCTGAACGTCGGGGCATGGCTGGTGCCGCCCAACGCCAACAACCACAAGCTGCGCGTCGGCGCCGCCAGGCTGGGCATCAGCGCGCCGGCCATCCTGCGCAACGTGAAGGGCTGCTGGAACCTGGGCTCCTGCGGCCTGGGCTGCCCCACCAACGCCAAGCAGTCGATGCTGGTGACGACCATCCCCGCTGCGCTCGACCGCGGTGCCACGCTGCTGGTGCAGACGCAGGCGCACACGCTGGAGTTGCAGGCCGGTCGCGTGCAGGCCGTGCAGTGCCGGCCCGTGGCCGTCAACGGCGCGCCGGGTTCGGGGGGCACGCGGGTGCTGGCGCGCCACGTCGTGGTCGCCGGCGGCGCCATCAACTCGCCCGCGCTGCTGCTGCGCTCCGGCCTGCCCGACCCGCACGGCCGCCTGGGCCTGCGCACCTTCCTGCACCCGGTGGTGGCCACGATGGCCACCTTCGCCGAGCGCATCGAGGCCTGGGACGGAGCACCGCAGACCGTCTACACCGATCACTTCCTCGAGACGCAGCCGATCGACGGGCCCATCGGCTACAAGCTCGAGGCGCCGCCCCTGTACCCGCTGATCTCCACCATCGCCATGCCCGGCATCGGCGCCGGGCAGGCCGAGACGCTGGCGCGATTCCCGCACACGCAGGCGCTGCTGGCGCTGTTGCGCGACGGCTTCCACGAGCAGTCGCCGGGGGGGCGTGTCTCCATCAAGGGAGACGGCAGCCCGCAGCTCGACTACCCGCTCACGCCCTTCGTCTGGGACGGCGCGCGACGCGCGCTGCTCAGCATGGCCGAGATCCAGCTCGCCGCCGGCGCCGAGCGCGTGATGCCCCTGCACGAGCAGGCCACGTGGACGACGAGCTGGACGGACGCCCGCGCGCAGATCGAGCGCCTGCCGATGGCGCCCTACCAGACGCGCGTGCTCAGCGCCCACGTGATGGGCGGCTGCGGCATGGCCGGCAAGCCTGAGCTGGGCGTGGTGCGGCCCGACGGGCGCCACTGGCAGGTCGAGAACCTCTCCGTGCACGACGGCTCGCTGTTCCCCACGAGCATCGGCGCCAACCCGCAGCTGTCCATCTACGGCCTCGTCAACAAGCTGGCCACCGGCCTGGCGCGCCAGCTCTCGGGCCGCGAGGTGAAGCTCGCCTGATGCTCGCGCGGCTGCTGCAGGGCGTGGTCGCGTTCGCGCTGCTGCTGGCCGCGACGGGTGCCGCGTGGGCTTTGCAGCAGGGCCGGCCGGGCTGGGCCGTGGCCTGGGCGGTGTTCGTGCTCGGGTTCCACGCCTGGGTGATGGCGCTGGAGTTCGTGCTGCTGCGCATGGCGCACGGCGCCGATCCCGCGCCGCGGGCGAGCCCGTCCCAGTTGCTGGGCGCCTGGGCGCACGAGGCGATCATGGCGCCGGTGATCTTCGGCTGGCGGCAGCCCTTTCGCAGCCGGGCCGAGCCCGATCACCTGCCGGCCGATGCCCGCGGCCGTCGCGGCGTGCTGCTGGTGCACGGCTTCGTGTGCAACCGCGGCTTGTGGAACCCCTGGCTGAGGAGGTTGCGCACGCAGGGCACGCCCTTCGTCGCCGTGAACCTGGAGCCGGTGTTCGGCTCCATCGACGACTACATCCCGCTCATCGACGCCGCCGTGGCGCGGCTGCAGGCCGCCACCGGCCTGGCGCCGGTGGCCGTGGCCCACAGCATGGGCGGACTGGCGCTGCGTGCGTGGTGGGCGTCCGACGGCGCCCACGAGCGCCTGCACCACGCCATCACCCTGGCCACGCCGCACCACGGCACCTGGCTGGCACGCTTCGCGATGACGCGCAACGCGCGCCAGATGCAGCAACTCTCGCGCTGGCTGCAGACCCTGGCCCCGCGCGAGACGCCGGCAAGGCGCGCCCGCTTCACCTGCTTCTACACCCACTGCGACAACATCGTGTTCCCGCCGTCCACGGCCACGCTGCCGGGCGCCGACAACCGCCACGTGCCGGGGCATGCCCACATGCACCTGGCCAGCCACGAGGGCTGGTGGCTGGAGCTGCAGCGCTGGCTCAGGCCCTGAAGTGCCGCTCGCCGGGCAGCACCGCGCCGGCCTCGATCTCGCCCTCGCGTGCGATGCGCTCGCGCACCTCGGCGTACACCGGCGTGAAGTCCGGCGCCGTGGCGTCGAACAGCTGCTGGAACGAGTCGATCACGAAGTACGTCGCCTGGAAGGTGTCGATGCGGTAGCGGCTGCGCATCAGGCGCTGCAGGTCGAAACCCACGCGGCTGGGCTCGGGGCTGGTCACGCTGTAGGGCAGTTCGCCGGCCGAGCTGAGGATGCCGGCGCCGTAGGCGCGCAGGCCCTGCGGCGTGGCGATCAGGCCGAACTCCACCGTGTACCAGTAAAGACGCGCCAGCAACTCGCAGGCGTCCAGCCGGCTGGCCTTGAGCCCGCCGGCGCCATAGGCCTGCATGTAGTCGGCGAACACGGGGTCGAACAGCAGCGGCACGTGGCCGAAGATGTCGTGGAAGACGTCGGGCTCGACGACGTAATCGAACTCCTCGGGCCGGCGGATCCAGTCGGTCACCGGAAAGCGGCGCGCCGCCAGCAGCGCGAAGAAGGCCTCCTCGGGGATGAGGCCCGGCACGCCCACGACCTGCCAGCCGGTGGCCTTCATCAGCCGCTCGCTGACGTCGTCGAAGCGGGGGATGCGGTCCGGCGTGCCCAGTTGCCGCACCGCGGCGATGAACTCGTCGCAGGCGCGGCCCGGCAACTGCTGCAGCTGCCGCTCGACCAGCCTCCGGTAGGTCTGGTGGTCGGCCTCGCTGTACTGCGCCCAGTCCTGCTCGCAGGTGTAGTCGGCCCGGGCCTTGGCGTAGTTGCCGCGCGGCGGCCGGTCCCCGGTGCCGTAGGTGACGGGAGCGACGCCCTTGTTGACGCCGTCGTGGAAGCCGACAACCGCGTCCATCGCCCTAGGCCTTGGCCAGCACGCCCCGGCGCATCTGGTCGAGCTCCATGCTCTCGAACAGCGCCTTGAAGTTGCCCTCGCCGAAGCCCTGGTCGCCCTTCCTCTGGATGAACTCGAAGAAGATCGGCCCGAGCTGGTTTTCCGAGAAGATCTGCAGCAGCAGCGCGCCGGCCTTGCCGTCGATCAGGATCCTGCGCTGCTTCAGTGCCGCCACGTCCTCGCCGTGGCCGGGGATGCGCCGGTCCACGAGCTCGTAGTAGGTGTCGATGGTGTCCAGCAGCTTCAGGCCCTGGCTGCGCAGCGCATCCACCGTCTGGTGCAGGTCGGTCGAGCCCAGCGCGATGTGCTGGATACCCTCGCCGTGGTACTTGTCGAGGTACTCCTGGATCTGCCCGGCCTTCTCGTTGCCCTCCTCGTTGATCGGGATGCGGATCTGGCCGCAGGGGCTCGTCATCGCCTTGCTCTTGACGCCGGTGACCTGGCCCTCGATGTCGAAGTAGCGGACCTCGCGGAAGTTGAACAGCCGCTCGTAGAACTCGGCCCACTCGGCCATGCGGCCGCGGTGCACGTTGTGCGTGAGGTGGTCGATGTACGTGAGGCCGTGGCCCGGCGGGTTCAGGCCGGCGGCGGCCGCGCCGGGCAGCGGCTCGAAGTCGACGTCGTAGAAGCCGATGTTGCCGATGTCGCCGTCCCTGGCACCGCCCTTGCCGCGCCAGCGGTCCACCAGGTAGATCAGGCTGTCGCCGATGCCCTTGATGGCCGGGATGTTGAGCTCGCCCGGGCCTGCAGTGCCGGCAAAGCCCCAGGCGCCCAGCGACAGCGCGCGCTCGTAGGCCGCCTTGGCGTCGGCCACGCGGAAGGCGATGGCGCAGATGCTCGGCCCGTGCAGGCGCGCAAAGCGCTGCGCGAAGCTGTCGGGCTCGGCGTTGACGATGAAGTTGATGCCGCCCTGGCGGTACAGCAGCACGTTCTTGCGGCGGTGCCGGGCGATGGCGGTGAAGCCCATGCGCTCGAACAGTGCGCCCATGGCGGCGGGGTCCGGCGCGGCGTACTCGATGAATTCGAAGCCGGCGGTGCCCATCGGGTTGTCCCAAGGCGTGAAGTCCATCGTCGTCTCCTGCGGTTGCCTGGCGGCGTTCGTTCCGTGCACTGTATGGCTGCCGACACGCAGCGTGCTTGCGTGTGATGGCGCTGGAGTTCGTCAGAGCGCAGGAATCCTGCAAGAATCAAAGAGGTGGAGCCAACATTCCGCATCGATGCGATAGACCAGCGCATCCTTCAGGCGCTGCAGGCCAACGGCCGGGCGACCTACGACGAACTGGCGCACGCCGTGGGCCTGTCCGCCAGCGCCGTGCTGCGTCGCGTGAAGCGGCTGGAGGAAGCGGGCGTCATCGCCGGCTACGTGGCCCTGGTGGATCCGGGCCGCGTGGGCCTGCCGCTCACCGCCTACATCAGCGTGCGCCTGGCCAAGACCGGCGCCTCGCGCAACCCCATCGACGATTTCGCCGCGGCCGTGCAGACCTGGCCGGAGGTCGTGGAGTGCGCCGCGCTCACCGGCGAGATGGACTACCTGCTGCGCGTGCTGGTGCGCGACATGGCGCACCACTCCCGCTTCCTGATGGACCAGCTGCTGCGCCACCCCAGCGTGATGGACTGCAAGACCAGCTTCCAGCTGCGGCGCCTGAAGGGCACGACCGCCGTGCCGTTGTAGGCGGACGCGCCCGGACCGCGGCCTCGCCGCACCGCCACAATCGGGCCCATGTTCGAATGGATCAGCGCGCTGCAGGCCTGGCTGCAAGGCTGGCTCAGCGCCGAGGCCGGGCTCTGGGGCCTGTTCTTCTCGGCGTTCGTCTCGGCCACGCTGCTGCCCGGCAGCAGCGAGATCGTGATGACGGCCCTCGTCACCGCCTATCCCGACATCGTCTGGTGGGCCTTCCTGGCGGCCACCGCGGGCAACTTATCGGGCTGCCTGCTCAGCTACGGCATGGGCTACGGGGCCCGGCAGGGCTTCGAGCGCTTCCAGCGCGTGAAGGTCGATCTCGAGCACCCCCTGGTGCAGCGCCTGCGGCGATTCGGGCCGCCGGCGCTGTTCCTGAGCTTCCTGCCGCTGGTCGGCGACGTGCTCGTGGTGGCCGCCGGCTGGCTGAAGCTGCCTCTGGGCCCCAGCATGCTGTGGATTGCTGCCGGCAAGGCCGCGCGATACCTGGTGCTGGTGCTGGGGCTGCTGGGCGTGCTGTCGTTCGCCTGAGGCGGCCGTGCCGCCGTCAGGCCGGCATCGTCTTCATGATCTGCGTCGGCGTGGGCGCCGGCCAGCCGGCCTCCCGCGCCACGCGCACGATGGCCTCGTTGGTGTCGAAGTACACCTGCCAGTAGTGGTCGGTGTGGCAATAGGGCCGCACCGCGAGCACCGGGCCCACGAGGTTCATGTCCAGCAGCGTCACGTCGGGCGCGGGGCTGGCCTTCACGTTCGGAATGGCGGCCACCGCGGCCTTCAGCCTGGCGATGGCATCGGCCACGTCCACGCCGCCGGCCAGCTGCGCCGTGCGGTCCACGCGGCGGTACGGCAGCGCGCTGTAGTTGGAGACGGTGTCGCCGAAGACCTTGCCGTTGCCCACCAGCGTCATCACGTTGTCGGGCGTGATCAGCGTGGTGCCGAACAGGCCCAGCTCGTGCACGGTGCCGGTGATGCCGCCGACCTGCACGAAGTCGCCGACCTTGAAGGGCCGCAGCACCAGCATGAAGGCACCGGCGGCGAAGTTGCCGAGCATGCCGCTCCAGGCGGCGCCGATGGCCACGCCGGCACCGGCGAGCATGGCCGCGAAGCTCGTCGTCTGGATGCCGAAGTAGCCCAGGATGCCGAGCACCAGCGCGATGTTCAGCGTGACGGCGACGATCGAGCCCAGGTACTTGGTGAGCGTGGGATCGACGTTGTTGCGGTTCATCGCCGACTGCATCACCGCGATGACGCGGCCGATCAGCCAGCGGCCGACGATCCAGAACGCGATCGCGGCCAGCACCTTGACGGCCAGCTCGCTCACGGTCGTGCTCATGAACTGCTGGAATGCGGAAATGTCCATCGTGAAACTCCTCCTGCCATGCCCCTCTCACACGCGGGGGGCGCAGCAGAACTATCTCACGGCGCGATGACGGCGGCGCGCAGGCGCGGGGTTTCAGTCGCTGTCGATCTCGTGCAGCAGCCGCTTCGCGGCGTCGGCGGACAGCTGCAGCAGCTCGGCGATGTCGCGAACGTCGTCGGGGATGGCCGCGTTGTCCCAGCCCGCCGCGCTGTGGCGCGCCACGCGGATGGCCAGCAGCACGTTGCGCATCTGCGGCGTGCTGCGTGCGGCGTGGTCGTCGGTGAGCTGCACCAGCAGGCTTGGCAGCCGCCATTGCTCCATCAGCGCATGCTGCAGGTCGACCAGCTCGATGCCCAGCACTTCGCGCTGCACGGTGGCCGATCGCAGCGTCGAGTCGGCCGCCTGCATGGAGGCGATGCGCAGCGCCATCTCGGGTGCGTGCAGCCACAGCAGCAGCTCCGCGAAGTCGTGCAGAAGCGCCGCCTCATGGATGAGCGGCGCGTCGTAGTCCATGCGGTGCACGGCGAAGCCGATGGCGAAGCGCGCCGCGCGGTGCGCGCGCCGCAGCACGGCCCGGAAGCCCTCGAGTGCGGCAGGCACGTCGGCCAGCGCGTCCTCGGCCACGGCAAGCTCGCTGAACTGGCGGAAGAAGGGGGGGATGCCCAGAATCAGCAGCGCCGCCGTCACCGTCTCCACCTGGGAGGTTTCGCGGTTGCGCAGCAGGTGGCCCACGTGGGCCAGCAGCTTGAGCGTGAGCAGCGGGTCCGCGGCCACGACCTCGGCCAGCAGGTGGGCGTCGACGGCGTCCTCGTTTTCGCGCAGTTCCGCGAGCCGCGCCGCCGTGGCCGCCAGCACCGGCAGCGCCTGCGGGCGGAACAGCGCCGCCCAGCCGGGCAGGTCGCGCGGCGGCTGCTGGATGCGGACGAGGGGCTGCATGAGGGCTTGGGGGTATCCTGCTCTTACCCGGGGTTTTCGGCAGGATGCCGGTCGGGCTTGAGCCGCCGCCCAGGCCCGTGCGTTCAGCGCAGTGCGAGCATGACGCCCTCGCGCGCGTCGGCCGTGCCCTCCACCAGTGCGCGGTAGGCGGCCTCGGCCGCGGCTGGGCCCTGCCGGTGCACGATGCGCACCCACGGTTCGGGGCCGCGCTGCACGGCCGCGAGGAAGGCCTGCCAGCCCTCGGCCAGGCGCTGGCCGAAGGCCTCGGCGCCCCAGCCCTCGGGCGGCGGCCCGCTGCGGCGGGCGGCCTGGGCCGGCGCGAAGAACAGGGTCGGCCGCGGCCCTGGAAGCCCGCCGCCGGAGCCCAGCTCGCGCCAGTGCGTGCCACCGATCGAACTGCTGAAGCCCAGCCGGTCGCCCCAGTGGTGGTGCACGCGGCGGCGCAGGCCGGCGTCGCCCGCGAAGTCGACGTAGACCGCGGGCTCGTCGGCCGGCAGCGATTCGAGCGCCCCGTAGGCCAGGACCTCGTCGTAGCAGCCCAGGCCCTTGACGAAGCCGACGCGGGCGTCCGACGTCAGCCCGACGATCGCCGGCCGCGCCGGCCGCGGGCGGCGGGCCAGGCAGAAGGCGGTGGCGAAGGCCGTCTTGCTGGAGGCGCTGGACAGCAGCAGCCGCCGCGCGCCGAAGAAGCCCGCCTCGGCGAGGAAGTCGTCGAGCAGGAAGGCGGTCATGAACAGCGGCTTGAGCACGGCCTGCAGGCCCTCGAGCTCGGGCCGCCAGGCCGGGTCGGCGTCGCAGAAGCCGTAGGCCTGGTAGGCCGCGGCCAGGCCGGCGCGGTGCGGCGACTGGTCCGCGAAGCCGCCAGCCCGCACACGGGCCGGCTGCACGACGAGGTGCGTGCCCAGCGGCAGGTAGCCCCAGACGCGCCGGCCATCGGCCAGGCCCTCCGCACGGGACTCCGCCACGGTTGCGAAGCCCCAGGTCGGCAGGCAGCCGAAGCCGGGATCGGGGGCGGGGAAGAACTGCCAGTACTTCATCGCCTCGCCGAAGGCCGCGTAGGTGATATTGTTGGCCGTCAGCGCCACCTGCTCGACGGCAAGGCGGGCCTGCCCCGGCTCCAGCGACAGCGTGGCGTCGGGATCGGGCACCCAGGTGGTGCGGTGCAGATCGCCGCGGGCGATCAGCAGGCGGTGAGTGTCGGTGGCGGGCATGCCGCGACTGTGCAGCCTCCGGCCAGGCCTGCCCACGAAGAGAAACCCCGTAGGCGCAAGCCTGCGGGGCCGGGGCGGCCGGGGTTCACAGCCGCGTCACGCCGATCACGCGGCCCACGAGCTGGCCGTTGACGTACAGCGCGCCCTCGGGCGCTGCGGCGTCGGCGTGGAACTCGAGCACGGGCTCGGTCACGGGGGGCTCCTCCACGAGGGCCACCTTTTCGGCCAGCGCATCGAGTGCGCGGCTGAGGCCGCGCAGCAGCGCGGCGGCCAGGCCGCGGGCCTTGCGCTCCTCGGCGGGCACGGGGAGGTAGAACAGTTCACGCGTCGTCATGGTCGTTCTCCATCGGCGGGGCCGATTCACCACGCGCTCCGGGCGTGGCGGGGTTGTTCAGGGGCTGGGCTTCAGTCGGGCGAGCTCGCGGCTGATTTCGCCGCGCAGTTCGCGCTGCAACCGCTGCCGGCGGTCGCCACCGCCATGGCGGCCGGCGCAGCGGGCTCGGGCCAGGGCCACGAAGGGGTTGCGCGGCTTGCGGGTCTCGGGGATCGGCTTCATCGGAGGCTCCTTTCGCGGTTGGGATGGGGGGTCGAAGGCACAGGCAAGAGGCAAGGACGAGAAACACGAAGGCCCGGGTGCTGCTGCAGCCCGGGCCTCGGTGTGGTCGGCGTGAACGGTGCGTCTGCGGGTGCTACCGCGTGGCACTCCGGTCAACCGGCACCCGGGTTCGGGCAAGAGACAGGATCGGGTTCATGGCGTCGGCTGAAGGGTTGGGGGCTGTGTCGACGATGGCTGCACCGGCGGACGGCTGGGCAACTCGTCTTTCACAGGATTGAGCAAATGATAAAGGTTCAGTTATCAGACGACAAGGGGTCGGAATCCGGGAATACCCGAATCCGTCGTCCAAGCGATGGATTCGCGCCGGCTACTTCCTGCGCTTCAGCGGTGCCACGCCCTGCTGGCTGCTTTGCCACAGTGACGGCCCGTCGTCGGCCGGGCTGGCCGCGCGGGGCTGGGCGGTGTGCGCCGCGGTGGAGGCCGCGGGCGCCGGGGCCGGTGGCGTCAGTACCTCGCCCAGCAGGTCAAGCAGCCGGGTGCGCGCGCGCTGCGGGTGGCGCCGGTAGTAGGTGAGCACGAGGCCGACGATGAAGCGCTCGTCATCGTCGCCCGGCAGGTGGTCGTCGCGCGGCGCCGGTGGCGGCGCCTGGCCTGCGCCGCGGAAGCCGGCCGGCAGCGTGGCGCCCAGAGGCGGCGGCAGGGCCTCGCTGCCGGGACCGTGCGGCACGTCCATCCAGCCGCGCGGCTTGTGGCAGAGATGCTCGAACTGCCGCGCCAGCCGCTCGCCGATCTGCCGGCTGCGCCCCTTGATCTGGCTCCAGTAGCTGGGCTGGATCGGCACGCGCTCGGCGACGCGGCGCTCCAGCCCGCGCAGCGTGGCCGCGTCGGCATGGCGCGCGGTCGCGCGCACGAACTCCTCGAACAGGGCCAGCGCGTTGTCCAGGCGCACCTGGGCGAGATCGGGGGGGCTGGCTTGCATCAACCCGGGATGATAAATGCGCGTTGCCCTGCGCCCGGCCCCCCGGAAGCAAGAGGGCCCGCCAGGGGCGGGCCGTCGCAGCGGCGGGCCGAGCCCGGACGCGTCACCTGGCGTCGGCCGTGTCCTTCGGCGCGATCCTGGGCGCCGTCTTCACGCTCCAGACCATGGTGATGGCGAGGATGGCGACCCCCACGCCCAGGCTCACCGCCACCGGGATCTTGTAGACGTCGATCAGCACCATCTTCGTGCCGATGAACACCAGGATCACCGACAGGCCGTAGCTCAGCAGGTGGAACTTGGCGGCGATGGCGGCCAGCAGGAAGTACATCGCGCGCAGGCCCAGGATGGCGAAGATGTTGCTCGTGAGCACGATGAACGGGTCCATCGTGATCGCGAAGATCGCCGGGATCGAGTCGACCGCGAAGATCACATCGGTGATGGCCACCAGGACGATCACCAGGAACAGCGGCGTGGCGATCTTCTTGCCGTTCTCGAGGGTGAAGAACCTCTCCCCGTCGAAGTTCTTGCTCACCGGCATGACGCGGCGCAGCAGCTTCAGCGCCGGGTTGCTCTCAAGGTCGGGCTCCTGCCCCGCCGCCCACCACATCTTCACGCCGGTGAGGATCAGGAAGGCGCCGAACACGTAGAGGACCCAGTGGAACTGCTGGATCAGCCAGGCGCCCACCAGGATCATCACCGTGCGCAGCACGATGGCGCCGATGATGCCGATCATCAGCACGCGCTTCTGGAACTCCGGCGGCACCGCGAAGTACGTGAAGATCATCAGGAACACGAAGATGTTGTCCACCGCCAGGCTCTTCTCGATGAGGTAGCCGGTGAGGAACTCCATGCTCTTGGTGTTGGCCAGGGCTGCGCCATGATCCTGGTAGACCGCCCACCAGAACAGGCCGTTGAAGGCAAAGCTCAGCAGCACCCAGACGATCGACCAGTTCAGCGCCTCCTTCACCGAGACGGCATGTGCGCCCTGCTTGCGCAGCACGACGAAGTCGACGAACAAGGCCACCAGCACGGCGGCCACGAAGAAAATCCAGAGCCAGGTCGGCGCAATGGTGTCCATGGACACGCTCCCTCGGTGATGAAGGTCGTTGGAATGAGTACCGCGATTGCGCCGAAAGGTCTTGCGAATCGGCCGGGAGGCCGAGCTGCGGTCCCGGGCGGACAGCCTGAACGACGGCCACCCACCGGATTGACGGGATTCCGCGGCCGCGTTGCACGGCCTGCTACTCCCCTTTCGACGTGGGGCAGTATGCCCGGGCGCATGCACCCGCCCCGGACGGGCCGTCGAATGGCCCCGCGGTGCCGGGGTCCATCCGGCCTGCGGCGGTGCCGGGCGGTCGGGCCGCATCCGGCGCCGCGGAGCGTCAACCTGAGGTGCCGTCGGTTCTCACGGTGTCGCGGCCCGCGTGCTTGGCTGCGTACAGTCTCTCGTCAGCGCGTGCCAGCAAGGCGTCGGCCGACTCGGCCTCGCGGCGCAGCGCGATGCCGATGCTCAAGGTGATTGCGAGTCCTTCGGCGACCCTGTCCCAGTTCGTGGCGGCCACCGCCCCACGCAGCCGCTCGCTGATTTCCAGGGCGCGCTCGGCGTCGGCACGGTCGATCAGCAGTGCGAACTCCTCGCCGCCGTAGCGCGCCGCCACGTCGGCATCGCGCACGGCGTCGCGGATGAGCAAGCCCAGCCGTCGCAGCACCTCGTCGCCCACCGGGTGCGAGAAGCGGTCGTTGACCTGCTTGAAGTGATCGATGTCGATCAGCATGCAGGCAAATCGCGCGCGCGGATCGCAGCTGCGCAGTGCCAGCGCCGCATCCAGTCCGCGCCGGTTCACCAGTCCTGTGAGTTCGTCGACCGTGATCCTCCGCGCCAGTTCCTCGTTCACCAACGACAGGCGCTGGGCACGAAGCCGCTCCATCTCGGCATCGTGAAGCGCACGCTCCACCTGCAGCCGCGCATTGAAGACCTGCCCGCGCTGTTCCGCGGCCTGATCGCGCGCCTGCAGCGCCAGATCATGGAGTTCGCGGAACGTGCGCAGCGCGCCACCGAGATCGCCGGCGGCCTCGCGCACGTCCGCCAGCTCCCGCAGAAGCGTGAGCCGGTCGAACAGGGACTGACCGGTCGGCGGGGTCCGCGCCAGTTCACCCTCGAGGTGGACGATGGCCTCGGCCGACCGCCCGGTGGCGCTCAACACGCGCGCGTTGACAGCCGCGATGTGCGCCTGCAGGTAGGCGCGCAGCGAGCTGCCCCCGAGATCGGCGTCCAGCATGCGCAGCTGTTCAGCCGCTCCGGCGTGATCGCCGAGCAAGGTCTGTGCGCCGGCGAGCGTGAGTCGCGCTGCGTTGGTGACCGCGTCCGCGCCCGTGCGGGGCCCCTGCGAGATCGCCAGCAGCGCCACCTGGCGTGCCTCGCGGGCGGCGTCGAGCGCGGATTCCCTTGCGCCCCGCCTGGCGAACTGCTCCGCGCGGTCGACCTGAGCCGAGGCGAGATTGCTCAAGGCCCTGGTGGCCTCGCCGACGTTGCCGGCCTTGGCGTAGAGCTCATGCGCCTGGCGGAACATCGACGCAGCCTTGTCCGGGGCGCCCAGGCGCAGGCTGGCCCCGCCCATGTTCGTCAGCAGGCTGCCCAGCATCGCATCCGTCGAGTCGGACGGCGGAATGTCCCGCAGCAGCGCCAACGCCTGCTCGAAGCACTGGATCGCGGTGACGTTGTCGTTCATCTGCCCGTGGGCCGCGCCGAGGCCCGACAGCGCCTGCACTTCGAGGTCCCGGCGTCCCGCGAGCCGGGCAAGGTCGATGGCGAGCAACATGCTGGACGCCGCCTCGTGCGGCACGTTGCTCATCATCTGGCTGAAACCGAGCAGGTAGGTGAGCGTGCTCTGGACGTCGTGGCGGCCATGGGCGCGCGCATCCTCGATCGCCGCAGCCGCCTGCGCGCTGCCGGCGCGAGAGTCGGTGCTGCAGTGGCGACGGACCGCCGCGATCCGCGTCTCCCAGTCGCCCTCAGGCACCCGGCCGAGCGCCGGTCGGGGCTGCGCCAGGGTCTCGCTGGCCGGGGAAGTCAGCGCCTGCTCGGAACTGTCCGGATTCATGTCGCAGACAGTCTAGTCACCGAGCCGGTCGAAGCCGATCCGGGGATCCGCCGAACCTGTAACCGCTGGTGCCCGGAATCCGGCGGCCGACGCGAAGAACCGCACGTCGCCGACCGGGCCGGCGTCAGAGCCAGCCGTTGGCGCGCGCGATGCGCGCCGCCTCCACGCGGTTGTCGGCCCCGAGCTTGCCCGCGGCCTCGTGCAGGTAGTTGCGAACGGTGCCGTTCGACAGGCCCAGCGCGTCGGCGATCTCCTTGTTGCTGCGGCCCTCCTCGGCCAGGCGCAGCACCGCGCGCTCGCGCTCGCTCAGCGGGTCGGCCCCGCCCCAGGCGGCCTCGGCCAGCTCGGGCGCCACCACCCGCGCGCCGGCAGCCACGCGGCGCACGGCGGTGGCCAGCTGCTCGCTGGGCTGGTCCTTCAGCAGGTAGCCGCGCACGCCGGCATCGAGCGCGCGGCGCAGGTAGCCCGGGCGGCCGAAGGTGGTGACGATCAGCACCCGCACCGGCAGCCCCGCGTCCTGGATGCGCGCGGCGACTTCCAGGCCCGTGAGACCCGGCATCTCGATGTCCGACAGCAGCACGTCGGGCCTCTCGCGCTGCACCAGCGCCCAGGCCGCCGCGCCGTCGGCCGCGCGACCGACGACCTCGATGTCGGGCTCCAGCGACAGCAGCGTGGCCAGGGCGCCCAGCACCATGCCCTGGTCTTCGGCCACGACGACGCGGATCACGCCCTGGTCTCCGGGCCCGACGCCGCCAGTGGCAGGCGTGCCAGCAGCGTGCTGCCGCCGGGCGTGCGTTCCAGGCTCAGCGTGCCGCCGACGGCGGCCAGGCGCTGGCGCATGCCGGCCAGGCCGTGGCCTTCGTTGGGGGGCGGCAGCGGCGCGGCGGCACGCGCGGCATCGGCCCCCGAGTCGCTGATGCGCAGCAGCAGCGCGTCGGCCTGCCGCTCGAAGGCGATCTCGCAGCGCTCGGCATTCGCATGGCGCACGACGTTGGTCACGCCCTCCAGCAGCACGAAGCCCAGCGCGGTCTCCAGCGCCGGCGGCAGCGGCGGCGCCACGCCCTGCGTGCTCAGGGCGACGCCGGCCCCGTCGAGCGCGCGACGCGCCGCGGCCAGTTCATGCGCCAGCCGCGTCGAGCGCATGCCGGTGACGGTGGCGCGCACGTCGGCCAGCGCGCTGCGCGCGGTGCGGCGGATGTCGTCGATCTCGGCCCTGGCGCGCGCCGGGTCGGCGTCCAGCAGCCGCGCGGCGAGGTCGGCCTTCACGGCCACCGCGGTGAGCGTGTGGCCCAGCAGGTCGTGCAGGTCGCGCGCGATGCGCTCGCGCTCGGCCACCACGGCCAGCCGGCGCGCCTCGTCGCGCGAGGCCGCCAGCGCCTGGCTCTGTGCCGCGTAGGCCGCCGAGTACATCGACACCATCACCGTCATGGCGCCGAAGAACAGCGTCGGCAGCCAGTCCCACATCGGCAGGCCGCGCCACAGCACCAGGGCGGCCAGCGCCAGTGCCACGCCCGCCAGCGCCGCCCAGGCGCGGCGCCGCGGTAGCACGCCCCCCAGCAGCCCGCAGGCGTAGATGACGAAGACGCCCCAGACGCCCCCGAAGGGCTGCAACGCTGCGCCCAGGGCCGCCACAGCCAGACCGGCACGCAGCGCTCGCGTGTCGCTGCGGCCGAAGCTGCGCAGGTACAGAGGCAGGAAGGCTGCGATGCCGATTGCCGAGACCACGACGTCCATGGCCGAGGGCGGCAGGCCCAGCCAGGGCAGCGGGTAGATCAGCAGGTAGGCCAGGAACCAGCGGCCCATGGGCTGCGTGCTGCGGTCCATGACCTGCAGCTGCGGCTCGGGCGCTGGCTCGGCGGGCGTGCCGGGCCCGGGGTTCGGGGCGGTGGCGTTCACGGCGCCTCAGGATAGCGGCGGCGCTCCACCACCGCACCGTTCTTCCAGATGCGCTCGATGGCGCGCGTGGCGCGGATGTCGGCGGTGGGGTCGCCGGCCACCAGCAGCAGGTCGGCGCGCTGCCCCGGGGCCACGAGGCCGCGGTCGGCCAGGCCGAAGCGCCGCGCCGGCGCCGAGGTGGCGGCGCGCAGGGCCTCGATGGGCGTGAGGCCGGCGCGCACCAGCAGTTCCAGCTCGTGGTGCAGGCTGGCGCCGTGCGCGGTGCCCGGGTTGGGCGCGTCCGAGCCGGCCAGGATCTCCACGCCGCCCTCGTGCAGCCGGCGCACCGACTCCAGCGCCCCGGCCAGCCGGAACATCACCAGCCTGGACTCCGGCGTGTGCTCCAGGCTGCGGCGCTGCTCGGGCGTGAGGAAGGGCCGCACCGCCGGTTCGGCGGCGAAGCGCGCGTTGTCCCGCTTCGCCGCGGCGGCCGGTGGCGTGGGGTCGAAGCCGGCGATCACCGCCAGCGTCGGCGTCACGAAGGCGCCGCGTTCGCGCGCCAGCTGCACCAGCGCGGCGTCGGCCTCGCGATCGGCGTGCACGTGCACCAGGCCGTCGGCGCCGGCCTGCAGCGCCTCGTGTGCAGGCACGAGGCGCGAGACGTGCACGACCGCCAGCCGCTGCCGCGCGTGCGCCGCCGACACCAGTGCGGCCAGGGTCGGGCGGTCGATCGACGGGAAGGGCGGCCCCAGGCCCTCGGCGCTGCGCGGCTCGTAGACGATCTTGACGAAGTCCGAGCCCTCGGCCAGCCGCGCGTCCACCCAGGCCGGGGCCTCGGCCGGCGTGCGCAGCGTGGGCACCGGGATGCCGAACTGCGTGCCGTGGCCGCCGGGCACGGTGGCCAGGTGTCCGGCCGAGAAGCGGTCGGCGTGCGCGCGCGGCGACAGCGCCTCGCGCGTGCGGCGCAGCTCGCGGTGCGGCGCGGGGTCGGAAAACATGTCCAGCACCGTGGTGACGCCGAAGTTGAGGGTCTCGGCCAGCGCGTCGCCCCAGGTGTGGACGTGGGCATCGATCAGGCCCGGCAGCAGCGTGCGGCCGCGGCCGTCGATCACCGGCAGGCCGGGCGGCACGGTCACGCCCGCGCCAGCGGCGGCGACGCGGCCTTCGCGCACCACGACGGTGGCCGCCTCGACCACGCGCTCGCCGTCGAACAGGCGCACGTCGCGCACCGCGAAGCCGGCTGCCGGCGGCGCCAGGCGCTCGTCGCCCGGCTCGGGCAGCGCGAGGAAGAACGCCGCCACCGCCGCCAGCACGGCCAGCGCGGCGGCCGGGCCGCGCCAGGCGCGGCGGCGCGGCGTGGTGGCGCCGTCCATCAGCGGTGCGCCCGCCGCCAGGCCAGTGCCACCGCGGTGGCGAAGGCCAGCGTGAAGCCCAGCACCGCGGCGCCGTGGCCCAGCGCGCTGCCGGCGATGGCGCGCCCGCTGGCCGCCAGCGCCAGCTCGGCCACGTGGTAGGTGGGCATGGCCTGCGACAGCGCCTGCATCCAGCCCGGGAACAGGAACACCGGGATCCACAGCCCGCCCAGCACCGCCAGCGCCAGGAACAGCAGGTTGGTCACGCCCATCGCCGCCGAGCCGCCGAAGGACAGGCCCACCGTGAGCCCCAGCAGCCCCATCGGCACGGCGGCCAGCAGGTGCAGCAGCGCCAGGTTCACCCAGGCCGCGCGCGGCAGCACCACGCCCCCGCCCCAGGCCGCCAGCGCGTACAGCGCCAGCACCACGAGAGCCGTGAAGCCCAGGCAGGTGAGCAGCTTGGCGCCCAGGTACAGCGGCACCGGCAGCGGGCAGACCTGCTTGAGCGCGAGCTGCCCGGTCTCGCGCTCGTGGGCGATGCCGGCGCCGAAGGCGAACAGCGCCGGCCCGAGCGAGGCGAACACGCCGTAGGTGGCCATCAGGTAGGCGGCGTTGCCGCCGCCGGGCCGCGCCAGCACGATGGCGAACAGGGCGTAGAAGGCCAGCGGCAGCACCAGCGTCGGAATCGCGAAGGCCGGTTGTCGCAAGGCCTTGCGCCACTCGGCGCCGGTCTCGGCCCACAGCAGGGTGATCGTGTTCATGAGGTCTCCTTCTTCAGCAGGTCGATCACCGCGTCCTCGAGGCTCGTGCCGGTGACTTCGATCTCCGCGACGCCGGCGTCGGCCGCCAGCAACGCGCGCAGCGTGGCCTCGGCGGCCTGCGTGCGCAGTGCCACGCGGCGGCCTTCGGCCGCGGCCGACACGACGCCGGGCAGTGCCTGCAACTGCGCCAGCGGCAGCGTGCTGACGCCGCGCACCCAGCGCGCCGCCACGCGGCCGCGGACCTCGCCGGGCGTGCCGTCGGCCACCACGCGGCCGCCGGCCAGCAGCAGCACGCGGTCCGACAGCGCCTCGGCCTCCTCGAGCAGGTGCGTGGTCAGCAGCACCGCGCTGCCCTCGTCGGCCAGCGCCCGCACCGTGTGCCACAGCGCGCGGCGCGATTCGGCGTCCAGCGCTGCTGTGGGCTCGTCCAGCACCAGCAGGCGCGGCCGCCCGGCCAGCGCCAGCGCGAACTGCACGCGCCGCTGCTGGCCGCCCGACAGCGCCCCGTAGCGGCGCTGCTCCAGGCCCTGCAGCCCGGCCAGCGCCAGCGTCTGCTCCAGCGGCCGCGCCCGCGGGTGGTAGGCGCCGTGCAGCGCCACGTGTTCCTGCACCGTGAGCTGCGGCGCCAGGCCCGCGGCCTGCAGCATGGCGCCGGTGAGCCGCCGCGCCGCCAGGCTGCCCGGCGCGTGGCCGGCCACCTGCAGCGTGCCGGCGTCGGCGCGCAGCCGGCCGAGCACCAGGCCCACCAGCGTGCTCTTGCCGGCGCCGTTGGGGCCCAGCAGGGTCGTCACGCGGCCGGGGTGGATGTCCAGGTCCAGGCCGGCCAGCGCGGTGACGGCGCCGAAGCGCCGCACCAGGCCGCGCGCGGCGACGACGGGCCTGGGCATCGGGGCCGGCGGCGCGTGATGGGCCTGCGCCGGCAGGGTGGGGAAGGTGGCGGTGTTCATGCCGCCACTGTGTCGGGGCGGCGTGCCCCGCGCCAGTGAACGCTGTCAGGTCGCCGGGGTGACGGATGTCACCCCGGGGCCGCTGCCGAGCTCAGCTCCCGGACAGTCGTTCGATCTCGCGCTGCTTGTCGGCGGCCAGACGGGCGTAGAACTGGATCTGCTCGCCCAGCGCGCGCAGGCGGTCGGCGATGCGGGCGGCCAGGCCGACCATGAGCTTGGCGGCGACCCTGGGCTGCTCGTCGAGCAGCACCTCGAGGCCCTCGCGCGACAGCCCGGCGGCCAGCACCGGCCCGACCCGGAAGAGTCACTCGCTGTCCTGATCTCGCCGCCGTGATGCTGCCAGTCGGGCGGTACTGCAGGCACCCGTAGGAAGTCCTGCGGCAGATGGCACACGTCGGCGGGCAGCAATCAAGGCGATTGAGACGCGGCGCACGGAGTGAGACCGTGCGGGCTCACCTCACCTGGAGCCAATCGTGCAAGGCGCGGCGCAGCCCCAGCGGGCGCCCGATGGTGCCCCGGTCCACTACGAACGCCACCGCCCCGAGCAGACCACGCTGCATTACCCGGTGCAGCAGCATGCGGCCAGCTTCATCGCACACACCGAGGCCAGCACCGGATCGGAGCTGCCGCGCTTCATCAAGGACGAGTTCGAAGCCTTCCTCGAGTGCGGCATCCTGGCCCACGGCTTCCTGCGGTTGCGCTGTGGCGAGTGCTGCCACGACAAGCTGCTGGCGTTCAGCTGCAAGCGGCGGGGGTTCTGCCCGTCGTGCGGCGCCCGGCGGATGTCGCAGACCGCGGCGCACCTGGTGGACCATGTCATTCCCCACGTGCCGGTGCGGCATGGGTGCTGTCGCTGCCGATCCCGCTGCGCGTGCTGCTGGCGGCTCAGCCCGAACGGGTCACGCCGGTGCTGCAGGTGGCGCAGCGCGTGATTGGGCGCCATCTGCTGGATGCAGCCGGGCTCCACGCCGACGAAGGCCATGGCGGTGCGGTCACGCAGATCCAGCGCTTTGGCTCGGCCGCCAACCTCAACATTCACCTGCACTGTGTGGTGCTGGACGGCGTTTACCGCTGCGACGGCGACGGCAAGCCGACCTTCGTCGAGGCGGATGCGCCCACCGACGACGAGGTGCATGCGCTGCTGCAGACCCTGATCGCCCGGCTGATGAAGATGCTCAAGCGCCGGGGTGTGCTGGTCGAGGACATGGGCCAGACCGACCTGGCCGAGCTGGATGCCGACGGCCAGGAGGCGCGCACGCTGATACCGCTGCAGGCCGCGGCCATAACCCATCGAATCGCCTTCGGGCCGCGTGCCGGGCAGTAGGTTCTGACCCTGGGAGGCGCGATGCCACGCGAGGCCGCGGCGCGCCAGCCCTTGTGCGCCGACATCGACGGTTTCAGCTTGCACGATGCGGTGCGGGTCGAAGCACACGATCGCAAGCGGCTGGAACAGCTTTGCCGCTACATCACCCGGCCGGCGCCATCCGACGAGCGTGTGCAGCTCAACGCCGCCGGCCAGGTGGAGCTCAAGCTCAAGACGCCGTGGCGCGACGGCACCACGCACCTGGTGCTGAGGCGGGACACAAACAGTCCGGTGGACTGTTTGTGCCAGCCGAAGGGCCCGAGCTCTGCGAGGGCGCGGCCTGCAAGGCTGGATCCGCAGCCGCCACCCAGGGGCCGGGCGCGCGAGGGGGAACAGGAGTGAAGCCGCCTTGGCCGCGCCGGTCGGCCCAGACACCAGACACATCCAGCCCCGCTGAGCGGCCAAGCCGCAGCTTGGGTGGTGCTGCGTCGCATATCGACTCGCCGTCCAAAGGCCCAGGGTTAACCCGATACTTCGAGGCTGAGCGACCTTCAAGCGACCGTCGGGGTCCGGCCGATCGGGCCAAGGCAATGGGCCCAACTCCAGCCCAACCCCAGCTCGAAGCCCTCCGCACCGGCATTGGCTGGCTGGCCGGCTACGAGGCCCACGAGGCAACGAGGCAACGAGGCAACGATGCCGGGCCCACGAGGCAACAAGGCCGAGGCCGTTTGAGATTCCTATGCCCGCCCGACGGCAACATCTCGCTGCCCTTGCTGCAGGAATTCAAGGCCGCCGGTCTATCGCCGCGCGAACTGGCAGCCCAACTCCAGCAGGCCCTGGCGGTGCGCCTGGTCAAGCCCGAGGTCAACGTCATCCCGCTCAGCGTGCGTCAGCCCACGGTCTACGTGCTGGGCGACGCCAAGAGTCCTGGCGCCTACCCGCTGCGCAACGCCGTCACGGCGGCCCAGGCGCTGGCTCTGGCAGGCGGCGCCTTGCGCTCGGCCAACGAAGACCACATCAGCATCTTCCGGCTCACGCCAGAGGGCATCCTGGAAGCCATTCCGCTGTTCAGGCCGTCGTCCGAATTGGGGCCTTCGCCCTACCTGCAGATGGCGGCAACACCGCTGAAGGCTGACGACATCACCTTCATCCCCGAAGGCGGCTGTTCCGCGGTGGTGCGCGCGGTCAACGACGTGCTGGCGCCTTTCACCATCTACCTGAAGTACAAGTTGCTGGAAATGGCCTACTGAGCCGCCCTGAGCGGGCGCGGTCCTGGCCCCGGGATGCACTGCGGCCGTCTTTGGCCGTTTGTCGTATGCCTCTTGCAATGCCCGCAAACCGAGGGACCCATGGCGTCGCTGACGGGACTTGTCCCGCGCTTGTGAACCCCCGAAGTGCGTGGGGAGCTCAGGGCGGACTGTTACGGTTTCGGGCTTGCGGCTGTCACGCTCGAGACCTAGAGTGAATCAAGAACAGACGGCGTTGTCCGTGCGTTCAGGCACGGTGCGGCAGGCCTTCACTCGACGGTTCGGGTGAGCGTCAATGCTCCTCGCGTCTGGCTTGGACAAAGCACGGCCACAGGAGTTCGAACCCATGATCATCCCTCGTCTCATTGCGTCGCTGCGCAACGCTGCGCTCGGCGTTCTCATCGGCGCTGCTGGCCTGGGCTCTGTCCACGCCGCTGTTGTGAGCGTGTTCGCCTCGCAGTCCAGCGTACAGGTGGGCGGCAACGTTTCGCTGCAGTTCGAAATCACCGGCTTGACTGCAAGTTCGCTGGGCGCATTCGACTTCGATCTGGTTTTTGACAGCACCGTGTTGGCGTTCACGGCTTTCAGCTTCGACGACAACGTCACCGGCCGCAATCAACTCGACCTCGCCGAACCGGGAAGCTTCGCGTTCTTTGGCGATGCAACTGCAGCGGGCGGCGTGGTCGATGCCTTTGCCGCTTCAGGCAACAGCCGCGCCAAGCTGGACGATGAGCAGACGGAGAACTTCCGTTTCCTGACACTGACGTTTACCGGGCTGGCCGCGTCCTCGGGTACGACGCTGGCCGTCAATCTGCTGGACCCGAATCTGGTGTTCTCCGATGCCGCTGGGGGCCTGTTGAGCTACAGCTTCCAGAACTCCGCTGCGACGATTGCCGTCACCGCCGGAAGCGGCGGTACCGTGAGTGAGCCCGGCGCGCTGTTGCTGGTGCTGCTCGCGCTTGCCGTCGCCTGGGTTGCCACGAACAGGCGGCGCAGCGTCGCTGCGGATGGCCCATCGTCGCTGCCGGCGCACTTCGTTTCCGAACGCCTCCTCCTGCCCCGCGCAACGTGATGAGGAGCCCCGTCATGAAGCTCTTTACGATCTTCTGCGTCCTGGTCGGGTTGACAGGCCTGCAGGCTCAGGCTCAAACCACCTCGCCTTTTCCACCACCGGAAGAGGACATGGGCAGGTACGTGGTGAATTCCGGCAGCGGCCTGGACACCGGCTGCACCTTTCGCAATGGGGGCCCTTTGATCGTGCGCCTCAAGGTGCCTTCGCCGGTCAACAAGACTCAGCTCAATGCCGATGGCACGCTGAAGAACCCTGCGGCCATGGTGGCTGCAAAGGTCGTCGGACAGCGCGCCAAGGTCTCGTTTCCCGTCTTCGACATCGACGACAAAGCCGTGTTGCCCGGCATCGCTCCGGAGGTCGACCGCTTGTCCTGGAACGGTGAATTCATCAAGACACTGACCGGCTTCAATGACACCTGGGTCAACGACTCTTTCGAAATCGACATCTCCAAGGTCAAGTTCGCCAGCGCCGAAAACCCCGGCGTCGTCAACGAACTGCGTGTCGACATCGACACCGCCAACACCCAAGAAGCTTGGTGCATGGCCATCGACTGGGTCGGCATCGAGTTCGACGCCGCCTTCCCCTTTGTGCTGGCCCACGGCATCGCAGCCAACCGCGACACCTGGCTCGCTGCCGACGCTCCGGGTGTTCTGGCCGAGATGGATAAGGCCGGCGTGCTCTACGAGCGTTTCTCGACCGCCAACAAGAACGGCGCGGTGACCGCCAACGCCGCCGATCTGAAGGGCCAGATCGCCGCCTTCCTTCAGACCGTCAAGGCCAAGAAGGTCAATCTCATTGTGCACAGCAAGGGTGGGTTGGACGGGCAGGCTCTTGCGGCCATCAGTGCACCGGCCTTCGAGGTGCTTTCGCTGGGCACCTTGTCCACGCCGCATCGAGGCTCGGTGGTGGCCGACCTCACGCTTTTGCAGCGCGCCGTGGCCAGCATCTACATCAACAACGGCCAGGATCCCAATGGCTACGCGCAGGCCTTCGTCGATAGCACTGTGGCCGGCTATGCCAGCGGCTTTGGTGCCGGACCGCAGCCACCGGGCTTGAACGACCTGACGACGCAGGCCGCTCTGAACGCCATCAATGCTGGCGTGCGCGGCAATATCAACAACACCTACACGATAGGCGCCGACGCCGGGCCCAACTGCAGCCGCGCTCCGACCAACGGCGAGATCGATCCGATGAACCCGGTATCGGGCACCTTCCTGCTCGGCAACTACACCTACAACGCACTGCGCTTGGCCTACCAGTCGATCTGCAGCTACGCCTCGGCGGTGCAGCTCAATTTCCAGGTGTTGCCGACCTTCGATCCCAGTGTGCCACCGGTCACCGTCATGACCTACCAGACCGTCGTTACCGCAGCCGCCAACCCCAACGATCTGGTGGTCGCCCTGCCGAGCGCCAATCCTGGATGGGGGACGCCGGTGGGAACCCAGACCAGCA